>JAVCCB010000082.1 GCA_030765685.1 Candidatus Tantalella remota | reverse complement strand
GCAGCTGCAGGCTATAATGACGGCATGTCTGGAAAGTCAGTCGCCGGTCATTATACAGGTATCAAGCGGAGCTCGTAAATACGCCAACCAGACCCTCCTGAGATATCTAGGCCAGGGGGCGGTTGCAATGATGAAAGAGATGGCAAAAGAAAAAGGCGTTAAAGGAATACCCGTCGCGATGCATCTCGATCATGGCGATACTTTTGAATTATGTAAATCCTGTATCGATTTTGGTTTTTCTTCGGTAATGATAGACGGCTCTCACCTTTCTTTTGAAGAGAACATAGAGCTGACAAAAAAGGTCGTGGAGTACGCGCATAAATTTGACGTAACGGTAGAAGGTGAACTCGGCGTTCTGGCAGGCATAGAAGACGACGTTGTCGCTGAAGAATCTACTTACACAAGACCGGAAGAGGTCGAAGAGTTCGTAAAGAAGACAGGTGTGGATTCGCTCGCTATTTCGATCGGCACATCCCACGGGGCTAACAAGTTCAAGCCGGAGCAGTGCACGAAGAACGCGGAGGGTGTATACATACCGCCGGCGCTCAAATTCGATATACTTAAAGAGATCGAGGAAAGAATACCCGGATTTACGATAGTTCTTCACGGTTCATCCTCTGTCCCGGTAGAAGCCGTTAAACTCATCAACGATAACGGCGGCGCGCTCAAAGATTCCGTCGGTATACCTGAGGATCAGATCAGAGAGGCGACGCAATCAGCTGTTTGCAAAGTGAATATTGATTCGGACGGAAGACTTTGGATGACGGCAGCGATAAGAAAGCATTTTGTGGAAAATCCGGGGCACTTTGATCCCCGGCAGTACCTGGGGCCGGCAAGGCAGGCTCTCGTGGAGATGTACACGCACAAGAACGAAAACGTTCTCGGCAGCGCCGGGAAGGCGTAATCCTGACGGTAAAAATAAGTCTGGAAGTTCAGGATCCAAAGCCAAATGACAAAATCCAAAGCCCAAATGAAGTCCAAATGACAAAACACATAAAAGGGCAATAAGGGGAAACAGGTATTTTGGATTTAATGGTTAGGATTTCTTTTGGATTTTGGGTTTAGGATTTTGGGTTTTTATCGTAACCTGGCAGGAACTAACCAGGTTAAATTTGTGGATAACTTGGAGGGATAAGTGAGCAATTTGCGTATTTGGGGGATGGATGTACCCGCCGCGATATACATACCCGTTCTGTATTTCTTATGGGTAAGTGTGTTCCTTATATTGAAAAGGGTGGTCTTCGGGGCGATAAAGAGGTTCGCGACGAAGACCGCTTTTCGTTTTGACGATGTTCTTATGCACGCCCTGGATCTTCCGCTGCTACTTTTTGTTTTTGTAAGCGGAATTGCTGTTCTGGATAACATCTTTCAGTTCGGTACTGACGGCGAACTTCTCGTTATGGTTGACATAGTTTTCAAGGCGACTACAATAATCGCTATAATAATCTTCTTTGACAGGTTATTCACGGGTCTCGTGAAAACCTATTCTGAAAATATACCGGCTCTCAGGGATTCTAAAGGTGTCATCCAGATCATTCTCCGGGCGGTCGTCATGGGGCTGGGTCTTCTTATCCTTCTGGACAATTTCGGAGTTTCCCTAACCCCTATACTGGCTTCGCTGGGTGTGGGTTCTCTGGCGGTAGCTCTGGCGCTTCAACCGACGCTGGAGAACTTCTTTTCCGGTATGCAGCTTATAATCGACAAGCCGATAAAGATCGGTCAGTTTATCAAGCTTGACTCCGGGGAGGAAGGGTATGTCGAAAAGATCGGATGGCGCTCAACGTGGGTAAGGATGCTTCTTAATAATACGGTTGTCATACCGAACAACGTCCTGGTAAACTCCCGTGTTTTGAATTATTACTACCCTGAAACGGAGATCTCGATAAAGATACAGGCAGGTGTCCATTACGATTCAGACCTTGATCATGTGGAAAAAGTAGTAGTGGAAGTAGCTAAAGACGTCCTGGAGAATGTGGAAGGCGGCGTGAAGGATTTTGAGCCGAATGTTCGTTTTCATACCTTCAACGATTCCAGCATAGACTTTAGGGTATTGCTCAGAGCTCAAGAATTCACCGACAGCTATCTGCTCAAACACGAGTTTATTAAGCGTCTGCACAAACGTTTCAAGGAAGAAGACATCGTCATCCCGTATCCTATCCGCACACTTGACTGGAACCCGGGGTCGGATCCGGTCAAGATTCAGAAGTAGCTCACCATGTTAGTATCTTGTATATCGTTGATCGGCTACGTGTGTGGAATCGGTAGAGGTTTACGGTAGAGGCTAAGCCGTAACCCTATAACGTCAGACGATTCAATAGCCGTAACCCTCCAACGCAAACCTAGAATTTATTACTGATCCCTGATTTTTACTGATATGTTGTGGGCAAACTACGATAGTAATCTGCGTCTTCTGTCTTCCCGTGTTTTTCACATCCGACTGCGAATATCTCGCATTTATTCCGGAGTTCGTCCAGGGTAGCTTCAGAATTTTCCGGAGACAGGATGTTCGATGCGAGCATCTTACCCAGAGCTTTTATCCTGAACCGGTCCAGGCCCCAGACGCTTGATGAGAGCTGGTCGGGTCTTCCACCGTCCTTGAGGGTGAGGTCCTCAGGAATAAGTTTTACTTCGTATTTATTGGTGGCTCTCAGCCAGAAATCGTAATCTTCGCAGGCCTCTAGGTCTTCGTCAAATGTCCCGATATCGTCAAAAACGGTTTTTTTAATGACCGCGGTGGAAATGCTTATGCAGCAAATAGGCAAAGCGTTCCTGTATACATGGCCGGTTGGTTTTTTATGACGGGAGAGCTGTTTGAGAAGGTTTCCGTTCCGATACCAGATCTCGTCGGTATGGAATATGTTTATGTCAGGGAAGTCCAGTATGTATTGCAGGCTTCTCTCAAGTTTTTTCACGGACCACCAGTCATCCGAGTCCAGGAACGCCACGAAGTCGCCCTTCGCTAGTTCAAGGCCCTTGTTCCGGGCGCGGGAAACGCCCTTATTGTCCTGGCGGGTATAAAGGATCTTGTTATCATCGTAAGACGCGATAAGGTCTTTTGTCCCGTCCCTCGAGCCGTCATCGACTATAATGACCTCGAAACGCGTATATGTTTGCGCCAGAACAGAATCCACGCACTTTTTAAGGAATCGTTCCCGATCATAGGTCGGTATCACAACAGAAAAGAGTATTTGAGTGTCCACGGCTTTATTATATAATGGATGTGGATATAAAACCATATTATCCGCCGTCCTCCTAAGGCTTTTGCCTTCGCTAAAGCTATGGCGGACAAGTAGCCCCGTACCAGTCGCCGCTATGCTCCTCCGGTACAGGGTAAACTTAATAGGGAAGGGAGAACAATGAAGGTTAAGGTTGATCTCGAAGGTAAAAAGAAGTTTAAGACGCATGGTAAAGGGGATAATATAGGATATATATTTTGAAGACAATAATTTTCTGGATACTATTAACGGTTGTCATCGGGGTGCTGGTCTTTTTGTGGATCAGGTGGTTCGAGTACAGCAATCTGTTTTTTCCGACCGCATCAATGGAAGAGACCCCCCAGGCCGCCGGTCTTGAATACGAAGACGTATATTTCAGTTCTTCTGACGGAACCTCTCTGAACGGATGGTTTATCCCGCAAGTGGACAAGCCGCGGGGAACTATATTGTTTTGTCACGGGAACGCGGGAAATATAAGCCATCGCCTGGAAATAATAACCATGCTGTATCGTCTGGGTTTCAATGTGTTCATTTTTGATTACAGAGGGTATGGTAAGAGCAAAGGGCGGCCCTCGGAAAAAGGCACGTATGAAGACGGTTACGCGGCATATGAATATCTGGTTTCCCGCGATGATGTAGATAAGAAGAAGATCCTGTTTTATGGGAAGTCTTTGGGAGGAGCGATAGCGGTAGAGGTCGCTTCCCGGACAGATGTCCCTGCCGTGATAATCGACAGCACGTTTACCTCTACGACGGATATGGCAAAAGAGATCTATCCGTTTTTGCCGATGTCTGTGGTCATAACCATAAAATATGATACGTTATCCAAAATGGGAGGACTGAAAGTGCCGGTCCTCGTGATACATAGCTCAGAGGACGATATTGTGCCGTATCATCATGGAAAAATGCTCTTCGAGGCGTCGATTGAACCAAAAAGTTTTCTTAACTTGCGCGGCGGACACAATGACAGTGTCTTTCTGAATGAAGACAAATATGCTGTAGGAATTAATGAGTTCCTGGAAAAGATAGATTATTAACTCAATACTCAATACACAGTGCTGGTGAATAGTTTGAGTTTTGGCTACTGGTATGGTTGATGGTTTGTATGTTTGAGGGCAGTTTAGGTAGGAAATTGGGGGACCAGGAAATTGGGGACTAGGATATCAGGGTATCAGGAAATCGGATATAAGGTTCTTTCCCGGATATCCCGATACCCTAGTTCCCGATAACCCGATAACCTGATAACCTGGAATTTTCTGACCATGGACCAATAACCAGAGACCACACCAGCTGTTAAAACAAAAACTTACTACCAAAACCCGGTACCCGGTACTCGCCTGTCCGCCGTAGCTTCAGCGACGAAGTCCGCCGTAGCCAGATAAAACCTAAATAGGTTGGCGAAGGAGGAAGGCGGGATACCCGGTACTAAATCGGAGGCATAATGAGCGAAAAGAAATTTCTAGTTTCTGTCATAGGCGGACATAAATGTGATGCGGAGGCTTCAGAGCTTGCTGCGAAAATAGGGGAGATAGTAGCTGAGCAGGACGCTGTTCTTGTCTGTGGCGGTCTGGGAGGAATAATGAAGGCAGCTTGTCGCGGTGCCAAGCAAAAGGGCGGTTTAACGGTAGGCATAATACCCGGAGAGGACAAATCCGATGCCAATGAATTCGTGGATGTGGTGATCCCGACGGGAATGGGGTATACAAGAAATACACTTGTAGCTGGTGCCGCGGACATGATAGTCGCTCTGTCCGGAGAGTATGGGACTCTTTCAGAAATAGCTTTCGCGCTCAATGCAGGCAAACCGGTTTACGGTTTGGGGGCGTGGGATATCGCCGGGGTTAACGCTTTGGAGGGGCCTGAACAGATAGCTGATAAAATAATGATACACAAAGCTGGATAGAGAGGGTGTAAATGGATCTTTTGCAGAATATAGACCTTGTGGCTTTTCACTTCATAAACGGAACGTGTAGTAACCCTGTACTCGATAAGATGATGCTCGTCATAACCTCCGCGGGCGACGGGAAGATAATTTTTATTATCGCGCTGCTCCTGGTATTTTTTAAGAACAGGAACATTAAGGCGACGGGTGTGCTTCTTATGGCGGGGGTGTCTTTTTCCTATTATTGTATGAGTACCCTGAAAACTCTGGTTACACGTCCGCGCCCTTTTATGACGATAGAAGGAGTGGCTCCGTTGATAGTCGCTAATGGTTTTTCTTTTCCTTCGGGGCACGCGACCATGGCGTTCACAGCCGCGTTTATTTTCTCAGCCTGTTTCCGGAAATGGTATATCTTTTACACTCTCGCTGTTCTTGTAGGGATATCACGGATATACCTGGGAGTACATTATCCTTTAGACGTAGTAGCGGGTGCCGCTTTGGGTACCCTGATAGGCTATATGCTCGTGAGAGCCTTTACCGGTGGCGGCAGGTCACTGGAAGCGGGCAGGGCTCTTGAACGTTAGTGTTCCTCACCTTAATTACACTATATAAATATTACACAAAAAGAGCAAAATAGGGTTCTTTTGGCACCCTAAAATCGTAAAATCCTTCATTTTTTTGCCCTAAAGGTTAGAATATAAAAAAGCTAGATAAGATGGTTTGACTTCAATCTCTCTTTTTACTATAATAACACTATTAGCAAAACAAAAAGTTAGACTGATTTTTCCGTTTTACACTGGAACGGGCAGGTATTCGTGTTGCCGGAATAAGTTAAAGGGTTTAAGAAGAAAAATAATGAGTAAATTTAAAACATCAAATATTCTTAAGACAATTGCTATAGCTTTGACCATATCTCTTATATGGCAGAGCGTGGTATGGGCCAACCCGGATGTCTTCAAACGTGATACTCTCCAGGCACAGTCCTTTTTTGACGCATCTTTTGAATCCGGCAGTGTTGGGGCTGCGACAGCCAGTTATTTTACGAAATATCTTTCCCGCCTTGAAACCGATCCAGACAGTCTTAATCTTCAGTCTATGAAAGCTCGTGTTGAGGAAGCTATCAGCAGAATGATACGTTCTGAGGATATTCCCGCGAGGCTTAAGGGGATCGTGCCTGTTCTTGAGGGAGCTCCTGAGAAGGGTGAGTTCGTCGTCGATCTGGGGACATGCAGGATCCGTTTCTACAATCATCGCATACCGGGTACTGAAGATGCCGGTTCTTTATGGAAGGTCCTGGAAGATAGAAAGCTCGGAGAATACATCTCAAGACAGGTGCTTATCAGTAAAAAGGTCCAGAATGAGCAGGAAGGGGCTGTAGCCAAAGGCGATGCTGAAGAACTGTTGAAAGCGCTTATGCCCGAAGAAAGGAAATTACCGGAGTTACGGACGTCTTTACGCCACAAGGTAGATCGTCTTCTTAAAAATGTAAAAACCGTACTGGCTGATACGGCTTTGGAGGATAATACCAGAAAGAATCTCGAGAAGCTTATTGATGCTTCTACAGATATTAATATGGTCGAGTTTGACGCTATAGTTCTCCCTGACGCGCAGAACGAGGGTGACGCTAGCGGGTGGCTGCTTGGTTTTAATACAAATGTGCAGGCGGAAAACCGCTCCGGGACTTCCAATAAGGTAAACACGCTTTTAAGAGATGTGTTCCCGGGGACGATAGGCTTGTCCACCCAGGTTTTGGATCTTGTTCTCCATGATGACAAAGTATTGCAGGAATATGTTCTACATGAAGTCATCTGCCCGTATTTCGGACACGATAAAGCACGGCGCCTGCAGGAGATACTGTTTCCCGATAATTACAAAGACATAACGGGAGACAAGCGTGACGGCAGGAAGGATGGGGAACTTACGCTGGCATTCAAAAAAGTCATATGGGAACGTTCCGGCGGCATTCCCGAAGAAATGCCCGATCGTACCGAAATAGAGAAGGAATTTGAAGATTTCAAGAAACAGGATTTTAGGGGCGATGGTCCCGGCCTGGGTACCAGGTTTTATACAAAATACAAAAAATGGAGAGAAAATGTCATCAGGTTTCTGATGATAAACCAGTCAAGATATATAGGCCGAGGTAGCGGTATCGCGGAAAGGTTAAGAGCGCTGTTCCCGCACGAAAAAGGCCGGATCGACCGGGAGACGGCGCGCAAATTGTTCAGGGAGATCGAAGAACAGTTTCAGCTTATACACACGCGCCTTAACTGGATATGGCAGATGGACACCGTCTGGAGCGAAACAGATATCATTATCGCCGGCCGTCCCAAAAGTAAACTTAAAGCTAACGAGCTGGAAAAAGTAAAAAGTGTAGCTAAAAGACTTATTGAGGCACATGACAATTTCATGGCCGATACCGTCTGGGCCATAGATCCGGCAGTCCGAGCCGCGATAAAATATGTGGAACAGTTCTATCAGCGTCCGGCCGGGCAGGAGATTGAGGTCGATGACAGCCTTTTCGAAGAAGGCGCGCAGGATGGGAAAAAAGCCGTTAAAAAGAAAGATAAGAAAAAGGATCCCAAGGCGAAGACGCAGAAGATTCGCCTTTCAATAAAAGACAGGATAGGCGACATGCTTCGCAGCGTAAACTGGAAGGGCCTCATGATAACATTTGCCGCGGGCGCGGTGCTTTCTCTCTTTCTGGGGTTTATACTTCCCGTGAACAAGGTGACGGTCATAATAGCGTGGGTCCTGCCGCTCGCGTTTTTTGGTTATCTGATGATAAAGAACTTCAGCTGGAAGAGGCTTGTAACCGTTATAGGTATATGTGTTCTCTTTTCTTTTATTCCGGGAATAAGTGCTCTTCCGTGGTTTGGTCTCTCGCTGGCGATAGTCATAGGAACTCAGATGATATTTGCGAAACGCGGGATGGTTGAGGAACGTGGGATTAAAGGTAAACGTGGAGCCGCCCGCAAAGGAGCGAAAAAAGGTAAAGGCAAGGGTGCCTCAGAGGGGGGATTGCCGGTCGCTGAAGAAGATGGTGAAGAACAGGACGAGGAGACAAAAGATACCGAGACAGGAGAAACTCTCGCTGAGAAAGAAAAAAGGATACTTCAGCAGGTGAACATATCCAAGGACATACTGATATACATGTCCAGGATAATCAAACTGAAGAACCAGCCCGCGCGGAAACCTGAAGAAAAAGAAGGAGAGGAAGGTAAGAAAGAGGAAGATAAGGAAGATAAGGACGATAAAGAACAGAAGATGCCGCGGGAGCTCAATGCTCGGACGGTCCTGGATAATGTATTCAGGATGGATACCGCGAACGAATTTCCGGCTCTTTCGGCGGCCAAGAAGAAGTTGCGAGATAAGGTACGAGAAAAAATGGAGGAACTGGAGAACGGGTACAGTTTTGATTTTCACAAGGCAAGTGAGGTTCTCAGAAACTGGGAGAATGAGGATGATGATGCGCTTGCCGAAGCTCTCCAGGAAGTATCACAGGAAGTGTTGCATGAGCTGCAGGCATACCTGGAGGAAGAGAAGGGAGTCGAGGAGACTCTTGCTGTACACGAACTTATTGGCGAATATTACGGGATAAGCAATGAGAAATTATGGCAGATAAGGCTTCATATGGTCCGTAATATCATGAGGGACAAAGTGTACTTCGATGATATGCTCGGTTCCGCCTCCGCAAAAGACTATTACATGCTGGGAAGGATGGAATTCTATTTTGAGAACAATGATGTGGCCGAAGAGATGTTCGAGAAAGCCGCCAAAGCCATTTATCGTGAGGAAAAAGAGGAAGAAGTCGCGAAAGATAAGTCCGTAAGAAAAGAATATCTCCTTACTCTCGGCTTGGTAAAACATTATCTCAAGAACTGGATCGACGCGAAACACGGGTATGAACAGTCTCTGAAGCTAAGGGATAAACTCGGCAGGAAAAAAGAAGAGAAGACGGATGGAAAGGCGGAAGAAGAGGATGAAGCGGTAAAACGCCTGAGGCAACTTGAAGAGCTCAAGACAAAGATAACACAGCTTTTGATAAAAAAAGTTGACAAGAAAACAGGCCTGGAAGGGAAGAAGGGTGAGGCTTCGCAGATGGGCAAGAGTGCTAAGGTTGTTAGCATGGAATCTGAGATGAAGGTAAAAGTCGAGGATTCAAAAGGCGTTACGCATGAAGTAGCTCTTACGCATCATCCGGAGTTCCAGGTTTCCGTTCTTCGCCAGGCGGTAACTCAGGCGCCCGCTATAGACGACAGCCACAGGCAGATTCTTCTTTCGATGCTGAGTTTGCTTGAAAAGTCACCACCGGCATTGTATACATTTGACACCCTCATCGAAGACCTCTTTGGTTTTGCTTTAACGAAATCCGAAATACGAAATACGAAATACGATATTATAGCCATCCACAAGTCCCTCAACGAAGGCGACGAAAGCAGAATAGCCATACTCCATGAAATGCTCGAATACCTTGTTAATAAAGGTACGCTGCGTATAGGATTCAATGGAATGAGCCTATATATTACAAGTGATGAAACCGGGTTATTTTTTGAACTTCCGCTTCTAAAAGAAGACGCTTTAAAACAGGCTAAGAAAGACCCCGATAACCCGCATTATCTTTTACGAGCCCTGCAGCGGGAAGTCTTCGGAGATGTCGATGCCCGATTGACACAAAATATAAAGGCCGCGCAGGATACTGATTTTCTGAGGCACAAGAGACCCGGTCCCATGAAAGATGTTGACAAGGGATATGCCGAATGGTTAGGCACTGCTTTAAAAGATAAGGTGGCTCTTTTAGGATCGGAGATCGGTGAAAAGTCAGGATATTATGCTGATATGGTAGCGAGGGCGCTTGTGAAATACGATGTACCGTCACTTGAAAGTTTTGTTGCAAGAGGGATGCTTAGAGATGCGGATGCGCGCGCTTTGATAAGACGTGAGACCTTTGATGTTAGAGCTATCGCTGAGTTGATAGACGGTATTCTCGAAGGGTATATATCAGAGGGATTTACAGAGAAGACTCGTGAAAAACTTCTCTGGCACCTGGTGACCAGGGAAGAATTCAATGCTCTTAGGGAACTTTTCCCGGATGTTACTAAAGGCGGAGCCATAAGGGCGTTCACTCATAAGCCGGAGTCACCGCTAAAATTCTTGGGAGAAGTTACCAAAGATGTAGAAGCGATAAGGCATGAACCGGAGTTCAGGGATTTTCCGGATTGGGCAATAAGCAGGATATGCATTAACAGTCCGAGTGATCCTAGGAACGTTTTGCGCGAGGCGTTAGAAAAAAGGACAGAAATAAGGAAAGATCCGGAATTTGATAATATACCGGAATGGGCGGTGCTTGGTGCCTGTGTGCAAAGGCCCAGAGATCCCCAGGGTCTTTTGATTAAGATAAAAGATAATGTAGCCAAGATAGGAATCGAAGAAGAATTTAAAGATATTCCGGAATGGGTCGTTTATTCAGTATGTCTGCATAACCTGAGCAAGGCCCGGAAGATATTAAGGGATCTTATAAAGCGAGTGAATGGGATTAAGAGCAGTACAGAGTTTAGACACCGGAGCTACAAACATATATTTTACGCCTGCCTTTATAGAGAGGACGATCCCGAGGGATATCTGAGGGCATTCAGGAATGAGGACAATACGTTTGCGGAGAACGAGATACCTCAGATGGGTAAACGCGCAAAGGTAACCGGCATAAATCCGGGAGCGGAAGGTATAGGTGAGGGCCAGGCTCTGACAGATGACCATATTCGGCTACAGGAGCTGTTAAGGGAAGCGGGGTATCCGGAAGAAGCGGTTGCTAATGTTCCCCGGGAACTTGTCGATCTGGTGGCCGAAATGAGAGCAAAGTACTCGGGACTTGCGGAGGTTATAAGTGGCGGCAATATTGAAGAAGCTAATAAAATTACCAGATCACTCTTATTGGATCTTCATGGTAAAGGGTACAATAACTATATCGTCGTAGATCCGGTAAGAGAATATCTTGTGACGTCACTTAGCGGTGGAAATATTTTCAAAGAACTTTTAGAAAAGGAACGTTTCCCATCTAAGGTTAGGTTGAGAGCCGAGCTTCTGGAATGCACTGTATTGGCCCAGTTGTCTTACCTAATTCTAAGGGACCTGGGAATAACCGATATCAGTGGAGTTTTTTCCCGGGACCATATTTCCCTGGCGGTACCGACGGGAGGGACCAGATATTTATTTGTTGATCCCGCTACAGGAGCGGTCGGGGACGTGGAACTTAAGGACTTTTTTGAGAGAGATTCAGTCCATGCCTGGAAAATGAAAGAAGGTGTTTTGCTTGAAGGCAAACTGATGTATATGGGTGGAGACATACATACTATCCAGCTGGTAGAAGCAAAGGGGATCACTTCATCCATGATAGACAGGCAGGGCGTTGTTTTCTATGAGATGGGTGAAAAAGAGAAAGCTTTGGCATCCTTCCGCCGGGCGCTCGAAATGTGCCCTGAAAATGCCGGTGCCCTGAATAATTTGGGTAATATGTATTTTGAAGAGGGGAATTATGCGGCATCTATAGATATGTATACGGAGACTTTGAGGATAGATCCGGGTGTGGGAGCGGCTTATTACAACAGGGGTAATGCATACGCTGAACTGGAAAAATGTTATGAGGCCCGGAATGATTATTTGCACGCACAGGCGTTAATGCCGGAGGATGCAGATATAGCTCATAAATTATCCGCACTTGAAAAAGTCACCTCCTCTGCGTTAGATAAGAATATGGCAGTCATCCATGCTGATCAGCTGTCACGGAGCGAAAAGATCGAAATGATAGGAAAAGTGATCAAAAAATATAAATCCCACAATGAAAAGGGCATATTTTTCGATGACGGCGAGACAGGGGACAGATCTGAGTGGATATTTGTTGTAAGGGGAGACGAACCGCTCGGGTTTATAGAGTACATTCTGGAAGAGGAACAATCTGTGGTCTGTGCGCATCATGTATTCCGGGAGTCAAGGGGAGAGGGGGTAGGCCGGCAGTTGATAAGGGAACTGGTTGAAAAGTTACAGTATGGCTTGGCTGACAACCCGGAGAGAGAGCTGCTTACATCTACACGCCTCACAAAACAGGGTGAAAAAATATGGACGGAGATGTATGGAGACGCTGCGAATATAAATGTATCGGACGGAGGCAAGAGGATAAATATTGATATCAGTAAGAAACTTGACCTGCTGCCTGATGCTCAGGACTCAGTCCTTGATCTTACTACCGCCGAAGGCATACTGAAGAATGCCGAAACCGCCATACCGTCTCTTGTAAACGCCATGATAACGGTAACCGAGAAAAAAAAGAGACCGGTTCTCGCGATAGACTCAAGTCTTGGTGACGGCGAGGTCAACGCGCTCCTGGCGATGCTGATCAAGGTCATACCCACTATCGACAACAATAATAGTGATCTAAAGAGGTTTCTTCGCGATCTTGTGAGGATAAACGGGAAAGGTGAGGACCTTGCCCGGAGGATAGGAAATATAACAGATCCGAAAACAGGATCCGTTGACCCGGCAGATGTAATAGTTATAACTAGAAAGGACAATATAGATCTTTTCGGAACAATATCTACGGTAGTAGGTATTGATGACACGGGTTTTTCGGAGACGTCATATCTTCCGCTTCTTGAAGTGACGCTTTTCGCTATAGGTAAGCATCTGGGCTGGAGTAAAGAAGACCTATTGAGGTATTACAATATGATACCTAATGTCATAGCCGCCGAGGATTTAAGTTTTCAAGACTATACCGCCTTGTTCGAAGGTGAGATGAGGACTCTTATTATCCGTCTTATCCCTGATGCCGTCGAGTTCCGAAAGGGTGAACTGCGGGAACTCTGGGAAGGCATCCGGACAATGCTCGCCAGAGCGTAAGCGGCAAATCCAAAATTCTAAGCCCAAAATCCAAAAGAAATCCAAAACACTAAATCCAAATCGTCATTGCGCGTGTCCGCCATAGCTTTAGCGACAAAGTCCGCCGTAGTCAGATAAAACCTGAACAGCTTGGCGAAGGAGGAAGGCGGGAGGGCGCTATGCGCCTGAAACCGGGTGAGCTGAAAAGGGGAGCACAGAAAGGTTCCCCGTAATAAAATATAAATCAATGTAGGGAAGCAATCCTCATAAAAAAGATGTTTCTTTGTATAGGGTTTGCGCGTTTTGGCATTTGGATTTTGGAGTTTATTTGTCATTTGGATTTTGTCATTCGGATTTAATGGTGATAAGCTAGCGCAAATGATGCCAAATTCTCATGTTAGATCAATCAAAAAGCCTGTATTTATAACCTTAAATAGTAAACTGTAAGCAGGGAACTGTGAACAGTGCAAATTTAGTAGCTTTTTGATCTGTTGTTCAATTATAGAGTGTCCTGTTTACTGTTTACCGTTTACAGTTCACTGCTATGCTATTTCTTGCACTTTTTTTTGAATTATTTTACAACGAGCATCTAGCATCGAGTATCTAGAATCTGACTTGGATTTTTGCATCCAGATTATCGTAGGCTGTCCATGAGCGCTTTCGCTTTGACAAGAGTTTCCTCGTATTCCGCTTCGGGGTCGGATTCGGCGACTATACCGCCGCCTGCCTGGAAGTAAAGATCCTTGCCTTTTTTTACCATGGTCCTTATTGTCACGTTCAGGTCCATAGTGCCGTGAAAACTTATGTAGCCTATAGCACCGGTGTAGATGCCTCTTGCGGTGGGTTCGATCTCGTCTATTATCTGCATAGCGCGTATCTTGGGACATCCGGTAATAGAGCCGCATGGGAAGACAGCTTTTATTATATCCACATTGTTCGTTCCCGAGGGGACATTGGCATGGATAACGGCGCTGGTTTGGAAGACGGTAGGGTAGGCCTCTATTCTTCTGTGTTCGGATACCATGACGGAACCTGGGATAGCTATCCTTCCGAGATCGTTTCTTTCCAAGTCCACTATCATCAACAGTTCCGAGATATCTTTAGCACTTGCTTTAAGTTCTTCCCGTATGGTGTTGTCATCTCCCGGTGTTCGTCCGCGGGGCCGTGTGCCTTTCATCGGTCTGGTCTCTATGCGGTCTCCCGTTCGCCTGATGAAAAGCTCTGGGGATGAAGATATTATGGCCGTATGGTTGAACTCGATATACGCGCTGAAAGGCGACGGATTAATATTGTTAAGTCTAAGATAAAGTTCATGTGGAGAGAGTGGGGACTCGGACTTGAATCTCTGCGACAGGCAAACCTGGTAAATGTCCCCCGCGCTTATATGTTCTTTGACCTTTTTTATCGCGACGAGATAATCGTTTTTGCTGAAATTAGACCCGAAAACTGGATCTTGTTTCCCGGCAAAACGCGGGACGGTCACGGGTTCGGTTACTCTGAGTTTTTCCAGTATATCTGAGAGGAGTGTCTCTGTATCCGGAGAGAGAGGGGACTCTATCTCCAGTGAGCATATCTGCACATATCCGGGGGCAAACCGGTCGAATATGATAAGCGCCTGGTAGAAGGCGAAATACATATCGGGCAGGAAAAGATCGTCTTCCGCCCCGGAAGGCAGATCTTCGAGAGAATTCTTGAGATCATATGAAAAATACCCTATACCGCCCGCGATAAAAGGCAGATCGGTGGAGTTCTCGATATGGTATTTATTAAGAGCGAGTGACAGGCAGTCGAAAGGGTCCATTTCTTCGAAGGAAGTCTGTCCGTAGGATGTGGCTTCGACTATGCCGTTCTTGTTCTTCAGTGTCAGGAAGGGGTGGATCCCGAGTATTGAAAACCTCGCGACATCGCTTTCCATGGAACTGTTCAGGAATGAAACGTTCTTACCATCGGCAAAACGTGAAAAGACTTCTTCCGGGGAAAGTCCGCATTTCTCCCGGTGGATGTCCACTTTGTTTTTTATGGGTAAGAATATATTCTTCATTTTTTAGAGGTTTTCATACGTTCGAGTTTTGTAACGACTTCCTGCGTGATATTGTCAGGGGTCGAAGCACCGGCCATGATGCCGACTTTTTTAGCCGAAGAGAACCAGGACTTCTTTATGTCTTTGGCGCATTCTATCCAGTGGGTCTTTTTGTTTATCTTTCGGGATATCTGGTAAAGCCTCTTAGTGTTAGCGCTTATTCTTGAACCGATTATCAGGACAACGTCGTTTTGTACCGGAAGTGATTCTATCTCTTTCTGTTTTACACGCGTAGTGCGGCAGGTCGTATTATGGAGCGTTACGTCGGGTATTATCTTCTTCAGGCGTACCATTATTTTTGTTATGTTGTCCATGGTCTGAGTAGACTGGGTTATCACCGCGGCTTTTTTGACGCGTGTTAACCGTTTAACGGATACATTGCGGGGAGACTCTATAGTTATAGGTCTTTTTTTGAGCTGCCCGGCGATGCCTTTTACTTCGTCATGTCCCGAGTCGCCGATTATGATGATGGTATTATCTTTTTCCAGCTTACGGGCGATCTCGTAGATATCTTTTACTTTGGGGCATGTGGCGTCCACTATACGGTAACCGCAGTTTTTTGCCCGGTCAAAAGTCTTGCTGGTGGCTCCGTGGGCTCTTATTATAAGGGTGGAGTTTTTTACGGGGCGTATGCGCTTTATTTTTTTTACGCCTTTTTCTTCGAGTTCGCATACTACGAAGGTGTTATGGACTATATCACCGAGAACGTGCACGGGTTGGCCTTTAGCGGCCAGGTCCTTAGCCTTTTTTTTGGCCAGCCTTACTCCAAAACAGAAACCTGAACTTTTAGCGACATTTACTTTCATGAGAAGATAATTATATTCTGGTTTTGATATCCCTGGTCTTGTCAAACCACAGTTTCATGACATTCTTGAGGGCGGTCTTGTATTTTTTGTTTATACGGAGGCTCTCAAGGGTGGATGCTGCGTCCGAGAGGAGGGAGTCCGCTTTTTTTATACAATATTCGCCCGCACCAACGGTTTTTATCATTTTACGGAACTTGAGAAGGTCGGCATAAGACTTTTTTTCCTTATCAAGGATCCGTTTCAGGGATCTTTTTTCCTTTTCGGGAAGAGTGTTGTACGTTTTCCACAAAAGAAGAGTTTTCTTTGATTCGTTCAAGTCCGAAAGGACCGGTTTGCCGATCTTTTTGCTGGAGGAAAAAACGTCCAGCAGGTCATCCTGTATCTGGAAAGCCTGTCCCAGAGAAATACCCAGCTTCGAAAGGGCGGATATCTCTTTTGCCGGTGCGCCGGCGAGCATTGCCCCCATTACCATCGGGCATTCAAAAGTATATTTAGCGGTCTTAAGCGTATATGTAAGAAAGACCTCTTTGCGGGAGACTTTATCTATTTTCTTTATGTTATTGATAACATCCAGGAATTCGCCGATACCGGTTGAGGAAGTGGCTTTTATGAGTTCCGCTAGCGCTTTTTCTTTCCGGGAAGCTGTCTCGTCGCAGGCGAGCAGGGCCTCTATGGCCATCGCGAAGATAACGTCGCCGGCCACTATGCTTAGACTCGCGCCGAGCTCGTCTTTTGATCTTCTGCCCAGCATGGTATTGAATACTTTGTGAAGAGTAGGTTTTCCGCGCCGGAGGTCTGAGTTATCGATGACGTCGTCGTGCACCAGAAGAAAATCGTGTAAGAGTTCTATGGACAGGGAAGAGCGTATAAGTTTCTTATTGGAGATCTTCCTTTTACGGGAATAACCCAGATATCCTATGAGGAAAAGTATCGGCCGTATTCTTTTGCCGTCACGAAGAACAAAATCCTTTATGCCTTTATACAGCTCGGGGGAGGTGCGTTTAAGGTCAAGACCTCTCGAACTATCCTCCAGAAAGGACCGTAGCTCCTTGTCTATGTCTTTTTTTAGTTTCCTGAACATGCTCAATAATCTATCACAAGTGTTTCCCCGGGGCAATATATAAATAAGAACGCGATACGAGGACAAGGAAATGTTGCCGATTATGACTGGTACGAGTATAATATTTGTATGTTAAATATAAAAGACAGGATCCCCCCGCAATATTTCGCTGAATTTATTAAAGATCATATATTGTTCATTAAGAGCAGGATAAGGCTCTTATGCGCGCTCAGTATAGGTCTGTATTTTTTCGCGTCGCTCATAGGTACAATCCTGCAGTCGGAAGAATTTATGCCTTTGGAAATACTGTTAGGAATAGTCCTGGTCATAGGCGGTATGCTGCTTTTGTATATCAACCAGAAGACGAAGACGTATGCCGGTGCCCGGTTATGCGCGTATCTTTTTACCGCGTTTCTTCTTACTCTTATAGTGCGGCTCGGTGTCGATTATTCCGAAAGCGCGATAGTGAGCACGGCGGTATTCATGTTCACTCTTTTTCTGGTGATCATGACCATTCCATGGCGCCCCGTAGAGATAGTCCTGGTGTGGGCGATGCATCTTATCGCGTTCAGCACAGAGTTTCTTCTGCTAAAGTCCGCGGAGTCGAGTTCTGCCGTCATGTACGACCTTAGCCATTACCTCGATGGCGCGATCTTTCTGACAATGGCTGCCGTTCTTTGTATGATCGTCCGGAAAAAAGACATTATTCGCGTGATAGATAACTTTGTCCTGCTGAAAAAAGTTCAGGAAAAGAACGACCAGGTGGATAGGGAACTCCAGTGGGCCACCCGGGTGCATAAGACTATTATTTCACCGTCCACAAGTAATGAAGAGATAGAAATGGCTGTCAGCTATCTTCCGGTGTATTACATCGGCGGCGACTACGTAAAATATGAGTTTCTCGATAAAGAAAAGGTCATTTTTATCATAAGCGACGTCACCGGACACGGTGTGTCTGCCGCGCTGCTCGTGAACAGGGTACATGCCGAATTTGAAAGACTTGCTAAAGAGGAAAAAGACCCCGGAGTGCTTCTTAAAGAGCTTAATAATTTCATTAAGGAGGATTTTGAGGGGTCGGATATGTTTCTCAGCGCTTTCTGCGGGCTACTGGATTTTTATAAGATGAAGATGCTGTATTCCAATTACGGCCATCCCACACAGTATTTATATAGCAAAAGCGAATCCAAGGTGATAGGGATGCCCTCACAGGCTACTTTGCTTGGAGTCCCGATGGATGACGATAAGGTGCATCAGAAAAGCGTCAAGTTCGATAAGGGGGACAAGATCCTGCTTTTTACCGACGGGGTCACCGAAGCCAATAACTCTAAAGGGGAAGAATTCGGGAAGACAAGGGTCGAGCGTTTTCTGGGTAAAAATCACGCTTTTCCGGGAGAGGAGTTTAATCATAAGCTGTTACACGAACTTAACACCTACAAAGATGGTAAATTTAAAGACGATGTGTGTCTGCTCAGTATAGATATAAAGGTCAGCCATCCTGTATTTTCCGCTATGGGCAACATTTTTGGGACCAACAAAACTTAAAAAATCAGTTGCAAAGAGACATTATTATTGTATAATATCAACTCGATGTAGCGAGCAAACCAGATCCTAGATGCTTGATGCTAGATGCTCGTTCAAAGTTTACTAGGATCAAGAATCCAGTATCTAGCATCTGAATACGAGATAAAAGGGAGAAAAGTATGAAACCCCGTAAAAATTTCAGATCACGCCCTAAAAAAAGCGGCGCTAAAAAAAGACAGAGACTGAAGACGCAGAAAAAGCGTATCATAGAGGGCGGGCACGATGAGAAAATTGTCGAGAAAATGACGTCTCTTAAGATAAGGCAGCTTGTAGCGGAAACGGCGAAGAAGAAGGCCAAGGAAGCCAGGATGGCAGCGCCTAAAAAAGCTGCTCCCAAGAAAAAGGCGGCTCCCAAAAAAGCCGAACCGAAGGTCAAGAAGAAGAAGGTCGCTGCCAGGAAGCCGGCTGCAAAAAAGACTACAAAAAAAGCCTAATATAGATAAAGTGGGTCATACAGTAAAAACCCGGAGGATCCCTCCGGGTTTTTTTATATCCTAAACGAAATTAAAATCCAAATGTCAAAATCCAAATGACAAAAGAAATCCAAATGACAAAACACGCAAATTCAGTACAAAGAGCCCATTTTTTTTATGGGGATTGCTTCCCTACATTGATTTATATTTTATTACGGGGAACCTTTCTGTGCTCCCTTTTTCAGCTCATCCGGTTTCAGGCACTACGTGCCCTCCCGCTTTCGCTATCCGCTTTCGCTAAGGCTTCCACCTTCGCCAAGGCTTCCGCCTTCGCCAAGGCTTCCGCCTTCGCCAAGGCTACGGCGGACAAGTCGGCGGACAAGTCGGCGGACAAGTTGGCGGACAAGAAGCTATGGCGGACACGCGCAATGACGATTTTGGATTTAATGATTTGGATTTCCTTTGGATTTTGGGCTTTGGGTTTTGGATTTGTAGTCAACCTAGAATCCAGGATCTAGCATTTGATTACTGATCACGGTTTGCGCTTATTGTTCTCGGAGAAGTTTGTTGTAGAAGATGAGGCTTTTTTCGGAGATGGTCTTCCAGCTGAACTCGTGCCTGGCAAATTTCTTTCCGTTAGCGGCTATTTTTTTGCGGAAATGATCGTTGCGGTTGAGTACCTGATAGGCCCAGGCGAGATCTTTCTTATTGGAAGCGTTTACAACGAGGCAGTTGACCTTGTTTTTCAGGTATTTCCTGATGCCTGCTCGATGACTTACTATAAGAGGTGTTCCGCAGGCCATGGCTTCAGCGCCGGTCATGCCGAAAGGCTCAAATTTTGACGGAAGAACGAAAAATTTAGCTTTTCTGTAATAAGAGGGCATAAGAGAATCTTTTACATGCCTGGTGAAGAATACCCTGTTCTCGAGTTTGTTAGCGTGTATGATCTTTTTCAGTTCTTTTCTCAGGTTTTTCTCCTTGGGGATCGGATTCTTGGATCCACCGCCTATAACAAGGAAGAGGTCTTTAGTTTTATGTACGGCCTCAGCAAACCCTTTTAAAAGATAATCGAGCCCCTTGTTGGTATCGAAACGTCCGACCCAGAAGATATAGTTCTGAGGGACGTCTAGTTTCTTTTCTTTTTCGCCCCTTTTTAGCGGCCTGAAGATGTTTACATTAACGCCCGCGGGTATAATAATGTTGTTTTTACCCTTATAGTCGTAGAATTTCTTTGAACTGCGGATCATATCAGTACTGGTCATGACGAGCGCGCGGGTTTTTTTGTATATCTGTTTCTCTATGCGGATACGTTCCTTGAAATTGTACATTTTTTCCATTATCCTGGGATTTCCGCCCATGTGTTCTCTTTTCCAGGCACCCAGAGAATGGAATGTATGAACGAAGAACTGATCCAGTTTTTCGGTGAGTTTCATCGCGACGTACCCGGCGTCCCAGTAATGGGAATGATACATCTGGTATTCCAGTCTCTCTTTTTTGATGAAGGAATCCATGTTCCTTACGAAGGTATCAAGATAGGGGAGAAGTTTTTCCTTTTCTATAAACTTTTTCCCGCCACAGGGGATGCGTATTATGCGGACTCCCCGGGCGACATGTTCTATGGATTTCCTGTTCTGGAACTTGCGGGTATATATATCGACCTTTATGCCTTTTCTCGCTAGAGATTTTGAAAGTTCAAGGACATATGTTACCTGCCCGCCGGTGTCGGTTTTTCCGAGGACGGGTTTAGGATCTACGAATCCGTGTACGGTCAGCATGCAGATCCGCTTGATGTTCCTCTTAGTCTTGTCTTTGCGGGTAACGTTCTTATAATCCTTATCCACGATGATATCGGCGATCTTTTTATGCGCGAATATTATTTTATGCTCCATGGACAATATCTTTTTCGTGAAAGAGTCTATCTTGTCCCGTTTGCGGGCCAGTCTCGATTTTTTTGTGTCTCTGTGGGTCCTCGAGAGGAATATTTTCTTGTCTACTTTTTTAAGCAGGGTAGTATATGTACCGTCTACGAGGAGTACCCGAGCGTTTTTGCACTCCAGGGTTTCTTCCGCGATAATATTTTTCCTGTAATAGACCAGAGGTTTGACTATCTTTGTGGTCGAGGTGTCCTTGAACTCTTTTATGTGCTTGTTAAGGAGGGACATCTTCACCTCAGATGTCCCCACGATAGATATATCTTCACGTCGTTTTATGGGATTGGTCTTGGGGGGGATCTTAAAATAGTCGTCCAGGTGTATAGTAACGCATTCGATACCTTCAGAATTAAGGGTCTTCGATATTTCATGGCAAACCTCGGATTTCCCGGATCCGGATTCTCCGGCAACTGAAATGACATACTTTTCTGAGGGCCTTATTTCGGATAAGACCATCCCGACGATCTTTTCGGCTATGGTAGTGTGGTATTTTCTTATTAGGAGTTTATCGCCATGCATAATTGGACCTTGAATATGATTTGTAGTTAAAAATGGAAATTTAAGAATTTAAAAATTATTTTCATTGCCTTTTAATCTATATATTACGTATAATATTAACAAAGCGCAAGGGTTTTTCCAAAACTGTTCTTTATACTACAAGTAACACGCGCCGCATTTTTAACAGGAGGGCAAAATGAAAATCGCTATGATGGGTTCCTGGAACACTGATTCAGGTGCGGCTGTACATGCCGAACTGGTAGGCAGGGCATGGGTAGATATGGGCATCGAGCTTGATGTATTTACTTTTTACAGACACAGTTTTCACGGTACGGCGATCACCAAAAAAGCATCCGAGGAAGAGAAATATGTCACAAGATGTTTTACGGTATACGGGGTGCCTAACCCGCAGATGGACACCCGGCCTATCCTTAAGAAGAACTACGATATATTTGTGGCGCAGGATCTTGGTATGCTCCCCTTAGGGCATCTTCTCGACATCTATCCCGAAATAAAAAAGCACGCGAAAACGGTAAACGTCATACACGACGGACACCTCTCAGATAAACCCGAATTCTTCAAATTTGAATGGGACCAGGTAGTATGTTTTGATAAGAGGTATTTCAATTTCCTTAAACACGGATATCCGGAGGGGAAACTCAGCATAATACCGTTCCCGTCATGTTCCTACACTCCAGGGGATCAGGCCCAGGCCAGAAAAGAGCTGGGACTTTCTCCGGATAAAAAGATAGCGCTTGTTTTCGGAGGCGCGGCGGATTATTCAGTCAACTCCGCTATGGTCCTGGACCGCCTGGCCGATAAATACGACATCCAGCTTCTTGTCGTGACCGAGATCGAAAAAGTTCTGGAAGATTTCAGGCACATACAGGGGAAGACAAAGTTCGAGATGACGATAATCGAGGACTCGCCCGAACAGGATATCCTGTACAAGTATCTTTACGCGTCGGACTGTATGCTTTACAACAAGCCGTCCATGCCGCTGGTCGTTGTGAGCAGTACTATATTCCAGTGTATGGGCGCGGGGACGCCGATCCTCTCGCTTAAATCCAACTTCACTGACTCCTTTAATAATGAGATATTGGAACATGTCGATTATTATGATCTGGAGGAGAATATCCTGGACGTGTTTGAAAAGGGGCCGAAATACCAGGCGCAGCAGAAAGCCATAAAGATTTACCTGGCAGAACATTCAGCGACCCGCACTGCTGAGAAGTTCATAGATCTGTTTGAAAGTCTTTTGAAGAAAAAATAAGTTTTATATACGGTTCGTAAACGAAAGGAGTAAGCATGGTCCTTAAAAGGTATAAGAACAACCCGATACTTTCGCCGGTGGAAGGCAGCTCATGGGAATCTATCATGGTGTATAATGCCGCGGCGATATACGAGGGTGGTAAAGTGCACATTTTGTACAGGGCGCAGGGAGCTAAAACAGGTATCTCCAGAGTGGGGTACGCAGCGAGCACGGACGGGTTCAATATCGACGAAAGGCTCGACTATCCGATCTTCGGCCCGAGTGCCGACAGCGATCTGGATTGCAAGGGCATAGAAGATCCGAGGATCACCCGGATAGACGACAGGATATACATGTGTTACACCGCTTATGGCAATAACATGGGTATGGTGTTCCCCGTAACGGGCGTCCAGATAGGCATTACTTCCATTTCGGTAGAGGATTTTCTTAATAAGAAATGGAACTGGTCGGAAAGGATATACCCGTTCTACAGGGTAGATAATAAGAATTCTTTCTTTCTGCCGGAGAAACATAACGGAAAGTTCGTCCTGATACACAGGATACCGCCTCACATGTGGATAGCGTATTCTGACGACCTGGTAACCTGGGATAATCAGAAGATACTCATGAGTCCCGAGTTCGACTGGGAATATTTCAAGATAGGCGGCGGCGCACCTCCGATAAAAACGGACAAAGGGTGGCTGATGATATATCACGGCGTTGACAGTAAGATGCAGTATCGTCTGGGTGTCGCGTTGCTTGCCCTGGATGATCCAGGAAAGGTGATCGCCAGATACGATAAGCCGTTTTTGGAGCCGGAAACAGAGTATGAACTGAACGGTGTTGTTCCTAATGTTACGTTTACATGCGGAGCGGTAGCTATCGACGACACGCTGTTCGTGTACTACGGCGGAGCAGATACGGTAATATGTGTAGCTACGGCTAAGATAAAGGATGTACTTAGCCTTCTTGGAGTGTAAAGAGATATTGGTGAGGGGCGCGTGAAGCGCCCCTCACACAAACTGTGATCCACGTCCTAATAGAGATCCCACATACAAGAATGAATCCTAGAAAAAGCGACAAGCAGAAAAATATAGAAGGTTTAAAAGCGGCTTTCATGCATAACCGCAGGTACGCGCTTGCCAAAGACCTTTACACGGCTACCGATTATGATAATTATGAATCGATCGCGCTGAGTATTCGTGAGCGTCTGATAGAAAGATGGATACTTACCCAACAGAGGTATCACGACGAGAACTGCAAAAGGGTGTACTATCTGTCGCTGGAGTTCCTCACCGGCAGGCTTCTTGGTAACAACATACTTAATCTTGGTCTGGAAGAGGAAAGTACTGTCGCGATGGAAGAGTTGGGTTTTGATCTGGAGGACCTTTATGATCAGGAAGTGGACCAGGCTCTTGGAAACGGCGGACTTGGCCGTTTAGCGGCATGTTTTCTTGATTCCATGGCAACGCTCGGTCTTCCGGCTACGGGATACGGCATAAGGTACGATTACGGGATCTTCAAACAGAAGATAGTCAACGGTTCGCAGGTGGAACTTCCCGATGAATGGCTCAAGTTCGGTAATCCCTGGGAGTTCGAAAGACCGGAATTTACGATAAAGATAAGTTTTTACGGCAAGACTAGACCGAGGGTCAACCGGGAAGGGAAGCCCTGTGCCGACTGGGTGGATACGCAGGACGTCCTTGCCATGGCGTACGATACTCCGGTGCCTGGTTTCAGGAATGGCGTAGTTAACAACCTTCGCTTGTGGTCTGCCAAGAGTACGGAAGACTTTGATCTTGATTATTTCAGCGACGGCGACTACATAAAGGCATGCCGTCAGAAGATAATGTCCGAGAACATATCCCGCGTGCTTTATCCGAGCGATAAGGTCTATAAAAACATAGAACTGCGTTTGCAGCAGGAATATTTTTTCACCTCCGCGTCCATACAGGACATAATACGCCGATTTAAAATGCACAACAGGGATTTTAAGACATTTCCCGACAAAGTGGCGATACAGCTGAACGATACGCATCCCGCGATAGCTATTGTGGAACTTATGCGTATACTCATAGACATTGAAAACTTTGACTGGGATGAGGCCTGGGAGATAACGGTCAATTCGTTCGGCTATACCAATCATACGATAATGTCGGAAGCGCTTGAGATGTGGCCCATAGATCTTCTGGGGAGACTGCTGCCGCGCCATCTTGAGATCATATGTGAGATAAACATGCGCTTTCTAAGGCAGGTTGCCGCGAAGTATCCGAAAGATCAGGACAAGGCCCGCCGAATGTCGCTGATAGAGGAAGACAACGATAAAAAGATAAGGATGAGCCATCTAAGCATAGTGGGAAGCCACTCCGTTAACGGTGTTTCCGGACTTCACACGGAACTTCTGAAAACCACGCTTTTTAAGGATTTCTATGAATTTTATCCCGAAAAGTTCAACAACAAGACCAACGGCATAACACAGCGGCGCTGGCTTATGAAAGCCAATCCCGCTCTTACGGCGCTCATCAATGGGGCTATAGGAGATAAGTGGGCCATGAACCTCGGGAAGCTGCGTAAGCTTGAAGCTTTTACCGATGACAGTTTTTTTATGGATAGCTGGCGTTCGGTGAAAAAGGATAACAAACGCTGGCTTGTTAAATATATTGAAGATACAACAGGTACGGTCGTCGATCCCGGATCCATGTTTGATGTACAGGTAAAAAGGATACACGAATACAAGCGGCAGGTATTGTTCGCATTTTATTTGATAGCCCAGTACGCGAGGATGAAGAACGATCCCGACGCGGACATCGTTCCCCGCACCGCGATAATCGCCGGAAAAGCGGCTCCCGGATACGCCATGGCAAAACTGATAATCAAGTTTATCAATAATGTCGCGGAAGTCATCAACAACGACCCGGACGTCAAAGACAGGCTTAAGGTGGTTTTTCTGGAGAACTATTGCGTGTCTCTGGCTGAAAGGATATTTCCTGCCAGTGATCTGTCAGAACAGATATCGACTGCCGGCAAAGAAGCTTCAGGTACGGGAAATATGAAATTCATGTTGAACGGCGCGCTTACGGTGGGCACGTGGGACGGCGCTAATATTGAGATAGCCGAAGAGGTGGGTGACGATAACATATTCATCTTTGGTTTGAGGACTGACGAAGTGAAGGAATTAAGGAAGAAGGGGTATAAGCCGCAGGAATTTGTTGAGAAGGACCCGGTTCTGAAAGAAGTCATCAGACTCGTTCAGGAAGATGTCTTTTCGCAGTCCGAGAGGGGGATATTCCAGCCGTTGATAGATTCCCTTATGTGGAATGACCAGTACATGGTCTTCGCGGATTTTAAGGAGTATCTCAGTATTCAGGAAAAAGTGTCGGAGGCTTTTCTTGATGTGGACCGGTGGACGAAGATGTCTATCATGAATACCGCCAGGTCGGGGAGGTTCTCGAGTGACAGAACGGTTTCAGAATACGCGAAAGATATTTGGGGGATAGAATGAGCCGAAGCAAGGGTATAACGGTTTACGGTATCATGATAATCATTTTCGGGGCGTATGTCCTGCTTGGGGTGGGTAAATATGGCCAGTTCGCGCTTATGTTCAAACCGCTGCCCGGAACTCTTACTGTAGCTATTTACCTGTTCACGGTCCTTTACGGGATATGCGCGGTATATTGTGGATCCAGGATACTTAAGCTGGAGGACTGGGCGAGAAAAGTATTAACAGTCATGGCAGTTATAAGTGTGACCTCCGGACTCTTTCTAAACCGCATTGTGATGTCCAATTTTAAGGAATATATCGCTTCCGGCAATGTGGATGTCCCGCCGGAGTTTGTAGGGCCGGTTTATACCTATGCTATTATACTTACCGCTGTTGTTACAGTGTTCGAACTTTCCTTCATCTATTTTTTTACCAGATCAAAAGTCGCGGAACAGTTTTCGTAGTTGCATTTTGTGAAAGCGAAAATTAAAATCGTCATCCCCGCAGGTTTTAAGCGGGGATCCCATAAAAATATTAATTTTATTTGATCCCGGATATCCCTCGCCTGGCTCGGGATTCCGGGATGACGTTCTTACCTGTCGCCTCGCACCCAGTGCCGAGTTGTTTGTCCCCGATCCCCTGATATCCTGATCCCCTAGTTCCCGATGTCCTAATTCCCGGATACCCTGCATCTATTCCCGATTCTCCGTTCTCAATTTCTTGCATATGCTGTCATCCCGCCTGTCCGCCATAGCCAAATAATCCTAAATGGTTCGGCGACGGCGGGAGCGAGCGGAAGCGAGTCGAGGGATCTAACTCCGTGCCGTAGGGTTTTGGGGATAGTACCCAAGACCGTTCTTACCTGTCGCCTCGCACCCAGTGCCGAGTTGTTTGTTCCTGATTCCCTGATACCCTGATTCCCTAGTCCCCGATGTCCTGATCCCCGGATACCCTGCAACTATTCCCGATTCTCTATTCCCAATTCCCTGCATATGCTGTTTGCTTTTTGAAGTACTATTCATTATAATAGTCCGATCATGAAAAAATATATACTCCACGAACCTACCGGAAAAATAGAGACACATATCGATTTCAAGGGTAACCTTAACGAGCAGCAGTATGAGGTTGTTACCGGCGCGGAAGGACCGTGCCTTGTTCTCGCCGGTGCCGGAAGCGGCAAGACGAGGACCCTCATATATCGCCTGGCATACCTTCTGGAACGGGGTGTTCCGCCTGCCAACATTTTGCTTATGACGTTTACCAATAAAGCGTCCCGGGAGATGAGGGACAGGACGGAGATGATCCTGAGATATAGGCCCAAAGGCCTTTGGAGCGGCACTTTTCATCACGTCGGCAACAGGTCGCTCAGGATGTACGCTCCCGAAGTCGGATACAGCAGAGATTTCGGTATACTCGACCAGCACGATTCCCGGGACCTGATAAAAGCATGCATGAAAAAGATGAGTTCCCGGGCAAAAGAGGAGAAGTTTCCCAAAGCCTCGGTTATACAGTCGATCATAAGCCTGTCCATGAACACGAAAGAACCGATCGATGACGTGTTGGATGGAAGGTATCCGTATTTTCTCAAGTTTTCAAAAGAGATCGAGGACATAGGCAAGCTTTACGAGAAGAAAAAACTGGAGTCTAGCAATATGGATTATGACGATCTTCTCCTGAAGTGGAAAAAGGTCCTGGAGACCGTACCTGCGGCCCGCCGCAGGTTTACCGAGCAGTTTAAGTATGTCATGGTCGACGAATACCAGGACACTAACTACCTGCAGGCGGATATAATAAACATCCTTTGCGAGCATCATCGTAACATCCTTGTTGTCGGTGACGACGCGCAGTCCATATATTCATTCCGTGGCGCGAGGGTGGACAATATCCTCAAGTTTCCGAAAAGGTTCAAGGACACTAAAGTCTACAAGCTCGAGACTAATTACAGGTCTACGCCGGAGATACTCGACCTGGCGAACGATTCCCTGACTAATAACACGAAACAGTTTCCCAAGGAGCTGAAGGCGGTCAATCCTTCTCTTGAAAGGCCCGCGTTGGTAGAAGTAAAAGACCCGTATTCCCAGGCAAGGTTCATCGCGCAACGCGTTCTGGAGATGCGCGCAGAAGGTTTCGAGATGAAGGATATGGCGGTTCTTTTCAGGGCGCATTACCAGTCGGCGGAACTCGAGATGGAACTCGTAAAACGTGGCATACCCTATGTGGTACGGGGAGGGATCAGGTTTTTTGAGCAGGCACACATAAAGGATGTCCTGTCATACCTGAAACTGATAGCTAATCCGGTCGATGAGATCGCGTGGATACGTACCCTGACCATGTGTCCGGGGATAGGCCCAGGTTATGCCGAAAAGATATATAATGTTTTTCGGGAAAGCGGCAGGGATATCGTGGCTTTCATAAGGAGTCAGGACATATCGAAAGTGGTATCTCAAAAAGCGAGGGTCGGCTACGGGAGGTTTCAGAAGATCATGAAAGCCGTGACCGATTCCGGCGCGGGAGAAGTTCCCGGTGAGCTCATAGAGATCATCCTGGCGCAGGGATATGAGACCTATGTGCTCGCGAACTTCGAGAACGCCAAGGACCGGGTGGACGATATACACGAACTTATAAATTTTTCCCACGAATACGCTTCGGTGTCCGAATTTCTGAGCGATATAACTTTGAGGGAGAATTTTCGGGGGGAAACTGTTTCCGCGGAGCAGGAAGACGGCGAGCAGTTGGTCCTTTCGACCATACATCAGGCCAAGGGACTGGAATGGGATTCTGTGATGATAATAGGTCTTTGTGAAGGCCAGTTCCCGCATCCGAAGTCGATGAACGATGAAAATGAGCTGGAAGAAGAGAGAAGGCTTTTTTACGTGGCGGCGACACGCGCGAGAAAATACCTGTATCTTATGCATCCTGTTACCAGGTATGATTATCAGATGGGAACGGTAATTGCGCGGCGTTCGAGGTTTCTCGAGGAACTTGCTCCGAACGAATACGAGGTATGGGAAGTGGATTCTTCCGGACACTCGGAGTTTTTCCCGGGAGCGAAGGATGACGACGAAGATGACGATTACGACGATGACCCTGTTGTTGAGTTGTAAGAGGAAGGTTTAATATGGAAGATCAGATCGCGGCAGGAGGGGTGGTAGTAAAAAAAGAAGATGATCGCCTCAGTGTGCTCCTCATAAAAGACAGTTACGGTCACTGGACGTGGCCCAAGGGACACGCCGAAGCGGGCGAAACTCCGGTTGAGACGGCCGTCAGGGAGATCTCCGAAGAGACCGGGCTCACACGGCTTAGTGTACTGGAAGAACTGGGAACGCAGGAATACTATTTCACCCTGAACGATAAAAAGATATTCAAGACAGTACATATTTTTCTTGTGGAAGCGTCCGGAGACGAAGAACTTGTTATACAGACCTCGGAGATACTCGAAGGGGAATGGTTTTCACCGGAGGTAGCGCTGGAGACTATAGAATATGAGGGATCGAGGGGCTTGCTTGAAAAGGGGATTAACACGTATAGGGAACGGTGAACAGGTACCGGGTATCCCGCCTTCGCTAAAGCTATGGCGGACAGGCGAGTACCGGGATAAAACCTTAACCTAAATCTTAACCTGACGAAAGTAAAATATATGAAAGAAAAAACAATTAAAGCCATATTTTTCGACCTGGGAAATGTGATCATAAAACTGGTCATGGAGGATCTCGTAGCCGCTTTTGATGGGCAGGGGAAGGTAACGAACGAGAAGATAATTCAGTATGCCACTGAGTCGGACAATCTTGACCGGTATGCTGAAGGGAAACTTACTTCTTCGCAGTTCTACAGCAAAACAAAACATCTTTTCAGGCTGGACATGAAATACGGTGAATTCTACGAAGCATGGAACAGCATGTTCGCTCCGTATCCTGAAATGGAAGATATCATCAGGACGATAAAAAAGAAATACCCGCAGATAAAACTGATCCTGCTTTCGAATACCAATGAATCACATTTCAATTTCATCCGCAAAAAATATAAGATACTTGATCTGATGGACGAGATGGTGGTGTCGTACGAAGTGGGCAGGCAGAAACCGCATCCTGATATTTTCAAAGAAGCCTTGCGCGTAGCGGGTACCATGTCTAAAGAAAGTTTTTATACCGACGACAGGGCAGACCTGATCGAAGCCGCCCGGGTCATGGGTATCCGTGCATTCCTCTTCACCGGCGCCGAAGCGCTCCGCGAGCAACTCTCAAAGTTCAATCTCGAAGTATAACAATACAGATTTCCACGTCATTGCGAGCGAGTATTTTGTACCGTTTGGGGTTTTAATCCTTTAAACTGTCCCCTTTTTTAAGATTATAGGTGTCCCCGTGTAAATTTAGTTACATATAAATAGTGAACCGGGTTATCACTACTTTCGTAGGCTTAACCCGGTTCAAGCGTATTCCGCAGCTGTAAGCCGTGAGCAGCGAGCTGTCAGCTAGCTCAGGTCAAGGTTGAGGATAAGGTTTAGTTTGTTCCTGATACCCCGATATCCTAGTCCCTGATTTCCAGATCCCCTGATATCCTGTTCCTGTGTCGTAGTTTATGTATTTTGTACCGTTTGCGGTTTTAACCTGGCAGAAAGTAACCAGGTTATAAATGCAGGCTTTTTGATTGATCTAACATGAGGATTTGGAAAGTGTTAATTAGTCCGCATAACCCATTTCGCGGAGGGCGTTGGGGTCTTTCTTCCATTTGTCGAAGACCTTGACCCACAGGTCAAGGTAGACGTGGCGGTCGAGCATCCGTTCAATGTCTGCTCTGGCGTGTTTTCCTATTTTTTTCATCATGGCGCCTTCTTTGCCGATGATGATAGCTTTCTGTGATAGCCTCTCCACAAAGACATTGGCATGTATGTTTATGCGGTCGGCTTCATCGTCTTCTTCCCAGGCCTCGACGACTACGGCTATGGCATGGGGTATTTCTTCGTAGGTCTCTCTCAGTATCTTTTCCCGGATGATCTCCTGTACCAAAAAACGTTCGTTCTTGTCGGTAAGCTGGTCTTCCGGATACATAAAAGGGCCTTCCGGCAGTAGCGTTCTTACGACATCCATAAGTTTTACCAGATGTGCCGGTTTGAGAGCGCTGATGGGGACGATCTCGTCAAAAGGGTATATCTCCAGGGCCTTTTCTATAAGAGGCAGGAGTATTTTTTTATCCTTCACACGGTCGACCTTATTGATGACAAGTATTACTTTTTTACCTTCTTCCGGACGGGGCAGACGTTTTACGATGTTATCGTCATCCCTGTTGAAAGCTACCCTTTTTTCGGTGACAAAAAGTATGATATCCGATTCCATGATGGAGGACTGGGCGCGCGTAAGCATTACCTTTCCCAGAAGGTCATGCGGTTTGTGTATTCCGGGAGTATCGATGAACACGACCTGGCAGTCCTTCTCGGTAAGGATACCTCGAAGATTGTCGCGGGTAGTTTCGGGTCGATTACTTACTATCGCCACCTTTTCTTTCAAAAGGCCGTTAAGTATGGTCGACTTGCCTACATTAGGCTGCCCGGATATGGATACAAAACCTGATCTCGTCATAAGTGCATAATTATAGCACACTTCGGGCCCCGATAAAACAGCCAAGGGCAAAAAACTGTTGGCAATTCTTCTTTTAAACGTATAATGTAAAAGTGATTGTAATACATAGCGAAATGGGTAGATCCGGATTCACGGAATAAAAGAGATACGTATCATGACTGACCACAGAGAAGAAATAGAAAAGACTGAAGCGGAGATTATGGAAGAGTGCGTTGACAGCATCAATAAGCTTCTGGAAGAAGCTGGCGATGACGCTATTCGTGCCTATCTGGAAGAGCTGCGGCCGGAAGATATAGCTGAGATACTCGGGGAGTTCTCGACCGAAGAGAAACTGCGCGTGTTCAAGCTGCTTGATATACCTGCCGCTGCCGTAGTCCTGGACGATACCGACCCGCAGAGCCGCCTTCAGATACTCGCCAAAGTGGATAACAAGATGCTCGCGCTGGTGCTCGATGAGATGCCTGTTGATGAAGCCGCCGATATCGTAGAGGAAGTCCCCGAAAAAGACCGCGAAGATATTCTCGAGCTCATGGAGGAAAAAGACGCGGAAGAGGTGGAAGAGATCCTGAGTTATCCGGAAGATTCCGCCGGCCGTGTAATGAATCCCGAACTCGTAGCCGTAAAAGAGGATAACGATGTCGAGGATGCCATCCGTCACATACGGAAACTGGAAGTGGATGACCAGGTGTTCTATGTTTATGTGGTTGACCAGGACATGAAGCTGAAAGGCACGGTTTCCATAAGAAAACTTTTGACCGCGCGTAGGGGAACGATTATCAGCAACATCATGGACGAAGACGTGCGCTCGGTTCCGGTGGATGAAGACCAGGAAAAAGTCGCCCACGTCATAAGGAAATACGATCTTTTTTCCATACCGGTAGTGGACGAGAATAACAGTCTGGTCGGGCGGATAACAGTCGACGATATCATCGACGTTATGGACGAGGAACATGCTGAAGACATAAGCAGGATGACCGGTACAATAGAAGAGGAACAGGGTTATGAGTCGGCAGGTAAAGCCACCAGAAACAGACTGCCGTGGCTCATAACGTGCATGCTTGGAAGCATTGTCACGGGTCTTGTGATACAGATGTATGAGATGACCCTTGCGGAGACCATAGCGTTAGTATCGTTCATTCCGGTCATCACAGCTACCGGCGGTAATAGCGGCGTGCAGGCGTCGACTGTTGTTGTGAGAGAGATCGCTTTGGGGCGTATGGATCTGTCTCGTGTCATGGATGAGATCTGGAGGCAGCTTAAAATAGCCATAACGCTCGGTCTGGTATGCGGTACGGTTTTGACACTTCTTGCCAGCCTGTGGAAAAAGAACAGCCAGGTAGGCCTGATAGTGGGATCATCGATATTCCTTGTCGTAGTATGGTCCAATTGTGTGGGTGTACTGATACCCGTAGTGTTTAAGAAGATACGCGTAGATCCGGCAATAGCTTCAGGTCCACTTATCACCACGCTGAATGATGTGGTGGGGGTGTTCATCTATCTGACAGTTGCCACTTATGTGTTATCATGATCTGTCGGCCTCCAGTGCCGGCAAATAGTCTCAGGAGGAGATCAAGAATGGGAAAAATATTAAGCTTGTTGATAGGCGGTATAGTAGCGGTGCTGGGGTTGATACTTCTCGTGGCATGGTGGTACGAATTTTTGTTCATACTGAGAGGCGCGGTACCGGCACTTTTGATAATAGGCGGCATCATAGCGGTGCTGGCGGGTTTTAGCGAACTTAAAGATGTCATAAAAAACAAAGTCTAACGGTCCGCGACACGCGTCCAAAGACCGGTAAGGAGTTTGTCGTAATGGGCAGATCAAAATTATTTTCATCCGCGGTTTCGGCAATAACGGTATGCGTTATGGTGTCGTGCTCTTTCTTGACCGGGTGTAACGAAGATCAGTCGGCGATAGAAAAGAAGATACTTGTTGTTGATCCGACCTTCCAGGAGACGCTGGATGGCCGCAACGCGTTGAGAGACCAGCTTAGCGCTCTGCAGACGGGTCTCGCGAGAGGTATCCGGCAGTCGGAAGACCAGATAGCCGCGCTCAAAGGACAAAAAGTGGCCGCCAGAAAAGAATATGCCGCTTCAGTTGAGAAGATAAAGAGACAGATCTATCCGCAGAAACGCAGGATGGAGAGGGAACTGTTGGACATTCAGAGGAACTATACCCTGAAGAAGCAGACTATCAGGGATCTGGACAGGGACATAAACGAGATAAGCGCTCTTATTGAGAAGGAAGACAAGCTTTCGCTGACCCAGGAAGAGGTCAAGTCCTGGAACGACAGAAGAGCCGCGCTGGTGGATAAGAAGGAAGGCATAAACACCGATCTTGAGAAGATGCAGGTAGAGATAGAGACGACAAGGATGAAGATAAAGGTTATGAAGCTGTAAACTGTGGACAGTTTACAGGTCTTGGGTCTTGGGTGTTTAGCGGGATAACAAAGTAAAAAGTAAAAGGGAAAAAGTAAAAAGGATAGGTAGGTTCGGGATTGCGGAGGAAAGTCCGCTGTCATCCCGAGCGAGGGAGCGTTAGCGACTGAGTCGAGGGATCTGAATTAGATTTCTCCACTCGTTCGCTTTGCGAACTCGGTCGAAATGACATTTAGGGACAATCAGTTGGCCGGTTCCGGGGAATACTAAATACTGCATACTGAATACTAAATACAAAAGTAGCGAGCAGGGAAGGAAAAGCATGAAAGTTAAAAGGGCATTGATAAGTGTGTGGGATAAAACGGGTCTTGAAGAATTTGTGAAAGGCCTGGATAACCTGGGCGTGCATATACTTTCCACGGGAGGTACCGCGAAAAAGATAAGTTCCCTCGGAATAAAGGTGACGGACGTATCGGACTACACGGGTTCTCCTGAGATGTTGGATGGACGGGTAAAAACCTTGCATCCGAAGATACACGCGGGACTTCTGGCTTTACGCGGCAATAAGGAACATATGGAGTGTCTCCACAAAAACGGCATACATCCCATCGACATGGTGGTGGTAAACCTTTATCCTTTTGAAGAGACTATTTCCCGGCCCGACGTGACTTTTGAAGAGGCAATAGAGAACATAGATATAGGCGGGCCGACGATGCTTCGTAGTGCCGCTAAGAATTTCCGATCGGTTGCTGTCTTGAGTTCCGCGGATCAGTATGAAGAGGTAATGGAAGAGCTGCAGGAGACGGGTGGTGAGCTTTCTGAGGTGACCCTGAAATCTCTGGCAGCGGATGTTTTTGCACGAACGTCAGGGTATGACGTTCTTATAGCTAAGTATCTGGCGGATGACCCGCGGGATGAAAAGCAGGAAGACGATCTTCCCGAGACTATCACAGTCGCGCTTGAAAAAGACAAGCAGCTCAGGTACGGAGAGAACCCGCACCAGCGAGGCGCTTTTTACAGGGATGCCGGGTGTCCGGGCGAAGGTGTGGCGGATATTGAGCAGTTGCAGGGAAAAGAGCTGTCATTTAACAATATCCTCGACCTTGCTTCGGCGCTGGAAATGGTGCGCGAGTGCGACAGCCCGGCGGTATCTATAGTCAAACATAACAACCCGTGCGGCGCGGCAACGGCGGATACTCTTGGAAAAGCGTATGTCGACGCGCTGGACTGCGACCGGATGAGCGCTTTTGGCAGCATAATGGGGTTTAACGGGCCCGTCGATAAGGCTCTGGCGGAACTTATATTGCGTGAAGTCGATTTCGTGGAGTGCATAATAGCTCCGGAATATGGCGACGGAGCCCTGGACGTGTTTGGCGTGAAAAAGAATCTGAGAATACTCAAGCTGCCGTTTGCCTCCGAGACTTTAGCGAAACGTTTAGATATAAAAAAGGTCCCGGGCGGCGCCCTGGTCCAGGACACGGACGGTAACAAACTTATCTCCGGAGACCTGAAGGTAGTTACCGAAAAGAAACCCTCTAAAGAACTTCTGGATTCGCTTATGTTCGGCTGGAAAATAGTGCGGTTCGTGAAAAGTAACGCTATTGTCCTGTGCCAGGGTACCAGTACCGTCGGCATCGGTGCCGGACAGATGTCCAGGGTGGATTCGGTTGTGATCGCCGTTCGTAAAGCGGCGGAAAAAGCTAAAGGAGCTGTTCTTGCCAGTGATGCCTTTTTTCCGAAAGCTGATTCGATAGAAGAAGCGCATAAAGCCGGCATATCCGCTATAGTGCAACCCGGCGGTTCCATACGTGATGAAGAGGTGATAGAAGCCTGCAACCGTTTAGGCATACCCATGGTATTCACGGGTGTGCGGCATTTCAGGCATTGATCAGTTTTTTTCATGCCGCGTCAAAACAATACTCATAAAATGCGATCCTACAAAGAAACTCTTGATTATCTTGATTCGTTCGTCAATTACGAGATTGTCGGTCTTGACGGCATAAAAGAGAAGTTTGATCTTGGGAAACTTCATGACGCTTTGAGATCGGTGGGCGATCCGCATAAAGATTACAAATGTGTACACGTTGCGGGGACGAAGGGAAAAGGTTCCGTGTGTGTGTTCACCTCGGTTATTCTGCAGGGGGAAGGTCACAGCGTGGGTCTTTTTACTTCACCTCACCTTGTGGATCCGAAAGAACGTATTCGTGTCAACGGGGACGAGATCACTGAAGAGGAACTGACCTCTGCCGCGACTGTTCTGAGAGACAGCATCGAAGGCGGGACAGAACGATTTACTTATTTTGAAATATACACAATGATCGCGATGCTTCACTTCAGCATCAAAAAAGTAGATTTCGCGGTCTTCGAGGTTGGGTTGGGGGGGCAACTGGATTCTACCAATGTGATAGATGCGAAAGTGTGCGGGATAAGCCCTATCAGTTATGACCATATGAACGTCCTCGGCAACAGCCTCGGTGAGATAGCGACAGAGAAAGCCGGTATTATAAAGAAAGGCGCGCATTGTGTAAGCGCCCCTCAAACAGAAGACGCCATGGATGTGATAAGAGAGCGTTGCGCGGATCAGGACGCTACATTATCGGTTGTGGGCGAAGATATCACATATAAGATAATATCAATGGACGCCGAAGGAAGCAAATTCGACGTACGGACCCCGAAAGGCACTTACGAGAATTGTCGAACCGTGATGCCGGGAGATTTTCAGGCAATGAATTGCGCCGTAGCCATATCTCTGGCGGAACAGGCTCTCGGGGGCAGAGAACTGGATATGGGGAAATTGACGGATAGTTTATCCCGCGCGTTTTTGCCGGGAAGAATGGAAGTCCTTGCTACTAAACCCTTTATAGTAATAGATGGCGCTCAGAACGGTGACAGTTCCAGGTGTCTTAAATATTCTGTTGAACAAATCTTCAAATATGATAGATTAATACTTCTCTTTGGCATCTCGAAAGACAAGGATATTAAGAGTACCTGCCGCGAACTGGGGCCGGTGGCCGACGAGATAATACTTACGCGTGCCGCGGTAGACAGGGCGGCGGACCCGCATCTGGTAAGAGGATTCTTTAAAGGTAAGTCCGTCAAGGTGACACGTGATGTGAAAGAAGCTTTGGGTCTCGCGCTTAAGGCGGCCGGGAAAAGGGACATAATACTGGCAACCGGGTCTTTCTTCGTTGCGGGCGAAGTGAGGGAACTTGTGTTAGGGACACAGGAACAAGGTTGAGATTGAAATTAAGGTTTAGTTATTAGGTAGTGGTAGGACTTCTCAACCTCAATCTTAATCTTATTTTGGTTTTTTACTATGAGCACTAACGATACTATAGCAGCGATATCGACACCTCTCGGAGAAGGCGGGATAGGCGTGGTGAGGATAAGCGGTAAACAGGCTTTTTCCGTGGCGGAAGAGATGTTTGTTCCGCACGCGGAGAAAAGACTCGCGGATTCCGACAGCCATACCGCTCATCACGGTTATATTGCCGCGCCCGGTACGGGTGAAATGGTCGATGAGGTGCTGGTAACGGTGATGCGCTCTCCGAAAACGTATACCGCCGAAGACGTAGTAGAAATAAGCTGTCATGGCGGTATCGTTCCGATGAAGAACATCCTCGGCCTGTGTCTTTCTGGCGGTGCCAGGCTGGCGGAACCGGGAGAATTCACGAAACGAGCGTTCCTCAACGGGCGTATGGATCTCGCCCAGGCGGAAGCGGTACTTGACATAATATGTTCACAGACCGACGCTTCAAGGAAGGTAGCAGTACAGCAGCTCAAGGGCGCGTTGTCGAAAGAGGTCATGTCATTGCGTTCTGAAGTGCTGGAGGTGCTTTCGCTGATAGAGGCGAGTATAGATTTTTCACAGGAAGACATAGATCTGCCGGAAGCCGAAAAGGTCTCATCAAGAGTAGGGGCCACATTAAGCAGGATAACCGAAATGCTGAAGACTTCGGAGAAAGGCATGATGATGCGCGAGGGAGCCAGTATAGTTATCTGTGGCAGGCCCAATGTAGGCAAGTCCAGCCTTATGAACGCTTTGCTGAGGCACGACAGGGTGATAGTCACACCCGTAGCCGGTACCACAAGGGACGTAATAGAGGAATCGATAATCCTGAGCGGTGTCAAGGTGAAGGTCTCCGATACCGCGGGCATAATAGAGACCAGCGATAGGGTAGAACTTGAAGGTATCAGAAGGTCGAGGGAAAAACTGGATACAGCGGATATCGTCATTTTTGTCCTGGACCTGAGCCGTGACCTGACAGAAAGGGACGAAGAAGTCTTCCGGACACTTGAGGATAAGAAAATAGTTATAGTCGCGAATAAAGCTGATCTTGACCAGGCATTCGATCTTACTGACGCCTCGAAGCGCTTTTCCGGACGTGGGATACTTAAGATCTCAGCGCTTAAGAAAGAAGGGCTTGAATCGATAGAAGACGCGGTAGCTAAAGAACTTTTTGATGGTGAGCCGGAAGTGCCCGAAGGGGTAATGGTCACCAATATGAGGCATAAGGATAATCTTGAGAAAGCGGCAGAATGCCTGGAGCGAGCCGCGGATGTTACCGGAAAAGGATATAAGCCGGAACTTCTCGCGAGCGACCTGAAAGAAGCCGTAGACAATTTGGGATTAATAACAGGCGAAACGGTCGAAGATGATATACTGGATAAGATATTCTCACAATTCTGTATTGGAAAATAAAACTAAATACTGGGAATTGGGAATTGGGAATTGAGAATTGAGAATTGGGAATGGTAAAAAGCCGGGAATTGAGAATTGGGAATAGTGTCCCTGTTACAATTCCCTATTCCCCATTCACCCTTCCCCAAAATAGCGCCCGGTGCTCAGCAACTAAATACTAAATACTGCATACTAAATAGCGAGCTAATAAGGAGCAACAATGGATAAAAAGAAGATCGAAAAAGCGGTAAAGGATATATTGGAAGCCATAGGCGATGATCCCACGAGGGATGGTCTTAAGGATACACCGTCCAGGGTGGCTAGGATGTACGAAGAGATATTCGTCGGAACACAGAAGGACCCGGACGATGAGTTAAAAGTGTTCTTCGAAAAAGAGCATGATGAGATCATCCTTCTTAAGGATATCCCGCTTTATTCCATGTGTGAGCATCACATGGTCCCGTTCATCGGTAAAGCGCATGTAGCTTATATTCCCGGCGGGAATAGGATAACGGGCCTTAGCAAAATAGCCCGAGTGGTAGATGCTTATTCGCGCAGATTGCAGGTTCAGGAACGTCTCACTACCGAGATAGCCGAAACTCTCATGAGAAAGCTGAAACCCAAGGGGGTTCTTGTCATAATAGAAGCGGAACATCTGTGTATGAGCATGAGAGGCGTACGAAAGCCGGGGATTATAACCACGACCAGCGCTGTGAGGGGTGTTTTCCGTAAAAGTCAGAAGACACGCTCTGAAGCATTGGCGCTTATAAGGCATCACAGGCCGTAAAAGGGTGTTCGCAGAGAAAAGGCTTTATTTTTAACTTAGCATATAATATAATTACTACAATATTACTGGCATAGCGGTAAGTATTTGCGGCTTAAGGAGAACGAATAGTATAGATGGAATATCACACGCCAATATGGCAGTTTTTTCATAATCCAGTAGTAGGAACAACGTTCATAGGCTGGCTCGTTGCTCAGAGCATCAAGGTGGCATTGGGTGTGGTCAATGAAAGACGGTTCAATTTCAGATGGTTCGTAGGAACCGGCGGGATGCCGAGTTCACATTCCGCGGGAGTTACGGCCATGGTTACCGCCGTCGGGTTGTACCACGGTGCTGGCACACCGCTTTTCGGGGTGGCTCTAATGTTTGCGGTAGTGGTAATATCAGATTCCCAGGGAGTTAGGAGATCTACGGGGCAGCAGGCTACCATACTGAACAAAATAATGGACGACATCTACTGGAAACACAAGATAGATGAAGACAGGCTTAAAGAACTGATGGGGCACACTCCCGTGCAGACGCTGGCGGGAATAATAACGGGACTTGTAGTAGCTTTTGGTTTATATTTGTTCTAAAAAAGGCAGGCGACAATGAAAAAAGATACCTTATATGTTATCATAGCCGCCGTGGCAGCTCTTATTATAACCGTGGTATCTCTTATTGCGCTTAATAGCGTACCCGATCCGAAAAATAATGTTTCCGCTCTTAGTAAAGAAAAAATTATGTACGAACATGGGGTGCAGCTGGCCGAAGAAAAAAAGTACACTAAAGGTATAGCGGTGTTCAAAGTAATAGTGTATAAGTATTCGGATACTGATTCCGCTGAGAAATCCCTGAGAAAGATCGCGGAGATATACAGCGAGCAAGGGGATTATAAGGACGCGCAGTATTATTACGAGCTTCTTTTGACCAGGTATCCTGAAATAGCGGACAGTAAAGAGATACGGACAAAAATAGGTAACCTTAACGTAAAAAGAGTGGAAACCCCTGCGATAACCGGAGACAGTATTGAATATGTTGTACAGCCGGGTGATACGCTTACAGCTATATCAAGAAAATATAAGACCACGATCGAGCTGATAAAGAAGATAAACGGACTTGAGAGCGATCTTATCCGGATAGGGCAGAAACTCAAGGTCATGGTAGCCGAATTTTCCATTTTTGTGGATAAGGCCAAGAACGAGCTTATCCTGAAAAAGAACGGCAAACCTTTTAAGACGTACGCGGTGGCTACGGGCAAGAACAACTCTACTCCTGTAGGGACCTTCAAGGTAGAAGAACGTATGGTAAAACCTGTCTGGTTCAAGGTGGGCGCTGTAGTATCTCCGGAAAGTGATGAGTATGAGCTCGGCGACAGGTGGATAGGGATCTCCGCGGAAGGCTACGGGATACACGGTACTTCGGATGAAAGTACCATAGGCAGGCAGGTCACCCAGGGATGTGTACGGATGTATAATGCGGATGTTATAGAATTATATGACATGGTGCCGAGCGGCACGGAAGTAGTCATCATAGATTCCGCGCAGGTAACCGAAGTTCCGGAAGTTCCGGAAGTCGCGGCAGAACATTCAACTGTCGCCGCGGAAACGGCTGCAGAGTAAATTTACACCAACTTGAATTTAAATTATGGCTATTGTACTTGATTTTGAAAAACCGATACTGGAGCTTGAGAGCAAGATAGCGGAGCTCAGAAAATTCACCAAGGATGAGGATATAGATCTCTCAGGGGAGATAGTCAACCTCAACCGGCGGCTGGAGAAACTGACCAAAGAGATATTTTCAAATCTCACCAACTGGCAGAAAGTGCAGCTTGCCAGGCATCCCGACAGACCCTATACCCTTGATTATATAAGCATGATAGCCGATGACTTCATAGAAATACACGGAGACCGGCATTTTTATGATGACCTCGCGCTTCTGTCCGGCCTGGCTACTATAGGCGACCAGAAAGTGATGTTTATCGGCCATCAAAAAGGGCGTGACGTGAACGATAACCTCAAGCGTAATTTCGGCTGCGCTCATCCCGAAGGATACAGAAAAGCCATGAGAGTAATGCGCCTGGCCGAAAAATTCAGAGTACCCATAGTCACGCTTATAGATACTCCTGGCGCCTACCCGGGAATAGGCGCGGAAGAAAGAGGCCAGGCTGAAGCTATCGCGTTCAACCTCCGTGAGATGTCGGGCGTAAAAGTCCCGATACTGGTTTTTGTAATAGGAGAAGGCGGTTCCGGCGGAGCGCTTGGTATCGGTGTCGGGAACAGGATATTTGTTCTGGAGAACGCTTATTATTCCGTAATATCTCCGGAAGGATGCGCGGCGATACTCTGGCGCGAAAGATCGAAGGCCCCTTCGGCGGCCGAAGCGCTCAAGCTTACGGCCCCTGAGCTTCTTGAACTTAATGTTATCGACGGGATGGTAAAGGAACCTCTGGGCGGCGCTCACAGGAACCCGGAGGAGACCGCGGAGAACATAAAAAAGACTATACTTGATAACCTGGAAGAACTTAACAGGTTTTCCGCGGATGAAATTGTAGAAAAACGTTACCAGAAATTCCGTAATATGGGAGTATACCGGGAGGGGTGATGCGTTTATGAAACGGACTTCTATAGAGAACGACAGTCATCTTTTGAAAGAAGTCAGCAACGAGCTTATTGAGGAGTTGCGTGAGATAGGGGTAAACGAGGAGATAATCTTCGATGTGCACGTAGGCTTCGAAGAGGCTTTGAGAAACGCCATGGTGCATGGCAATAAGGGATCAGAGCACAAGAAGGTCGCCGTGGAGACCAAAATAGAAGATAATTCGGTGACGATAATGGTAGAGGACGAAGGAGACGGCTTCGTCCCGGAATCTCTTCCGGACCCTACGCATGATGACAATCTACTTCTTGAAGGCGGGAGGGGAGTGTATCTGATAAAGCATCTTATGGACGAAGTACGATATGAGAATGGCGGAAGAAGACTAATTATGATAAAATATCTGGACAGGCAACACATATAACGGAGGAACGTATGCAGATCAATATGGAAGACATGAACGGCGTGACGATCGTAAGGATGAATGGTGACATAGATATAAACAGTGCGCCGGATGTGAAGAAGTCTTTTGACACGACGGTCAGTGAGAAAAAAGACAAGGTCGTGATAAATCTTAAAGAGGTAGGCTATGTTGACAGTTCCGGTCTGGCGACGCTTGTCGAGATCCTGAAGAATCTCAGGTCTTATGGTGGCAAGCTGAAACTCACTAATTTGTCAGCTAAGGTAAAGGGTCTTTTCGAGATAACGAAACTGGATAAACTGTTCGATATCGTGCCCGAAGAAGAAGACGCCGTAGGAACGTTCTAGGTAAACGTCACATCTTAACGAAAGAGACCTGACAAGCATGAATAATCCAATAAGTAGCATAGGCAAGACGATCCTGACGCTTGGAGGTCACATCTCCGGTGTACTTTCGCTTTTTTATAATACTTTGTACTGGGTGATAATAGGCCCCATCAAAGGCAAGGCGAGCAGCCGTCAAAGCATTTTTGAACAGATGGTATTCGTTGGCGTCCAGTCGCTGGTCATAGTATTTTTCATATCACTTTTTACGGGTATAGTCATAGCTATGCAGAGCGCGTATCAGCTGAACCAGCTGGGCGCCGTCATCTTCGTAGCCCCCATGGTCAGTATCAGCATGGCCAGGGAGCTGGGTCCCGTTTTTGCCGCCCTTGTTGTCGCGGGAAGGGTAGGCTCCGCCATAGCCGCCGAGCTGGGAACGATGAAAGTCTCAGAACAGATAGAGGCTCTGGAGACCCTGGCCCTTGATCCTGTCAGGTTTCTTGTCGTGCCGAGGTTCCTCGCTCTTATCATAATGCTTCCCTGTCTTACTATAATGGCCGATATCGTGGGTGTCCTTGGCGGGATGATCGTAGGGGTCACGCAGCTGGATATCAATATCTACAGGTACACATCTTTTTCTTTCGATATGATGACGTTCAAAGATATATGGACGGGTCTTATAAAGAGTGTTGTTTTTGGTGCGTCAATAGCGATGGTAGCCTGCTATGTGGGTCTTGGTACAAGAGGCGGCGCCGAGGGTGTCGGTAAATCTACCACGCTTAGCGTTGTTATAAGTTTTATTCTGATAGTGTTGTTTGACTGTATAATAACGGGTATATTTTTCTTTTCAAACGTCTAAACCGAGAGTGAAGAACAAGGTATGGAAGAGCGGGAAGTAGTAGTGGAAGTAAAAGACCTTGTAAAGGATTTCGGGGACAGGACTGTCCTTAATGGGATAGATCTAAAAGTCTACAGGGGAGAGACCCTGGTGATCATGGGCGGTTCAGGCTGCGGTAAAAGCACGCTCCTGAGGCATATGATAGGCAATATCAAACCCACTTCTGGCAGGGTAGAGCTTTTGGGCGAGGATATAACTGATCGTTATGACGCCGAGCTGGATAATGTCCGAAAAAAGATAGGTATGTCCTTTCAGTCGTCGGCACTTTTTGATTCGATGACGGTCGCCGAGAACGTGAGCCTGCCTCTGAAAGAGCACACAAATCTGGAGCAGAGCGTCATAGACATTATGATAACCATGAAGCTTGAACTCGTCGGTCTTCGAGGTTTTGAGGACCTTCTGCCCAGCGAGCTTTCCGGAGGTATGAGAAAGCGCGTCGGTCTGGCAAGAGCGATAGCGATGGATCCCCAGATAGTATTTTATGATGAGCCGACAGCAGGGCTCGACCCTATAGTAGCGTCCGTCGTAGACAAACTCATCAAGGACCTGTCAGAAAAACTTTCGATAACCAGCGTCGTGGTAACACATGACATGAAAAGCGTTTTTGCTATAGCTAACAGGGTGGCGATGCTGTATCAGGGCAAAGTTCTCGAGGTGGGTACCTGCGAGGAAATAAAAAATTCTAAGAATCCCATGGTCCAGCAGTTCATAAGCGGTAGTTTTGACGGACCTATTCATTTTTTCCAGCAAAAAGATGATTACCTGGAAGATTTGACGAAGTAGACTAGTAGTTCATAGTTCGGTGTTCATAGTTCGTAGAAAAAAAAGGACAATGAACAATGAACTAAAAACAATGAACTAAAAAAGGAGAGAAGACATGAGATTGACGAATGAGATGAAAACCGGCCTTGTAGTGGTTATGGGCATACTGATAGCAGTCCTGTTTTTCCTGAAGACCACCAATTTGCAGACCAAGACCTATGAGTTCAAAACATATTTCACGTACGCGGGAGACCTTAAACCCGACGCCGTGGTCAAACTTTCCGGCATAGAGGCAGGCAGGGTCACGGCCGTAAAGTTCATATATGATCCCCAGACAAGGGTGGAATGCACTATACAGGTGGATGCTAAAGCTAAAGTGCGTGTCGATTCCATAGCGTATATAGGCACCGCGGGGTTCGTTGGCGACGCGTTCATAGGTTTGACTCCGGGTACCAGCGAGGAGTTTGTAAAGAACGGCGGTACAATAGCCTCGGAAGACCCGATACAGATGCGTCTCCTTTTCAAGAAGGCTGACAGCATAGCAAAAAATCTTGACAGTATTCTTGCCGAAGTGAAGTCTGTGGTCAAGGACAACAGACAGAACTTTGACGATATTATTTTGAACCTGGAAGTCACCAGCGAGAACTTTCAGGAATTCAGCGAAGACGTCAAGAAACATCCCTGGAAACTGCTGTTCAAGGGAGAATAGTTTCGGTTATACGGTAAAAATCACAGGTGTCAGGTCTTTTGAAGGCCTGGCACCTTTTTTCTGAAAAATACTACGAGGAGACCCCCATGAAATATTTTCTTATGATCGCTGTATGTGTATCTGTCGTTCTTGTTCTTGGCGCGGCAATATGCGCCGCGGAACAGACGGTCTTTGTGGTCTCTTACGCCGGTGAGGTAAAATTGGTTTCTGCCGAGAAAGAAGAAGCAGTGACCTGTGTTCCCGGAATGGTATTGACGGAAGGCACGCGCATTATTACGGGGGAAGAATCGTATATCATGCTGGCATTCGATAGGTCAAAGAATAATTTGGTCAAGGTGAAAGAGAATAGCGAAGTGATATTGAAGCTGGGAGATGAGGACACAATAGAGCTTATAGATGGAAAGATGTTCACGCTTCTCAGGGATCTTGATAAAAGTCAGACGTTCCGCATCCGGACTCCCGACGCGGTTTGCGGAGCCAGAGGCACGGGGTGGGGAGTAACGGCCGGCGGCAGGACAACCAGCGTGGCGGTATTTGATAAAAAAGTCTTCGTAACGGGCATAAATAAAGATGGTTCCGTCAAAGAGTCAGAAGTGTGGGTAGAGGCGGGTTATCAGAGGAGTGTAAAGAGATATTCATTACCCGGGGAAATAAAGCAGGTTTCCGAGGAGCAGATAGACTCTATGAAGAGAGAATTCGGGCTCCTGCCCGAAGACCTTCCGGCAAGAGGCCAAAAAGCCAGTATGATAGACCGGGAAGACCAGCTTCGGGAAGAACAAATGGAAAGTATCCGGGAGAGACGGGACGAAAGAGAAGAAAGAACAGTTATAGACGAAAGAAGAGAAAGAGACGATCTTCGGACTGACAGAGCAAATGTGAAAGATCGGACAGATAACAGGCCGCTGCCACCGCGTCAGCGGCTCAAGTCAATAAGCCGTTAGATCCATACGGTCAACAGACGACAGACCACGATCCACGTGTCATCCCGCCTGTCCGCCGTAGCTTCAGCGACGAAGTCCGCCGTAGCCAGATAAAATCTAAATAGGTTGGCGAAGGAGGAAGGCGGGAGTGAAGGCCGTAAGGCTGAACCAAGGGATCTGGGTTTAGCTTTTGCTTGCCCGATACCCGGTACTTAGCAAGACCGTCTGCTATTTTTTTTATTGAAAAATACGCCAGATAAGTGTATATTCTATATAATCTTAGGAGGTTATATGTATAAATTCCTTACATTTTTGTTTATAGCGTGTGTTCTTGTCTGTGCGGCGGGTATATCTGTTGTTACAGCAGAAGAAGTCAGCGTAGTGTCGTACGAAGGTACAGTAGAGATTACGCCTAAGCTGGGTGCGAAGTCCGTGCCATGTGACGTTAATATGGTCCTCAAGGAGGGTTGCCGTGTCAAGACCGGAGCCGGCTCCTATGTGGAAATGGCTTTTGATGAGAATAGATTAAACATCGTCAAGGTAAGCGAGAACAGCGATGTTATACTTAAACTTGATGGTGACGAAAAAATAGAGCTTATTAACGGCGAATTATATGTTCTTCTCGAGGGCATAAAAGACGGCGGTACATTCAAGGTCAAGACGCCGAGTGCTACATGCGGTGCCAGGGGGACAGGCTGGAAGACAAAAGCGACCGATAAAGAAACGGATGTATCGGTTTTTGATAACCGGGTTTTCGTCCGCGGACTGAATAAAGACGGCACCGAGAAGAAAAAAGATTATTGGGTCAAAAAAGGTTTTGAGAGAAGGGTGAAAAAGTTCCAGAAGCCCAACAAAATGGAGAAGATAAGCGCCGCCCGTATGGCCCGGATGGAAAAGCAGATCAAGCGCCCGGACCGGCCTAAGAAGAAGGTGGAGAAGACCAGGGAACGCCGCGAACGCAGAGAAAAGATAACAGACAGATCGAACAATTTAAGGGAAAGCGTGGCAGTCAATATACGCGAACGTGATATGCGTGCCCGGCTGGAGAAGCTTAGGGAAGAGGTAAAAAAAGAAGAGCCGTGCCCTAGTCCTCCTACGGCAGTCAGTATAGGAGAATGATGAGAGTAAGAGTTACCAGACATACTATAACGTTAGCAATAAGCTTTGTGCTTGTTGTTCTTAGCGTTGTGAGAGCCTATGCTATCGACCAGCAGGTCGAAGATAGATATCCGGGGGCGCAGCCTCCCCCTCCGACAGTGCAGCAGCTTGAGCAGCAGGAAGAATGGGAATATGACCCTAAAGACCATCTCAGGACAGGCGGGTATATAGACCAGCAGATGGGGTATGACAATAACGTCGATCTTGACTCCAAGAGGCATAAAGACGGTTTTTCCCAGACAATGGCGAACATCAACGGACAATATACCATACTCGATAATGTCAAGCTCAAGGCCGGTCTTGATCTTTTCACTACGATCTATTTTAGGTATAACAAAAACAACATATTAGACATATCTCCGTTCGTTGGCTTGGACTGGGATATCATGGACAGTCTTAGTCTTCGCACACGTCTTATATACGACGGTTTTTTCTTTCCCAACGATGAGGAAAGCACTTTCAACGGACTGTATCTAAAGACCTATCTCAGGCACTATATTACAAAGGACTTCTATCAGGAGGGCGGCGTCGAATACCTTATGCGCTGGTATCCGGACCAGAAGACGTATCTTACCAATGGCTTTATAAGTGATAAGGACCGATTCGATAAGAGGGTAAGATTTAAATACAATTTGGGTTATTTTTCCGAGAACTTCTTTGTCGGTCTCAGCAATGAGTTCGCCAGGAACGATTCCAATGACACTTTCGAGCAGTATTATGATTACTGGCTCTACAGGCTTCGCCCGTCTATCATGTACTTTTTTACCGATAAATTTTACACAGACCTCAGTCTTGTGTACAAATACACCCATTACAAGGATCGCCGCGCGACAAACAACATAAATAATGTGGAGAGGGATAACACTTACATATTCAATTCGTCCTTTTACTACGATATAAAGGATGACCTTACCGTTAGCGTGACGTATTCTTATTCAGAGAACTCTTCCAATGACCCGTTCGAGAAGTACTCCGGCAGCGTGATAACGGCCGGGATATATTATACTTTCTAGAAGTTTAAGCACACTATCAAAATCCAGTATTTAGTATTCAGTATGCAGTATTTAGTACCAGATTTCTCGACTGCGTGTCCAATAGAGCCCCTCACTGTCATCCCGCCTGTCCGCCGACTCGTCCGCCGTAGCCAGATAAAATCTAAATAGATTGGCGAAGGAGGAAGGCGGGAGCGAAGGCCTTAAGGCCGAACCGAGGGATCTAGGTTTAGCTTTTGCTTGCCCGATACTCGGTACCCGATACCCGGTACTTAGATATGTTGTTCACTGTTCCTGATATTTGTCCCCAATTCCCTGATTCCCTGATTTCCTAGTCCCCAATCGCCTGATTCCCTGATCCCCTGTCTCGGGTTACGGGGTTTTGGTTGAGTCCCTCACTGTCATCCCGCCTGTCCGCCGACTCGTCCGCCGTAGCCTTGGCGAAGGTGGAAGCTTCAGCGACGAAGTCCGCCGTAGCCAGATAAAATCTAAATAGGTTGGCGAAGGAGGAAGGCGGGAGCGAAGGCCGTAAGGCCGAACCAAGGGATCTAGGTTTAGCTTTTGCTTGCCCGATACTCGGTACCCGATACCCGGTACTTAGATATGTTGTTCACTGTTCCTGATATTTGTCCCCAATACCCCTGATTCCCTGATATCCTGGATCTGTTTCCAGTTTCCAAAACTAAACCCCTAAACCAGCTCCGGTTTGCCCGATACCCGGTACCCGATACCCGGTACTCAGATTAACTATTCCCAAATAAGCTACTAACGGTTATAATATTACAAATATTAGATTTTATAAAGACGAGAGTTGCATATGATCAAATCCATAGATAAAGAGAAGATCCTGTTTTATATCCTGGCGGTGCTGGTGTCACTGGTGATGCTGTTTCTTTCCTTTTCGAGAGTCTTCGATGAATTTGAGTACAGTACGCTGGATTTCAGGTATAAGATACGTCCCGCACAGCCTGTAGATGAGAAGATCGTCATCATCGAAGTCGGCGATGATTCTATAGATAAAATAGGTAAATGGCCGTTCCCGAGGAATTATCACGCGCTTCTTACAAAAGCGCTCAAGTCAGCGGGCGTAGAGACTATAGTATTCGATATTTTTTTCAGCGAGACCAATGAGGGCGACGAAGCTTTCGCTGACGCGGTCAAGGAAGCGGGTAACGTATACATTCCGTATGTATTTGAGCTCGATAGGGATAACCCGGACAAGTCCAAGCTATACGCTACAGGTTACGCGGCGCCGCTTATCAAGCCGCTTGCGGATGCCGCGCTCGGCACGGGGTTCGTTAACGTAAAGCCGGACCAGGACGGCAAAGTCCGGAGGATACCGCCCTTCATCGAATATGAAGGGAAATACTATCCGAATTTGACGGTCCTTATAGCGCTGAACAACCTCGACTATTCATTCGATAACGTAAAAATAATTCCCGGTAAAAAAATGATAGTGGATGACGATCTTGTAATACCGTTAGGGTACGAATCATCTATGCTCGTAGATTATCCCGATGTGTGGGGCAGCGCGTTTAAGCATTATTCTTATGTCGATGTGCTTCAATCATATCTGGCGGATGTTACCGGACAAAAACCGGTGATCAACTTAAAGAACCTTAAAGGGACTGTGTGTTTCATAGGATTGACGGCAACGGCATCACCCGACGCTCATCCTTCGCCGATGGAGCCGTTATATCCCGGTATAGGCGTGCATACAAGCGTATATAACAGTATCCTCGAGAATGAATTCATATTCAGGCTGAACAAATGGTGGAACCTTCTCCTGATAATAGTGGTATGGTTCATCACGGCGTATTCCACGGTCCACAGCCGTAAACGTTTCGCGTTTCTCTCGATAGTGACGGTGATGCTGTTCTACGTGATCTTGGCTATATCTTTTTTCTGGAACTTAGGGATATGGGTGGACGTTTTCTATCCTCTTTTATCTATCGGCATAATCTATGCCATATTTACTTTTAAAAAATACGTGACCGAACTCAGGAAAAGAGAAGTAATAGAGAAAGAACTTTATATCGCTAAGGATATACAGCAGAGTTTTCTTCCCACGGAAATACCTGATGTGGGCGGGCTCGAGGTAAGCGTGAAGATGGTTACAGCGCTTCATGTCGGCGGAGACCTTTACGATATAGTAAAGCTTGATGATAACAGGTTGGGTGTGATGCTTGGTGACGTTTCAGGTAAAGGCGTGCCGGCAGCGCTTTACATGGCAAAGGTCGTTAGTGTGTTCAAGACGTTCGTCAAGGAAGGCTCACCGACGGAAGTCTTAAAAATGGTAAATGATCGCCTGTGCGCCGATAGCAGCAGCGGTCTTTTTGTCACGCTGACGTTTATGGATATAGAACCAGGCATCAACAAGATCAAACAGGCCATAGGCGGGCATATGCCTACTATGGTGATAGCGCCGGACGGTACCGTCCAGTTTCTGGACGTTACCGAAGGTATGCCGCTGGGGATGATAGAGTGCGATTTCGCCCCGGGCGAGCACGAATACCAGAAGGGAAGCATCTTTGTCCTTTATTCGGACGGTGTGACCGAGGCCATGAATACCAGGGGAGAGATGTTCGAAGAGGAACGCCTTTCGGCGTTGGGGACTACACTGGCAGGTTGTTCCGCCGAAGAGGTTGTGGATGCCATACATATGGAAGTAACCGCTTTTGCCGGCAAAGCCAAGCAGCATGACGATATCACGGTAATGGCGATAAAGACATAGTAAGCTGTAAACAGTAAACTGTGAACAGATTCAGGGTATCTGGATATCAGGAGATCAGGAAAAGGTAAGCGAACTGGTTTTGTCCCTGATATCCCAATAACCTGATACCCTAGTCCCAAATATCCTGATAACCTGATATCCTGGGATTTGCAACCAAGCACCAAGAAGCGGAGACTATACCAGCAGCTAAACCCAAAACTATATACCAAGACGAGATACGAGATACTGAATACTAAATACTATTAGCGGAAAGGGAACGACTAAATGGAATTAAGCTTAAAAAAACTGGAAAACTTCACGCCCAGAAAAGGTCCGCTTTTAATGATAATAATGGACGGTGTGGGTATAGGTAAGCAAGACGAGACCAACGCTGTTTACGTGGCGAAAACACCATGCCTTGATAAACTGTTTGGTTCGGAGCTTTATACTACATTGCAGGCGCATGGGACGGCAGTGGGGCTTCCTTCGGACGAAGATATGGGTAACAGCGAAGTGGGACACAATGCTCTTGGCGCGGGCAGGGTATTCGATCAGGGCGCAAAAAGGGTCAACCACGCTATAGAAGAAGGGGCTATCTTTAATACCGATACCTGGAAAGAACTGGTGTTACACGTTAAGAAAACCGGCGGTGCATTTCATTTTTTAGGTCTTTTATCGGACGGCAACGTCCATTCTCATATTGACCAGCTTTATGCCATGATCCAGCATCTGGCAAAGGAAGAAGTGAAGAAGGTGAGAATACACGCTCTTCTTGACGGACGTGACGTGCCCGCGAAATCAGCGCTTGAATACATAGAAAGAACGGAAGAGGTCCTGGAAAGGATCCGTGCCGAAAAAGGTTATGATTATCGAATAGCTTCCGGAGGCGGCCGGATGATAACGACTATGGACCGGTATAACGCTGACTGGAGTGTTGTTAAAAGAGGGTGGGACACGCATGTCCTGGGAAAAGGGCGGTTGTTTTCTTCAGCCAAGGAAGCGGTCCAGACTTACTACACCGAAGACGCCGCCATCACCGACCAGTATATGGAGCCTTTTGTAGTGGCCGAGAATGATGAGCCGGTCGGCCGCATAGAGAACGGGGATTGTGTAGTGTTCTTTAACTATAGAGGAGACCGGTCGATAGAGATCTCCCGCGCCTTTGAAGAAAAGGATTTCAACGAGTTTGACCGTGAGCGTTTTCCTTCCGTTATTTATGCCGGGATGATGGAATATGACGGTGACCTGCATATCCCTAAAAAATATCTGGTCACGCCTCCTGAAATAGACAGGACCGTGTGTGAGTACCTGTGTGCCGAGAAGGTGAGGATGTTCGCTCTGTCGGAAACACAGAAATACGGACATGTGACATATTTCTGGAACGGGAACAAATCCGGGTATATTTGTGAAGATTTTGAGGAATATTTTGAGATCCCGTCGGACAGGATACAGTTTGATAAAGCTCCTAAGATGAAAGCTCCGGAGATAACTGCGAAAACCACAGAGCTGCTTAAAAGCGGGAAATTCCGGTTCGGCAGGCTTAATTTTGCTAACGGCGATATGGTCGGTCATACTGCGGTCCCCGAAGCCGTGATAGAGGCCGTTGAGACCGTGGACGGTTGCGTGCAGCAGCTATTAGACGTGGTCAAGGAGCTGGACGGAATAGCCATAATAATCGCCGACCACGGGAACTCTGACGAGATGTTCTCGGTAAAGAACGGTGAGCATGTGCCCAAGACCGCGCATACACTAAATCCGGTACCGTTCGCTATATACGACCCGCAGTACGCGGGTGAATATAAAATGAAAGAACTGCCTAAACGCGGCCTTTCCAACGTAGCGGGAACGATACTAAACCTATTGGGTTATGAGAACGTCGAAGATTACGACCCGTCGCTAATAGAGTTCGTAGTTGGGAGTTCGTAATTCGGAGATTGCTCGATACCCGATACCCGCCTGTCCGACGTAGTTTCAGCGACGAAGTCCGTCGTAGCCAGATAAAACCTAAATAGGTTGGCGAAGGAGGAAGGAGGGATACTCGGTACCCATGATGTCATCCCGCCTGTCCGCCATAGCTTCTTGTCCGCTGAAGCTTTAGCGAAAGCGGATAGCAACGGCGGGAGCGACTTCTGCGAAGCCAAAAAAGCCGAAGCAGAGGAGTCGAGGGATCTAAGGAACTTGACTTATAGTTGCAGGGATAATACAATTGTTTTTTCTTAGATACATGTGCCGGAGTGGTGAAACTGGCAGACGCGCTGGATTCAAAATCCAGTGGGGGAAACTCCGTGTGGGTTCGACTCCCACCTCCGGCACCAGACTTCGCCTACCTATTTTTATAGTATCTGGCTTCGTCTGGCAGGCCATTAAAGAAAGGCGAAGTCTGCGCGCCGAAGCTAGATAAGATTAAGTAATAAGCGAAGGCGGGCCTATAAAGCCTACCTATTTTTATAGTATCTGGCTTCGTCTGGCAGGCCATTAAAGAAAGGCGAAGTCTGCGCGCCGAAGCTAGATAAGATTAAGTAATAAGCGAAGGCGGGCCTATGTATTATGTATACCAATTGCAGTCAGTAGTTAACCCATTGCAAAAGTACACGGGATATACTGAAAACATTGAAATGCGGCTCAAGGAACACAACAGTGGCAGAGTACCGCATACGACCAGGCATAAGCCTTGGAAGGTTAAAAATTTTCTTGCTTTTTCTAATGAAGAAAAAGCAAGACGTTTCGAAAGATATTTAAAGACAGGGTCAGGCAGGGCTTTTTGTAAAAAAACATTTTTGAGGGCGAAGCAGACCCACCTCAAGCACCAGACTTCGTCTACCTAAGATATAGAGATAAGTCCGCTACTTCGATCAAACAGCTGCTTAGAGATAAGCAGGTCATTCAATAATTTCCTCTAATCCTGATTTCAAACTGTCATTCCGCCTGTCCGCCGCGAAGCCAGCCGAAGCTGGATAAGAATAAGTGATTTAGCGAAGGCTGGTAGCTTCTTGTCCGCTGAAGCTTTAGCGAAAGCGGATAGCGAAGGCGGAAGCGACCCCTGCGCTTTGCTGCACAAAGCAGCTGCAGGGGGGGTCGAGGGATCTGGTTGAGCTTTTGCTTGCCCGATACTCGGTACCCGATACCCGGTACCCGGTATCGAATTTGAAAGCTTTCACGAGTATCGACCATGTATATTTCGTCATCCTGAGCGAGGCCCAAAGGGCCGACTCGAAGGATCTAAGAGTCGGAGTCGAGGGATCTGGGTTGAGTTTTTGCTTGCCCGATACTCGGTACCCGCCTGTCCGCCGACTCGTCCGCCGTAGCCTTGGCGAAGGTGGAAGCTTCAGCGAAGGCGGGATACCCGGTACTTAGATATGCTGTTCACTGTTCCCAGTTCACTGTTCCTGATATTTGTCCCCAATTCCCTGATAGCCTGATCTCTCAGTCCCGGATATCCTGATCACCTGATACCCTGGATCCATTCCCGATTCCCAGTTTTTGTAAGCACCCAGTATCTGACATGTTTTAGATTTGTACTGTCCCCGCTCCCTATACCATTTTCGACACGAACCCCTTAATCTAGCCGCAATTCTACAAATGGTACAAAATAGCAAAGATACAAGTTTGGAATGAGTTTTTTTGAGCTACAATATATTTACTAAATCGAATCATTATAAAGTATAACTAAAAACAGAAAAAACTTGACTATTCTTTAAAATTATGCTATTTTATCTATTATGAATAGACGTAAAGGAAGCATAATAAACAATTTGCTTAAAAGTTTGCCTAAGGGGGTTGCTGCTGTTTATCCTTGGCTCGGAGAGCAAGGCGTGTATCATCAACTTGCGGATATTTATGTAAAAAGTGGATGGATAGAACGTATAGGACGAGGTGCGTACAAAAGGGCTGGTGAAAAGGTTGATTGGCTTGGTGGGGTGTATACCTTACAGTCACAAGCAAAGATGGCTGTTCATCCGTCGGGAAAGACTGCAATAGAGCTTCATGGAAACGCACATTATGTATCTGCTCGATTAATACAAGAGAAGGTTGTTCTTTTTGGTTTGCCAAACGAAAAACTTCCCGCCTGGTTTAAAAATTATTCCTGGAACGTACAAATACGCTACACTATGACCGGCCTGTTTAAAGATGTTCCGTCACTTGGGCTTGTTGTATTTGACTGCGGCAATTTTGAAATAAAAATATCGTCAACTGAAAGAGCAGCCATGGAATTCTGTTATGACGTGGGCAATAATGAATCTTTTGATGAATTGGACCTCATCTTTGAAGGATTTACAACTCTTCGTCCGCAGCTTATTCAGGAACTTTTGGAAAAGTGCAATTCTGTTAAGACAAAAAGACTTTTTATGTATTTAGCTGAAAAACACCATCATGCGTGGGCAAAACGTGTGGATCTTAAAAATGTTGATTTTGGTACAGGTAACCGATCATTTTGCAGATCAGGCCATTATAATAAGAAGTATAAGATAGTCATACCCAAGTAGAGGGGGAAAGTGTGGGAAAAATGTTATTTGATAAACAAGCGGATCTGTTGCTGACGGTTCTGCCGCACATTGGCAAAGACACCGATTTTGCGTTGCATGGCGGTACGGCGATTAATTTCTTTGTGCGTGATATGCCGCGTATTTCTGTAGATATTGATTTAACCTTTTTGCCCATACTTGATCGTGATGAAACGCTTAGAAGCATCAGTCAAAAGCTGGAGCTAATATCAAAAAGTATTATCAGTGCTATTCCGTCAGTTACGGTGGAGAATAAAAAAGACGTTCAGGAAAAGCTGATTATAAAATTATTTGTAAAAAAACATGGTGCTATTGTAAAAATTGAGCCAAATTTAATTATTCGTGGGACTGTATTTGGATGTGAGCAGCGCGATCTTGCTAAAAAAGCAGAAGAAGTTTTCGAAAAATTTGTCACGATTAATACCCTGTCTTTCGCACAGTTGTACGGTTCCAAAATATGTGCCGCGCTGGACAGGCAACATCCCCGTGATATGTTTGACATTATGTTGCTTTTTCAGAATGAAGGTATTACGGAGGAAGTACGAAAAGCGTTTATTGTTTATCTTGTCAGTCATAATCGTACTATGGCAGAGTTATTGGCGCCGAACCTTAAGGATATGAAAGCAGTCTACGATAAGGAATTTGCGGACATGTCATCACTTGATGTTACTTATGAAAATATTGAGAATGTGCGAAAAGAACTGATTGAAACGATTAATAACGATTTTACTGACGATGAGCGTATGTTTCTTATATCGTTCAAAGAAGGCGATCCAAAATGGGAATTGCTGGGGATTGATGATGTGAAGAAGATGCCCGCTGTTCAGTGGAAACTTTATAATTTAAGAAAGATGGATCAAACGAAACATGAAGAAGCGATTAATCAGCTGAAAAAGGTTATGGATGAAGGCGGGGGATGATGACCGGCGGCAGGTGTTGGGTTGTCGGTGTTAGGTGCTGGGCTTAGCTTTTGCTTGCCATATATCAGGCACGTAATTCGCAAGCTCTTACGAGCGTCGAGCATCTAGTATCCAGCATCTGAAGTAGCGTCGAATCGCCTCACGTCCCTGATATCCTGATAGCCTGGTATTCTGCCATCTATTCCCGATTCTCTATTCCCAATTCCCAAACTACGAGCATCTAGCATCCAGCATCTGAAGTAGCGTCGAATCGCCTCACGTCCCTGATGTCCTGATCCCCTAATACCCTGTCTCGGGTTACGGGGTTTTGGTTGAGTTTTTGCTTGCCCGCCTGTCCGCCGACTCGTCCGCCGTAGCCTTGGCGAAGGTGGAAGCTTCTAGCGAAGGCGGG
>JAVCCB010000070.1 GCA_030765685.1 Candidatus Tantalella remota | reverse complement strand
TGCAACCGCCCCCTGGCCTAGATATCTCAGGAGGGTCTGGTTGGCGTATTTACGAGCTCCGCTTGATACCTGTATAATGACCGGCGACTGACTTTCCAGACATGCCGTCATTATAGCCTGCAGCTGCTCCATGTTATTAAAATTGTAGGCCGGAATAGCGTATTTACCTTCCATTGCCTTCGAGAACATATCTTTTGTATTCACAAATCCCAGTTCTTTATAACTTACCATCTTTTGTATCCTTTCCGTTTGGTTTCACCAATAAACAAAATCTGAAGATATTCTATCAAGTTTCAAAGACAATACAAGGAAAAAATATCGTCCCTTTACTTTGTTACAGCAGTTTCTTGATATCCGCCTCAAAAATCTTTTTTTCGCGATATCCCACGTATTTCTGGACTATCTTCCCCTGGCGGTCTATCACAAATGTTGTAGGTATTCCCCGGATACCGCCGTAAGCGGCTACAACTCCCCTGTCGCCAATCGCTACCAGATAAGTGACCCCGTTCTTCTTGACGAAAGGTTTTACCACCTGCACTCCACCCTGATCAAGAGCCACACCAACGACCACAAGGCCCTTATCTTTATACTGTTCGTATAGCGCCTGGAACTCCGGTATCCCGATCCTGCATGGAGGACACCAGGTAGCCCAGAAATCCAGTATCACGACTTTACCTTTCGTTGAAGCAAAACTGTAATTATTCCCGTCCAGGTCTTTTAATGTGAAATCCGGCGCCATATCAGCGTTCGCCGAAGCCGAACCCTGCCCGTCACAGGACACAAGCCCGAAAGAACCCAGCAAGAGCGCCATCGTCATAGCTATAACTACACATCTGCTTTTCATTGTTTTCCCCCTTCTATGATCACATTATTTGGCAAAATTGTAAAAAGATTCCGGCAAATATCTTAAAAGCATGCTTACGTTATCCGTAAATATCAGTATCCCAAGGCCTATAAGGAAAATTCCCGCCACTATCTCTCCGGACCGAATAAAACGTTTATATTTCTCAAAAAACTTCATAAAAACACCCACGGCGAACCCGGTTACGATAAACGGTATACCGAGCCCCAGCGAATACAAAAGGAGCATTATCATGCCCTTTACTACTGTGTTCTGCGTCGCCGCCAGAGCAAGTATCCCGGCCAGTATCGGTCCCACGCAGGGTGTCCACCCGAGAGCGAACGCAAGGCCTACAAGGAAAGCCCCCCAGTAACCCGGGGATATATTTTTTAGCTGCACCCTTTTCTCGTAGTTCAGCCATTTCATCTTCAGGACACCCAAAAGATGAAGACCAAGTATAAATATCAAAGCACCCGCGATCTTAGTCAAGATCGTCAGGTACTGCATCATGATCTTTCCCACGGCCGTCGCGGAAGCCCCCAGAAGCGTAAAAACCAGTGAAAATCCGAGTACAAAGAATATCGAAGTCAGCCCGGCTTTTCTGGCCACTTCCTTTGGGGCGGCCCCTTTCTTGAGCTCTTCAAGCGATGCTCCCGAAAGAAATGAAATATACCCGGGAACAAGAGGCAAAATACACGGGGAAAGAAACGAAAGAAACCCCGCCAGAAAAGCAAGTCCGTAAGACACATGTTCCATACTGTACTCCCTTTAATAGCTCCGATCCTAAAAATAGATTATACCATGCCTGCCGGGGAGCGTTAATAATAAAAAGGCCCGAAGGATAGTACCCTCGGGCCTTTTTATTTACTGTAAGGATCTTACGGCTGGTTTATACCAGGCCCTGATCCAGCATCGCGTCAGCGACTTTTGTGAACCCGGCAATGTTGGCACCCATAACATAGTTGCCCGGATCGCCGTATTCATCGGCCGCCTTAACACACTGGTTGTGAATGGCTACCATGATGCCGTTCAGCTTCTGGTCTACCTCTTCACGGCTCCACCCCAGACGCATCGAGTTCTGGCTCATCTCGAGACCGGATGTCGCGACACCACCGGCATTAGCAGCTTTACTCGGACCGTAGAGGATCTTCTTCTCTACGAACAAGTCGACCGCTTCCGGTGTGGAAGGCATGTTAGCGCCTTCACTGACGAGTATACAACCGTTCTCTAACAGTGTTTTGGCGTCGTTACCGTCTATCTCGTTCTGAGTGGCACTCGGGAAAGCGCAGTCACCCTTAACACTCCAGGGTTTTTCGCCTGCCTTGTATTCACAACCATACTTATCGGCATATTCCTTTATGCGGCCTCTTTTTACGTTCTTGAGCTCCATAACGTAAGCTAATTTTTCCGCGTCTATACCGTCCTTATCGTATATCGTTCCAGCAGAGTCAGACAACGTAACTACCTTACCGCCGAGCTGGTTTACCTTCTCGACCGTATACTGTGCGACGTTACCTGAACCCGATACCAGGACTGTCTTTCCTTTGTAGCTGTCACCACGAGTCTTCAGCATCTCTTCGCCGAAATATGTCGCGCCGTAACCGGTAGCTTCCGGACGTATGGGCGATCCGCCCCAGTGCAAGGCTTTTCCCGTGAGGATTCCCGTAAACTCGTTGCGAATACGCTTGTACTGACCGAACATGAAACCTATTTCTCTTCCGCCCACTCCGATGTCACCGGCCGGCACATCGGTATCCGGGCCTATGTGACGAAAAAGTTCGGTCATAAAACTCTGACAGAAACGCATAACTTCATTGTCAGATTTTCCTTTGGGATCGAAATCCGAACCGCCTTTACCGCCGCCCATGGGGAGCGTGGTAAGAGAGTTCTTGAACACCTGCTCAAAACCGAGGAACTTAAGAACACTCGAATTAACGTTCGGATGAAAACGCAGACCGCCTTTATAAGGACCGAGCGCGCTGTTAAACTCGAACCTAAACCCGCGATTCACCTGTACGTTCCCGTTATCGTCCTGCCATGGTACGCGGAACATGAGCTGTCTTTCCGGCTCAATTATACGTTCCAGGATACAAGCCTCTTCGTATTTTTTGTGTCTCGCCACCACCGGCGCAAGAGAGTCAAGTACTTCCTTGACCGCCTGCTGAAATTCCGTCTCTCCGGGATTCCTTTTTTGTGCGATTTCCAATACACTCTGTACATAATCTGATTTTGTTGCCATTTTCTTCACCTCCACTGTCGTCTGTGCCATTTTCTACCTCCAATACATTTACGTTTCTTTTTGGCAATTAAAGTAAAACCTGCGGTCTAAAACTGCCTCTTTTTTACGCATTGGAGCACAAAAAAAAAGGCGTTCTCCCCCTAGCAGGAAAAGAACGTCTTTGTTCTTCAAACACGCAACGGTACTGCCTTGTACCGACCAAATGATTATCTCGGATTCGACATAAAGAGTCAAGAAAAAAAACGACTTTCTCGGTCAAAATACTGTTTTTTTTGTGGAATTTCGCCTTAAATGTGAATTATCACCCGAAAAAGGAGATTATTCGCTTCTTCGCCTGCTTTGTAGCAGCTTGATCTTAGGCAAAAGGAAGTCGTCGAGGAACTCTATTCGGATATGAAATATCGATCAGTTATCCAGATATTTCAAAAGAGCTTTCTGTGTCTGGGAACCGGCAATACCGTCAACCTTAAGGTCTTTATCTTCCTGAAACGCCATAATGGCTTTTCTTGACTGCTTCCCGAGTTTTCCGTCCACCGGACCATCATAATATCCGGCATTCATAAGGGCGATCTGTGTTTCCCGCTTGCTCAACGATACTTTACCCGAAACTTCTTTCGAAGTCTGCGCAGTGGAAACGTAAGTAATACTCTCGCCTTTGGATTTAAAATGCTCTTCTATAGATGTCTGATCCTCTTCCACCCTATCCATCCTCTTCTCGAGAACGTCCACCCTGCTGTTCAGATTACTGCCGGATGAGGCACAACCTGATATAAGAACGGCCACACAAAGTGTAAGAAAAAGTAATTTCTTCACAGACACCTCCCTGATATTTACTTGTATTGTGTAATGGAACTTACTAGCTTATATAATACTACTCTATATCGTTTGATAAGGCAAATGAAATCAGTGATACGGGTGTTAGACGCTCTTGGGAACGCGTAACTTTGGGAATTGGGAATAGAGAACTGGGAATGGTGGCCGGGTATCAGGGACGAACTCGAACGTCATTCCCGCGAAAGCGGGAATCAAATAAAAGTAATAATTTTTATTGGATCCCCGCTTAAAGCGTGCGGGGATGACGATGTCTATTTTCACTTTTGCAGATACAAAAAAAGACCAGCTGTGTTAGCTGATCTATCCTGGGTCTTGGGCCAACACCTACTTGTCCGCCGAAGCTTTCGCGAAGGAGGAACACCCAAGACCTAAGACCTCTTTCCCCTTATCCTTTATGCCCCAAAGCTGCCTTTACGAAATCCTTGAAAAGGGAATGTGCTTTATCCGGCTTTGACTTGAATTCAGGATGGAACTGGCATGCCACGAACCACTGATGCCCTTTGAGCTCTATTATTTCCGTAAGAGTGCCTGATGGATGTATCCCTTATGCATTTATAACCAGGTTAGGTTCGACCAGGTTAAATTGATAAAACATCAAGGTAGGTCTGCAAATATAACCAGGTTAGGTTGTGCCAGGTTAAATCTCGATGTTAGTGGAAATATAAATCCAAAATCCTAAGCCCAAAATCCAAAGGAATCATGAAAATCCTAAATCCAAAAGGAACGCTACTTTTGGATTTTGTCATTTGGATTTCATTTGGGTTTTGGATTTTGACATTTGGATTTAATCAGCGGGGTTGCGGATACAAAATATGCATTTATAACCAGGTTAGGTTCGACCAGGTTAAATTGATAAAACATCAAGGTAGGTCTGCAAATATAACCAGGTTAGGTTGTGGATAATATTACTCTATATCGTTTGATAAGGCAAATGAAAATGGTAAACAGTGGGCAGTCATCAGGGAATTGGGAATAGAAAACTGGGAATGGTGGCCGGGTATCGGGATATCAGGGACGAACTCGGATTACGTTGTAGGGTTACGGCTATCGAATCGTCTTACGTTATAGGGTGGCGGCTGAACCCCAACCGTAAGCCCTCCAACGATTCCAAAGACGCAACCGATCAACGCTTGACGAAATAGCTGCTCACGGGTAACTGTAAACAGTTTACCGTTTACAGTTCACAACGTCTGTTATCCCTTCATAGCCAAAGCTGCCTTTACAAAATCCTTGAAAAGGGGATGTGCTTTATCCGGCTTTGACTTGAATTCAGGATGGAACTGGCATGCCACGAACCACTGATGCCCTTTGAGCTCTATTATTTCCGTAAGAGTGCCTGATGGATGTATCCCTGAAAAAATAAGGCCTTTTTTCTCCATCCTTTTCTTAAAATCGTTATTGAACTCATAACGATGCCGGTGACGTTCATATACGGTGGTTTTTTTGTATGCGCTGCGGCTTTTAGAACTGCTTTTCAGGTTGCACCTGTAAGCGCCAAGACGCATGGTGCCACCCTTATGTTTAACTTTTTTCTGCTCTTCGAGAAGACTTATTACCGGATATTTCGTGTTCTTATTGAACTCCGTCGAATTGGCGCCTTTCATCCCGCAAACGTTCCGGGCGAACTCGATGACCGCGGTCTGCATTCCCAGGCAGATCCCGAAGAACGGTATGCCGTTCTCTCGCGCGTATTTAATGGCTTTTATCTTGCCTTCTATCCCCCGATAGCCGAAGCCGCCCGGGACCAGAATACCGCTGACGCCCTTAAATATACGATCGGCGCTTGCCGCGTTTATTTTCTCGGAGTCTACCCGAACGATCTCAACTTTGGCCCTGTTGGCTATACCTCCGTGCACAAGAGCTTCATATATCGATTTGTAGGCGTCCTGAAGTGTTATGTATTTCCCGACAACTGCTATCTTTACGCTTTTCTCCGGAGACTTTACTCTTTCAACGACTTTCTTTTTCCAATCGCTTAGATCACCCTTACGGGTCTTAAGCTTAAGCCTCTTTACGATAAGTTCGTCCAGCCCCTGCCTCCCGAATACCACGGGAACCTCATAAATGGTATCGACGTCTAACGCGAGGATGACCTTCTTCTTATCCACGTTGCAAAAAAGCGCTATCTTCTCACGCGCCTCTTTGGTTATGGGAACCTCCGAACGACACATAAGTATGTCAGGCTGTATACCGATCTCTCTAAGTTTGCCGACACTGTGCTGCGTAGGTTTGGTCTTTATCTCTCCGGCGCTCTTTATATAAGGTATGAGCGTCAGATGTATGAAGAGAACGTTATCGCGCCCCTCTTCAATTGAGAACTGTCTTATAGCTTCAAGGAACGGCAGGCCTTCTATGTCGCCCACTGTACCGCCTATCTCCACAAGGACAATATCTACCTTGCTTTTTTTACCTACTTTTCTTATGTCGTCCTTTATCTCGTCGGTGATATGCGGTATTACCTGGACAGTACTCCCCAGATAAGATCCTTTTCTTTCTTTGGATATTACCGACTGATATATTTTCCCCGTGGTGATGTTGTTGTCTTTGGTAAGCCGAGCGTTGGTGTATCTTTCGTAATGGCCGAGATCAAGATCTGTTTCCGCGCCATCGTCGGTCACGTACACTTCGCCATGCTGATAAGGGCTCATGGTACCGGGGTCCACATTGATATACGGATCGCACTTTATTATCGAGACTTTAAGGCCCCTCGTTTCAAGAAGCTTCCCGATAGAAGCGGCCGCGATACCTTTACCAAGACTTGAAACAACTCCTCCCGTAACAAAAATGTATTTAGGCATTTCTTCTCCCGCTGTAATAGTATGCTGTTATTTAGACAGGTATTCCTGCAATGACGTTACATCAAAACGGCCATTCATGATGGAATCGATACCGTTTACCGCGGCCTGAGCTCCCTGTATGGTAGTTATACAGGGTACCGCGTGCATCACAGCCTGGCTCCTGATGGTCTTTACATCCGACTGGCTGCCGCCGCCGGTAGGCGTATTTATTATCAGTTTGAGCTCGTCTTTTTTAATAAGCTCAAGGATCTGCTCATCGCCTTCGGAGACTTTTCCGACCATTTCAGCGTCTATATTGTTGGACGCGAGGACCTTGTGCGTACCCTTTGTGGCCAGTATCTCAAAACCCAGGTCATGCAGCTTTTTCGCTATAAAAATAATGTTACGTTTATCATCGTTCTTCACGCTTATAAAGACTTTACCTTCTGTCGGAAGTCCCTGCCCCGCCGCCAGCTGAGCTTTGTAAAAAGCTGTGCCGAACGTATCATCCACCCCCATGACCTCGCCGGTGGATTTCATCTCAGGACCGAGAAGTATATCCACTCCGGAAAACCTCGAAAACGGAAGAACGGATTCTTTTACTGAGATATGCTCCACGTGCTTTTCCTCAACCACCCCAAGCTCTTTGAGCTTCTTGCCAGCCATGACCTTCGAAGCGATCTTTGCCAGAGGAACACCCGTCGCCTTGCTGACGAACGGTGTAGTCCTTGAGGCGCGAGGATTCACTTCCAGTACGTATACGTCGCTTCCCTTAACGGCAAACTGTATGTTCAGAAGTCCGATGACCTTCAGTTCGCGGGCGATCTTGTGGGTCTGTTCCCTTATCTCATCTATTATGTCGTCGCTCAGTGTGTGCGGCGGCAGGACACAAGCGGAATCTCCGGAATGCACACCGGCTTCCTCTATGTGTTCCATTATCCCGCCTATAACAGAAGTCTCTCCGTCGCACAAAGCGTCAACGTCCACCTCGACCGCGTCTTCAAGGAACTTGTCTATAAGTATCGGGTGATCCGGAGAGGCTTCACGCGCTTCTTCCACAAACTCGCTGAGCGAGCCCTTGTCATAAACTATACGCATGGCGCGTCCGCCAAGAACGAACGAAGGCCTTACCAGCACCGGGAACCCTATCTCCGCGGCTATCTTAGCGGCTTCTTCGGCGGAATTCGCGGAACCGTTCGGCGGCTGATGGATCTTTAGCTTATCAAGAAGTTTGGCGAATTTATCGCGGCTTTCCGCGCGATGTATTGATTCGACCGTCGTGCCTATTATGGGAGCTCCGGCCTTTGAAAGCATATCCGCCAGGTTAAGCGGCGTCTGCCCGCCAAACTGCACTATGACACCGTCCGGTTTTTCCCTGTCGATGATGTTCATTACGTCCTCGAACGTAAGCGGCTCGAAATAAAGCTTATCGGACGTATCATAATCTGTAGACACCGTTTCCGGGTTGGAGTTCACCATTATTGTCTCACACCCTATTTCTTCCAGAGCGAAAGCGGCGTGACAACAGCAGTAATCAAATTCGATACCCTGGCCTATCCTGTTTGGACCGCCGCCGAGTATCATTATCTTTCTCTTGTCCGAGACGCGCGTCTCGTCTTCCGTCTCGTAAGTGGAATAGTAATACGGCGTGTAGGCCTCAAATTCCGCGGCGCATGTATCGACCAGTTTAAATGTGGCTTCCACCCCGCATTCTTTTCTGTACGCGCGAACGGATATCTCATCAGTTCCGATAAGGTCCGCGAGCTGCCTGTCGCCAAAACCGTACTGCTTGGCTTTACGCAACAAAACCGGAGAGAGCGAAGCAAGATCCGACGCGGAGCTTTTGATCTCGTCCTCAAGCTCGACTATCTGCCTCATGTTATCCACGAACCACGGGTCCATCCCGGTGAGCTTCTCTATCTGAGCGTTGGTATACCCCTGCTGCATCGCGTACTTGACATAGAAGATCCGCGACGCGTTAGGTTCAGCGAGACGCTTTTCTATTTTCTCCGCGGGTATCTCTTTGTAGTCCTTCTTATTATCAAACCCAGTATGCCCTATTTCAAGACCCCTCAGGCCTTTCTGCAGGGCTTCTTTAAAAGTACGCCCTATTGCCATTGTCTCCCCGACGGATTTCATGGATATGCCCAGGACGTCCACCGCTTCGGGGAACTTCTCGAACGTAAACCTCGGGATCTTTACCACACAATAATCTATGCTAGGCTCGAAAGACGCGGGGGTCTCACTTGTAATATCGTTCTGTATCTCATCAAGGGTGTATCCGACCGCCAGCTTTGCCGCCATCTTAGCTATCGGAAATCCGGTAGCTTTACTTGCCAGCGCCGAACTTCTGGATACTCTGGGATTCATCTCGATAACGACCATACGGCCGTTATCCGGATTAACGGCGAATTGTATGTTAGACCCTCCGGTCTCAACGCCTATTTCCCTGATTATCTTTATGGACGCGTCACGCATCGCCTGGTATTCCCTGTCGGTCAGAGTCTGCGCCGGCGCCACCGTAATAGAATCACCGGTATGTATACCCATGGGATCCACGTTCTCTATCGAGCAGATGATGACGACATTGTCTTTATTATCGCGCATTACCTCAAGCTCGAATTCTTTCCATCCCGAAATAGATTCCTCGATAAGTACCTCACTTATCATACTGTTCTTGAGGCCCATATCAGCTATCTTCTCGAACTCTTCAATGGTATTCGCGATCCCGCCGCCAGTACCGCCAAGAGTGAAACTCGGCCGGATGATAAGCGGAAGGCCTATTTTTTCGAGCGCCTCGTGGGCTTCTTCCATGTTATAAGCAAGAGCGCTTACCGGCAGGTCCATTCCTATCTTAAGCATGGCTTCCTTGAAAAGATCGCGGTCTTCGGCTTTTCTTATGGATGCTATATTCGCCCCAAGCAGCTTGACGTTATATTTATCAAGAGCGCCCGTCTCCGCGACTTTCATAGCGGTGTTAAGACCCGTCTGCCCGCCGAGAGTCGGCAATAGCGCGTCCGGTCTTTCTTTCTCGATTATCTTCACGACGACTTCCGGTGTTATCGGCTCGATGTAAGTGACATCGGCGAGTTCCGGATCCGTCATAATTGTGGCGGGATTGGAATTAATCAGAACTACCTCAAAGCCTTCTTCCTTGAGTGCCTTGCATGCCTGCGTGCCCGAATAGTCGAACTCACACGCCTGGCCTATGACTATGGGGCCTGAGCCGATGATAAGTATCTTTTTAATGTCGTCTCTTTTAGGCACTCTCCGCCTCCATCATATCTATAAACTCCTTGAAAAGATATTCCGCATCGCGCGGTCCCGGCCCGTATTCCGGATGGAACTGAACTGAAAATATCGGCATCTTTGTGTGTTTCATGCCTTCAAGTGTCTGGTCGTTCAGATTAATATGTGTTATCTCCAGATCCTCTTTCGGCAGGGTATCCATATCGACGCAGAAGTTGTGGTTCTGCGGGGTAATAGCCACGCGTCCGGTCCTGAGATCCTTTACGGGATGGTTTCCGCCATGATGTCCGAACTTGAGCTTATAGGTCTTCCCGCCAAGTGCCATCCCCAGCATCTGATGACCGAAACATATACCGAATATCGGGACTTTGCCCAGCAGCTTTTTAACCGTTTCAACCACGTAAGGCACTCCGGAAGGGTCTCCGGGACCGTTGGAAAGCAATACCCCGTCCGGTTTCTCACCCAGGATATCTTCCGCCGATGTGTCCGGCGGCAGCACGGTGACACCACAGGAATGTTCCTCCAGCCTGCGAAGTATATTGAACTTTACACCGCAGTCTATCACCACGACCTTGTATTTACCTTCGGTATTCCAGTCAAACTTCTCGTCGTTCTTTACCTCTTTTACCAGGTCAAGTCCGTCAAGCCCGGAAGAAGCCTTCGCCTTTTTCACCAGGCTCGCGTCGTCGAGATCTTCCGTGGATATAACGGCTTTCATCGATCCCTGAAGGCGTATATGTTTTGTAAGAGCCCTGGTATCTACTCCTTCTATACCGACTATACCGTTCTCTTTGAGATATTCAGGAAGAGCTTTTGTGGATCTCCAGTTACTGGCTATGCGGCTCGCCTCTTTTACGACGAACCCTTCAACAAAAGGACGACGAGACTCGACATCCTCTTCGTTCACGCCGTAATTGCCGATCAAAGGATACGTCATCGTAACTATCTGTCCCTTATACGAAGGGTCGGTAAGGATCTCCTGATACCCCGCCATGCTGGTATTGAACACGACTTCCCCGTACCTTTCGCCTGTCGCGCCAAAGGCAAAACCCGGAAATATCCTTCCGTCCTCTAATGCTAGTTTAGCTTCCATAAATGTCATATATAATTCCCCTGAGAAAAACGTTTCAACCTATTGTATATATATTGCGGGAATATGCAAACAAAAAATACACCTTTTTAGTCATTTGAACCCGCTCTTTACCGCTTTTCCTCACATATCCGGAAAAAAGGTCTTCCCCATCAGGTATTTATCCATGAAAAATGCCGCTTTTCTCCCCCCCGAGACCACCCATACAACAAGCGACTGACCTCTCCTCATATCTCCGACAGAAAAAACTTTATTCTCAGAAGTCATTCTGTTCTCGTCGGTTTTCACGTTTCCTCGATCGGATCCGGTATCGTCAAGCATATTATATTGACCGTAAATATTTTTCTAAAATCTAACGATCTCTTCGCTCCATAAATGAGCAGATAATTTATGAAGCTTGCAAACGCGACATAAATTGTAGGCTAACAGCCGTCTGCAAATTAACCCCGCTCTTTTTACAAAAGGGCGGGGTGTTTTCGGGCATACAACTTATTTTCACTTTGTTCAATAAGTTGTGCCCTCAAACAAAAAACCCATCACATGCTTTAATCGCATATAATGGGCCCCTTTGCCTGCTTAACTTCGTCGTTAATTTATATGTTGTACCTAGCCTCTGATCTCTTCAGAGAGTATTATCGCTTCTGCTATTTCCTTCATAGAAACGCGTTTGTTCATGCTTGACTTCCTCATCAACTTGTACGCTTCTTCCTCGGTGAGTCCTTGCCCCTTCATCAAAATACCTTTGGCCTTCTCAACTTTTTTCCTGGTCTCCAGCTCTTCCTGTATGACTTTCGTCTGAACCATAAGCTCGGTATTGTGTATCGCGACCGCGGACTGATTGGCAACAGCGCTAAGAAGGTCTATGTCACTTTTTGAGAACTTATAAAACGCGACCGTATAAACGTTTATTACACCCAACACCTCGCCTTTTTCGATCATGGGAACACTCAACATAGACACCAGACCTTCTTTTTCCGCTAGGTCTTTCTCCTTATATCTCTCGTCTTCAAGAACATTGGATATGACGATCGGTTTTTTCTCGCTGGCTACCAGCCCGACTATACCTTCTCCGACCTTTATGGATCTTTTCTTGAGATATTCCTGGCTCATCGCCTGTGTCGTCCTTATCTGAAGCTCCTGCTTCTCTTTATCAAACAGCCATAAAGCGCATATCTTCGCGCCCATGACTCCCGCCGTAAGGTTGACCACAAGCTTAAGGATATCCTCAAGGTACAGGTCACTGGTTATCGCCTTGCTTATCTTCGTTAATGCCGCGAAATAATCTTTTTCCGATCCTTTTTTATCCATTATCCTATCCTTCTTTTGCAAGGGGCACGCGGTATTATCCTTACCGCTTACCCCTTGCCACTTAGCTCATTTATAACCTAAACAGCATCTCGGCATAAGATGGCAGCGGCCACATATCCGCCGGGATTATACCTTCAAGAGTATCGACCGGGACGCGCAATTCGTTCATCGCCTTGATCATCTCCGCGGGTTTTTCCCCGTCTATCGCCTTCACCAGTTTTTTTATACCCTCCGATACTTTGTTCGTCTCCTCGCACAGCTCTTCAAGAAGCTCCTGCGCAGCAGTCGGCTTGCATCCGCAATCCTTGACGTCCTCTACCGTTCCCGCCACCATACTCTGGTACTCGATAGCCACCGGCAAGATCATCGTCTTGGCCATATTCTGAGCTACCGACGCTTCAATCGCTATGGTATTATCGTACTGCTCTTTATATATGTCGTGACGCGACATAAGTTCCGTCTTCGACAGGACCTTATGTCTCTCGAAAAGTTCTACCACTTTCGGATCCTTGAGGGCTTTGAGAGACTCCGGTGTATTCTTTAAATTAGGCAGACCTCTCTTGGCGGCCTCTTTATGCCATTCTTCAGTATAGTTATCACCGTTGAAAAGTATCCTCTTATGCTTCTTCACTATAGCCTGGAGAACTTCCTGCAGCGCCTCATTGAAGTCTTTCCCGCCAAACATAGCAGCTTCCACGTCATCACATATCACGCTGATAGCTTCAGCTACTATCGTGTTAATGATCACGTTCGACCCCGCACAGCTTTGATTGGACCCTACGGCACGGAATTCGAACTTGTTGCCCGTAAAAGCGAACGGGCTCGTCCTGTTCCGATCGGTCATGTCCATCGGCAGAGTGGGAAGGGAATCCACGCCTATTTCTATAGCTGCGGTCTTCTTTGAACTCTTTGCTCCGCCCTGCTCTATCTGATCTATAACATCCGTCAGCTGCTCTCCGAGAAAAATAGAGAGTATGGCCGGCGGCGCCTCGTTAGCTCCCAGCCTGTGGTCGTTGCCGGCAGTCGCCACGCTGGACCTTAGAAGACCCGCGTAAGTATCGATAGCCTTCATCAAAGCACAGATCATCGTAAGGAACTTGGCATTCTCATGGGGGTTTTCACCCGGAGTCAGCCAGTTCTTACCATCCGGACCAACTACCGACCAGTTATTGTGTTTACCGGAACCATTAACGCCCGCGTATGGTTTTTCATGAAGAAGACAGACGAAATCGTATCTTTCGGCGATTTTCGTGAGGATCTCCATGGTGATCATATTATGATCGACGGCGAGGTTCTGTTCCTCAAAGACCGGAGCTATCTCGAACTGTGCCGGACAGACTTCGTTATGACGGGTCTTTGACGGTATCCCCATCTTCCAGAGTTCGCGATCAAGCTCATCCATAAAAGCCAGGACCTTGGTCTTTATCGCGCCAAAATAATGGTCGTCCATCTGCTGGTGTTTTGCCGGCGCCTTCCCGAAGATGGTCCTTCCGATCTGTATAACATCCAGTCTCGCCTCATAGTAATCCCTGTCTATAAGGAAATACTCCTGCTCGGGTCCAAGCGTCGCGTATGCCCTTTCGTTTTTGGTCTCTATCCCGAATAGCTTTGCCAGGCGGCTTATCTGCTTTGACAGTGCCGTTACCGACCGTAATAGCGGTGTTTTCTTGTCCAGTGCCTCTCCGTGGTAGGAATAGAACGCCGTGGGAATACAAAGAGTAGCCCCATTGTCACTGTCCTTTATGAAGGCGGGAGAAGTCGGGTCCCACGCGGTATATCCGCGCGCTTCAAAAGTCGCCCTTAATCCCCCTGAAGGAAAACTGGAAGCGTCCGGTTCCCCCTTAATAAGCTCGCCGCCGGAGAATTTCAGTATCACTCCGCCTTCGGAGTCAGGATCGATAAAAGAATCGTGCTTTTCAGCCGTAGCGCCGGTAAGAGGCTGAAACCAATGTGTAAAGTGGGTCGCTCCCTTGGACACGGACCATGTCTTCATCGCGTCAGCTACTTCGTCCGCTATATCAGGCTCTATGGTTTTTCCCTCTTTTATCGTGGCTAAAAGTGACTTATATGCCTTCTCTGAAAGGAAGTTACGCATATTTTTAAGGCTAAATACGTTCTCTCCGTAATAATCGGCTACCGTCGTCATATCCATACCTTCTATCTTACCCATCTCAATACCTCCTTCAAGCACTGCAGTTCTCTGTCTCATGATGATCCCCTTTTCTTTAGCGGGGAGATTATATTTTCTTATTGTACCACTCCCCTATTTAAAATCAACAAAAACACTTATGGGGGCTATTTGGGACTTTCTCTAATGCTCTAAAAACAAAAAACGCCCTTTTAGCCACCGGTTCTTCGCGACTTGTAAAGGACATCCTCATCCTGTGTTTCCATCTGTGGAAGCTGTATCCCGTCTTGGGAAATAAAAAAAGCGCCCCTTTCGGGAACGCTTCGTTGCTTGCTGTGTACTGCTTCATACTACAGTGAAGATTGTACTACTTTCACAAGGATCTGTCAAGATTTTTTATCTTTTTTCGCGTATTTTACAGGCAATATCTCTCAGGAACTCCGGTACCTCAAGCCTTATTTTGTCATCTTTCGCGACTATTTTTTCGGCGGATAGTTTTGACCCGGTATACGTATCCCACCATTCGACTGTACTTGGCCCTTCTCCCATTCCGGACACATCGATATATGCTCCCGTAATGGGTTTCGCGCCGTTACCGCCAAAGGCGTTCCTCCAGTTAGAATCCCTGTTCTGCACCCAGAGCAGGGTATCTTTTCCGGCCCTGAGCCCAAGACAGCGCGCGTTGCCCCGGCTGTTATCGACATAATCCTTAAGCGTTATCTTCTCTATACCCAGCCAGTCTTTTCCCGTATTGGACAGTCTTATCGTATGCTCTCCCTTCGGGACGTCTATCACAAAGTCTTCGTTATACACGCACTGATACACTTTGTATTTTTTCAGAAAAAGGCTCCTCTTCCACGGACCTTCTCCCGGACCGGCGGGAAAGACCTTATTCATAGTCTCTTTACCGTCGACATATACGTGTAGATCCGCGCCCTGGGATACGGTTCCTACTCGTATTATGAACCGGCTATCTTTTGGAAAATCTACATGAAATATATGATCCACCTGCATCTTTTTTTTGAGCTTTCCGTGCAGGTATTTATTAGGCAGACCGGCGCCCGCAAGATCTCCGTTATTGAGAAAGGTGAACTCGTTAGTGTATATCTTCTCCCATTTATCGCTAGGTTTTATCCTGACATCCCTGTAAACAGGCTCTACGCCTTCCAAAAGGGGCACCATTACCGAACCTGTTTCCGCGTACGCGATATCAGAAGAATCCCAGTCGACTCCCTCAAGGAAAGAGGATAAAGCGCCATAATGAGGATAAAGGTCCTTTGGACGAACGTAGGTGTCATACCACCAGTTCATCGCCGTCCCGAACGATTTTGACATGGCCGAAGCCCAGATGCTGTTATGCAGCGCTATGCCTTTGCCATGTGGGTCGTATTCCTTATCATCCTTATCAAAATCTATACCGAACTCAGAACAGATAAACGGCTTCTTGTAGCGCCTGGCGGCTTCCCGGCTTTCCTGAACCAGCGGAGAGACTCTACCCGTACCGGTAGCATTCCCGTAAGAATGGAGCGTAACAATACCCATTTCCTCCAGTTCCCATATCTGGCCTTCGTCGAAGACTTTGTCAAAAGGATATCCCATACTCGTTGTCACGAACTGCCCGTGCGGGTTGATCTCTTCGATATATCCCGCCATCTCTTTAACCCATTCTGCCGGGGCGTCATATTCATTCCATAGCTCAAAAGCAAAAATATTAGGAGAATGACTCCATCTCGAAACAAAATATTTAAGTTTGCTCTTATACCATTTTTTCGCTTCCGGATTGGTAAAAAAATCTTCCGGTGTCTCGCAGGGACCGCCGTTCTTCTTATTATAAGGATTTATGCTCCACCTTTCCTCCCCCCAGGTCCCTTTAGCGTCCAGCATACTGCCGTATGTATCAAAGCACAGCATGATGTATATGCCCCGTTCGGCGGCTACCTCCAGCATCTTATCAAGTTTCCGGGAATCCTCTTTCTCGTATTTACCCAGTTCCTCCCACTCTATCCTGAACGCCCAGTGGCAAAGCCATACCCTTGTGAGGTTAGCCCCGTTCTCCTGGAGCTTTTTGAAATACCTGTCAAAGACCCTGGGGCTGTTCTCATGTACCCATCCTATATTATGCCCTATACCAAAAAAAGGTTTCCCGGAATCAAATGTGAGATAAAAGTCATTGTTGGCGCTTTTGTGAAGAAATCCTGCGCCGTCAGTCTCTGCCGCTTTAAAACTTTCCGTCGCGCTTTTGCCTCTGAAAGATGTTGACTCGGACTGTATAAAATACTCATACTTCCCAGCTTCTCTGGGCGTGAACCTTAGTTCCCACACGGACTTACCGGACCTGGAGTTGGAAATATTAAAAAGAGGCGCGTTGAGGGTCTTACCCGAAGGCGCGGTGATCAGCGCCGTGACGGTCACCTTTGACTGGTCATTTGGATTATCGGCAAAATGGGGAAGTTTGACTTTAGCAAGAAAAAGTTTATACTGCCCTACTTCTTCAGGAGCAGACGTAACATTTATGTCTTGAGCCATGGCATTCCCGACGATACAAATAGTTATTGCTACAACAAAAATAAGATATTTCATGCTTCTCCATTTATAAAAACCCCTATTGGTTCAGGAGTTCTTTTACCTTCTTAAGGACTATCATAAGATCTATCGGCTTCTGCAAAAACACGTCCGAGCGAATACTCTTCATTTCCGGCCCCATAGAACCAGTGAGAAGAATTACAGGTATATCTATCTTTCTCTGACGCATTTCTTCCAAAACCGTCCCGCCGGTTATCCCCGGCATCTTGTGGTCCAGGATAACAAGCTCGATACCGTCCCTTTCCTCCAGTATCGCCAGAGCTTTCTCGCCCGAATCACATGTAACAGCTTCATACTTATTTTTTGTCAGAAACTCCTGCAAAAGAGCTGTTATCTCTTTTTCATCGTCAACTATAAGTATCCGTGCCATAGTATCGACCTCCCCCTAAGTAGGTGAACATTAATAATATTTTACCATGCACGGGGGCGTTTGTAAAAATAATCCCAGGATTGCGTTGATGGGGAACAAGAATTAAGGATATCAGGTTATCGGGTTATTGGGGACTAGCATATAGGGATATTAGGTTATCGGGGACAAATCCTTTGTTTACTCTTTCCCGGATACCCTGATCTCCTAATATCCTCCTTTCAATCTTCCCCATAGCGCCCCCTAGAGGCCGAGAAATTGGATGGCCAAGCCGGAACAGCAAATAGTGGCGCCGGCAAGCGCGTGAGCGTAACGTTCAAGCTTACTCAGACGCGTGAAACTTGTCCCCCAGGATGATACCATAACTACCGTAAGCATCGTTAGGATCGTAACGACACTAAATACGCTTGCTACCAAGACCATCCCCGAAATGCTGCTTTTTGCCGCCGGATACATGAGTATCGGAATAAGAGGTTCGCAGGGACCTAGAACGAATATGGTAAAAAGTATCCAGGGTGTTATACTCTTCTTTTCACCCTGCGCTTGGTGGACATGGGCATGTTCGCTTTTATGAGAATGTTTGTGTGAATGTAACTCATCATCGACGTGAACATGAAAATGTGTGTGCGGCTTATTCTTGATGGCCTTACGCACGCCCCATATGAAATACATGAAACCAAAACCGATAAATGCCCAGGCCGCCAGATTGCCACGAAAAGCCTCAAAAGCCTCAAGTTTCATAACAGCAAGACCGAAAGCTATACCGATAAGTCCAAGTACGACAGAGCTGGCAACATGACCTATACCGCAAAGCACGGTTATTACAGAGGTTTTGACCATGGACCATTTTCTGGCCTTTGACATCACTATAAAGGGAAGATAATGATCAGGACCGAATATAGTGTGAAAAAAACCTATAGCCGCTGCTGTAGTACATAGAACGAATATCTCTTTTGTCATGTACGCCTTCCTTGATACGTCATCCCGGAATTTGCGCAGCAAATATCCGGGACCCATTATAAATAAACATTTCTATTTGATCCCCGCTTTCACTGCGCCTCCGGCTTGTGGCTCCTTACGTGCTTGCCTCGTTTGCGTACACGGTGTCGCGGAAATGACGAGCTTTACCCTCGCCTACATCAATCTCTTCACCGCCGCTATCACCTGCGGGACCTTTTGTGTCATAAACTCCGTCATTTCAAGATCGTACGAGGTGTCGTATGGCTGTACTCCTATGATAGTTATTTCACACTCTGTTCCTATTTTCTCGGCCAGAGTAAGCGTCTCCAGAAGACCTATGCCGTGGGTCGAAAACTGATCATTGAAATCGGCCTTGCCTATATCCGAAAATCCGAATACCCTTACCGTTCCTGGATCCTCCCCCATATCGGCAGCGTCTATTATCAGCACGCGCCCCTTCTCCGGAAAATGCTTTAAAAGATCAAGTCCGGAGATGTCTCCCGAATGAAGGGAGACGTCCCCGGGTAAGTCTTCTTTTTCAAGCTCATCTATCACTCGCGGGCCTATTCCGTCATCGCACCTCAGTATGGAACCGACGCCCACTATAAGAGTAGTCATAATAATTCAGGTTAAGATTGAGATTAAGGTTTAGTTAGCGGTTGACCTGCATACAATTCTCTCAACCTCAATCTTAATCTCAACCTTATTACCGTCTCCTTCGATCTACACAAACTTCACGTTGACCAAATGGCATGAACATGAGATACATGGATCATAAGCCCTAACCAGCATCTCCGAAAGAAGTGTTATTTCTTCCTTGGTCTTATCCAGATTTTCCGGGATAAGCTTTTTCATATCAAGGTCCACATTGGACAGATTCTGGTTTGTGGGTATAACGCAATTGGCGTTCGTTACGATCCCTTTGCCATCTATAGTGTACTCATGCACCAGCATGCCTCTCGGCACCTCGACCGCACCCGCTCCGGTACCTTTAGACGTCTTGAAACCCGCCCATTCGTCGGTCGTCGGCCACGAAGTGACAACGTCATCATAATCGACGCCGTTCTCGAGAAAATGGTCGATTATCCTGATAGAGTCATAAGTACAGTGAGCGATCTCAATAAGCTGCGCCGTCGAGTTATGGAACGAGTTATAACACGGCGCCTTAAATCCGACGGCCTCAGCGACAGCTTTAGCCTGATCATTCAGCTTATCATAGTTTATATTTATCCTGGCCAGAGCGCCCACGAAATAAGAGTCTCTCTTATTTTTGGAATGCTTAGACGTTGAATGCGCCACATTGTACTCGTGCATTATTTCCTTGTAGGCCCGCGGCTTAATATCATTGTCAAGATCCGTGGACGCTATATCACCTTCGTAGAACGCGTATTCGTCCGGATGGATAAGCGCAACATATTCCGTTTCCCTTTCGAATTCAGGAAGCTGCAATGTCTTATAAAGCTCCACGGTCTGGGTAAGATCGTCTACCTGACTGAGTAGTATCGATTTCATCTCTTCCAGTTCTTTTTTAGTGGGCAGCTTGGTCCACCCCCTCGGCACAAGACTGATAGGATGGGTGTGGCGACCGGCCATTATCGAACACAGGTCGTTATACTGCTTTTTCATCCTAAGCACTCTCAAAACAACGTCTTTATGTGTCTTTATCAGCGGCAAGACACTCGAAACACCCAGCGCGTCAGGCGCTACAAGAAAGCACACATGAAGCAGATGACTGTCCAGCGTCTCATAATGGAGCAGCAGTTTCCTGAAAAGTTTGGTCTGTTCGCTCACTTCATAACCGATAGCGTCTTCAACCGCTTTTACCGATGCCATGCAATGCCCGGTAGAACATATACCGCATATACGGCTTGTTATGTGCTGCACTTCGAACATGGATCTTCCCTTCACCATAGCCTCAAAAAAGCGCGGGGCCTCCACTATGTTAAGCTGACATTTTTCGAGCTTGCCTTCTTTGATGTTTATCTCTATGTCTCCGTGCCCTTCTACCCGGGTCACGTGCTCAACATTTATGTTAAGATCTTTTTTAGCAAGTTTATCACTCATTTTTATCAGCCTCCATTTTACAGGTATTATACAGGTCGAATTTTTCCTTTATATCATCTACGGTATAACCGTATTTTTCGAGCAAGTCCGTCTGCCCCTGTTCCGCCGGATTATCCAGGATGCCCCTGCAACCATAGCAGGTGTTCCCCCAACTCGGGCACAACGCGTCACAACCGGCACGCGTTACCGGCCCCATACAAACCTGTCCTTTTTCAAAAAGACATACGTTCTCTTTCAGCTTACATTCCACGCACACCGCGTGTGTCGGAGGCGTGTATCCTTTGCCCAAAAGGATGGACTTCAGAGCAAGCACGACCTCATCGTTATTTACCGGGCATCCATGCAGGAAAAAGTCCACTTTCACTACTTCATGCACCGGACGCGGCCAGCCTGCCTCAAGAGGAAACTCCCTCCCCGGATACACTATTTCCTTTGCTTCCTCGTCGGTGTACCTGCGCCGGAGGCCGTTTATCCCGCCTATAGTCGCGCAAGATCCGTAAGCGATAATGTAAGTGGCGTTTTTTCTGATCTTTTTAAGGCGTTCCACGTCACATTCGCGGGTTATAGATCCCTCGATAAAAGCGATATCATAGTCATCGCTTTTATCAGATATCACTTCTCTAAAGTTCACGATCTCGCAGTGTTCCAGAACGCCCAGAAAAGCCTCGTTCAGATAGGTTAACTGAAGCTGGCATCCTTCACAGCACGCGAAATCAAAAAAAGCTATACGTACTTTCTTTTTATCTTCACTCATAATGCTTCCTCCAATCCCTTTAATTCTTCATACGTGAAAGTCGGGCCATCCTGACATACGTATTTATCATTTATCTGACAATGACCGCATTTCCCGAGACCGCATTTCATCCTGCGTTCCAAAGAAAGTATGATCTGCTTTTCCGGCATACCCTTTTTCAAAAGTTCCGATATAACGAACTTGTACATGATCGGAGGGCCTACCACTACGGCATATGTCCTGTTTACGTTTATATCCACACCCGGGATAAGCGTCGTGATAACTCCCACGTTGCCTTTCCATTCGGGATCGCTCTGGTCTACCGTACACGCGTGGTTTATATCCGTCAGTTTGTTCCACCCTTCGGCCTCGTCAGTAAAAAGACGGTCTTTAGGGGCTTTACACCCAAGAAGGATATCAACGGAACCGAAATCTCTCCTCTTGTCGATAACAAAATTAATAAGAGACCTTAGCGGAACCAGTCCCAGACCGCCGGCTACGAAAATAAGATCGTTGCCCTTGAGGTCGTCTACCGGAAAAGGTTTCCCGAAGGGGCCCCTTACTCCGATCTTATCGTCTTCTTCAAGCTTGTGCATCGCGCTTGTAAATACACCGGCTTTCCTGACAACCACCTCGAATGTGCTCTTATCCTCTTTCGTAGGAGAAGACGAGATGGATATAGGCGCCTCGCCTATCCCGAATAGTGAAAACTGGACGAACTGCCCCGGCATATGCCCCAGTTCCTTCCCTCCCTCAAGTTTTATCTCAAAAAACTTTTCGGTTTCGGTCATTATTTTGGTCTTCACTATAGTACCTTCCATCGGAGAATACTGCGGATCGACCTCTATGACCTGTTTTTTTGTATTGGATTCGTTACAGCAGTCACACATTTTTATTCTCCTTTGTTATATCGTTAACGGTCTCTACCAGACTTATTTCAGCCATACAGGCACGTGTACATCTTCCACAGCCGGTACAGAAGAACTTGTTATATTTCTTAACAGGATAGTCGAACTTCCTGTAATAACGGTGTCTTTGGCGCGAAGACCTTTCTTCACGGAAATTTTCGTTTCCCGCGACTTCGGCGAACTCCTCAAGCTGGCAGGAATCCCATACTCTTTTTCTTTCTCCGCCCGAGATGTCCAACTTAACTTCGTCATACATATCGAAGCAGTAGCATGTGGGGCATACAGCCGTACAGTTACCGCACGATACGCATCTTTTTCCCACGCCCTCCCATACGTCACTGTCGTATGAATCGGCGAATATGCCCGGCAGTTCCGAGTAGGAAGCCTTGAGCTTCACGTCAAACTTCTTAAGCTTAGCCGCCCTGAGCTTCTTGATCTCCTCCTTGGCCGTTCCGCTCTCGACCTCCTTGAATATGGGATTGTTGCTAATGAGCGCGTCGCCTTTTTTTGAATTTATATGGATGATGAATTTGTCGCCCGCGTCGGTCATCATAGCGTCATATCCGGCTTTCGGAACATGCGTGTCCATGGTCACGCATGTGGCGCACTCGTCACACGGAAACATACACTCATACCCGATCACCGCTATCTCTTTTTCTATCTTTTTGTAGTAGGGATCGACAGGATCGTTCCTGAACACTGTATGCAGGCATTCCATTCCGTCTATATCGCAGGTATGCGCCGCGAAAATGACCGTAGGTTCGACCTCGACCGTCGTCGAGGACATCTTTGTCTCGCCCATAGTAAATTCTCCAAGCACCTGTTTCGGCGGGAAAAAATACTTTTTCGGCGGAAGGATCGTCGGCAGATACTCTAGGGTGATCTCTTCGGCGTTTTCCACGTCTGCGAAAACGAAAAGATTCTCTTTCGCCACGGGGGCAACGACCCTGTGCTCTTTCTTTAAATGCTGGATCATCTTATCCAGGTCGCTTTTTTCAAGATACACGTATCTCATAATGCTTTCTCCTTCTTCATTTTTATTTTTTCATCTAACCATTCCATAAATTCTTCTATTCCTTCCCCCGTCTTGCAGGACATTTTCATGATCTTCGCCCGGGGGTTTATCTTCCTTATGCTCTCAACGCAATATTCCATATCAAAATCCAGATGTTCCAAAAGGTCTGTCTTATTTATCACAGCGACCGGACTTTCTTCGACAAGTAGCGGATATTTTTCGGGCTTATCATGCCCTTCCGCCGTGCTGAGAAAAGCTATCTTCATATCCTCCCCGAGGTCGAAGCACGCCGGGCACACAAGATTCCCCACATTCTCGACTATAACAAGGTCCAGGCTGTCTATGTCGATCGTATCAAGCGCCTTGCCGATGAGCTGCGCGTCTATATGGCATGCCCCGGCGGTATTTATCTGTACTACCGGAAGACCCAGCCTGTCTATCCGTTCTGCGTCACGGGAAGTATAACAATCCCCGGCCAATATCTCGAATCTCACGCCTTTAGCCTTTAGCCTCGGCCCTATATTCTCGAGAAAAGACGTTTTGCCCGCGCCGGGAGAAGACACTATATCGATCATCAGAATACTTCTCGATGCGAGACGCTCCCGGATACCACCGGCCACATCATCGTTGGACTTCAATATATTCTCTTTTATCACCTTAAACGACATCCACTGCTCCATTCTGTCGCAAAATATCAAAATTCAAAATCCAAATATCAAAAAATCGAATGCTGCTCACATTTTTTGTCATTTGGTACTTATCATTTGTCATTCCTTATTTCAGGCTATAGCCTGAAATAAGGCTACCACTCTATCCCTTTTACAAGAAATTCCTTGCCACCTATCACTTCCGTATCACCGCTCGAACATTCCCTGCAGAAATAATCACCGTCATCGACAACTCTTTCAGAACCGCAGAAACAACACTTTATCTTTACCGGAACTTCCGCGATCTCAAGCTTCGCGTCTTTCAGTTTACTGCTTTTCGGTATATGCTCAAAACTGGATTCCATTATATCAGGAACGATATATTTCAGCTTACCGATCTCCAGATAAACGGTCTTCACGTTTCCAACCTCCGGAGACTCGATCTCTTTCTCCAGTATGGTCACTATGTTTTCCGCGAGTTTGAGTTCGTGCATAAATGAGACCTTGGTTTACGTGACCGTATGGTCTCGTAAACCATATGGTCGAATTTACCCCGCCCTTTTTGTCAATTATTCTTCAATAAACTATTTTTAATTCTTTTTTCAAATGACCAATTGCACTGCCATGATGCTTCAATTTTCTCTCTCTATCCAGAGCATCTTTTTTATCCAAGTATGCTTCGTAGTAAACCAACTTTAATGGCTTATATCTGCCTGCAGCAGTTCTCTCACCACTGTTATGTTCTTCTATTCTTCGTTCCAAATTATCAGTGCTTCCTGTATAAATATAATCCGTTTTTTGACTTTGCAAAATATATACAAAATACATCTCTTTCTCCATCCAAAAGGGCGGGGTAAGTTCGGCTTTGTAACTTATGTTCACTTTGTTCCATAAGTTACAGCCTTACTTAGCAGATGCGGGGGAGATTCTCCGCCGTCATCATATCGACTATCCTGGTAACGCCCAGTGCAGTCTCCAGCAACACCTTCCCCGTATTGTCGCCTGTTACCTTACCTATGAGAGCGGCATCCTTACCATATTCGCTTCGCCTCATCGCCGCCAGAGCCTCATCTTCATCTGGCGGGGCGACTATAACTATGGCCTTACCTTCATTGGCTATGCATAAAGGATCCAGCCCGAGAAGCTGGCAGGCGCCTTCGACCTCTTCGGCGACCGGTATATCCTTTTCGTTGATCAGTATGCCCGAAGTGCCGTCTTCGGTGATCTCGTTAAGGGTGGTCGCGAGTCCACCGCGTGTGGGATCCCTCATGAACTTTACCCCGGTGACGGAACTAAGGACATCCTGTAGCATATCGTTCAGCGGCGCGCAGTCACTTCTCATGGAAGTCTCAAAATCCAGGCCTTTCCTGCGGCTTAAAACCGCTATGCCGTGATCTCCGATGGTACCGCTTAATAATATTTTATCTCCTGGAGCTATTTTTTCAACACCAAGTTCAATATCTTTCTCAAAAACCCCGACACCTGAAGTATTAATAAAAATACCGTCGGCTTCACCTTTCTCTACGACCTTGGTATCGCCCGCTACTATCTTGACTCCGGCTTTTTCGGCCCACTCACCCATAGACTTTACTATTTTTTTCAGGTCTTTCAGCGGAAGACCTTCTTCTATTATGAATCCGCACGTTATATACCTGGGCACCGCGCCGGATACAGCCAGGTCGTTGACCGTTCCGCATACCGCGAGCTTTCCTATATCCCCTCCGGGGAAGAAAGCCGGCTTTACAACAAAAGAATCTGTAGTGAACGCTACCCTGTCTTGAGGTATATCCAAGACAGCGGAGTCCTCGGCTTTTCTGAGAATATCGTTATCAAAACAGCTGTAAAACACGTCTTTTACAAGGTCGTGCGTTACCCTTCCTCCGCTTCCATGTGCTATTGTTATTCTTTTCATATCTTAGTATTCAGTATTGTTTTAGTGTTCAGTGTTTAGTATATAGTATTTCGTTCTGGATCCTTGAAAGTAACAATCGTCATCCCCGCATTCTTTAAGCGGGGATCCAATAGAAATAATTACTTTTATGTGATCCCGGATATTCGCCTTCCGCCTTCGCCAAGGCTATGGCGGACAGGTCGGCGAATTCCGGGATGACGTTTTAATTCCCGCTGAAGTTTACCCTGAACCGAACTTGTCCTGGTTTAGGGCTCCTTGTTTTACTTGCCAGCCTATTCTCCATATTTGAACCACGCGGCGCAGGTACCTTCACTTGACACCATGCATGCTCCCTGGGGATCTACCGGCGTACATCCTTCGTTAAAAAGGGCGCAATCTACCGGACGCTTCACTCCTCTTAAGATATCACCGCATATACACGCCGGGTTCTCTTTAGTCTCCGGCACTTCGATCTTGTATATCTTTTCCGCGTCGAATTCAGAATACTCTTCACTTATCTTCGATCCGCTCGAAGGTACTATCCCAAACCCCCTCCATTCCACATCGGCCGGCTCAAATACTTCCGTCATTATATACTTGGCCTTCTCATTTCCCTCTTCTTTGACTACACGCGGGTAAGCGTTCACAAGGCCCTTCTCGTTATTTTCGTGCATCTCGGTAAGCTTAAGTATCGCGCCCAGAAGATCTACCGGTTCAAAACCTGACACGCAGCAAGATACTCCGAGTTCATCTACTATGAACCGGTACATTCCCGTACCGGTTATGGTACTTACGTGCCCGGGACCTATCAAAGCATCTATCTCGGAATCGTCACTCTCGAGCACCGCCCTCAGAGCCTGCGGCATGGTCTTATTAAGAGCCAGTACCGTAAAATTCTTTACGCCTGTCGCTTTTGCTTCCAGAACAGCGGCGGCAGCAGTAGGCGTTGTAGTCTCAAACCCGATGCTTACAAAAACAAAATTCTTTTCCGGTTCACTCCGGGCGAACTCAAGCGCGTCGTGCACTGAATAAACTGTCCTCACGTCAGCTCCCTCAGCCTTGGCGCCCGCGAGACTCATAGAGCTCCCCGGAACATACAACATATCTCCGAAAGTGCAGACGGTCACGTTTTCTTCTCCGGCTAAACACACGACCCTGTCAATATCAGAGATAGAAGTCACACATACCGGACAACCCGGGCCGGACAAGAGTCTTATATTGTCGCCGACCAGTTTCTGGATACCATTCTTTCTTATAGCCATAGTATGCCCGCCGCACACTTCCATAATGGTCAGCGGCCTTGTAGAGACTTCCTTTATTCTGGAAGAAAGATCCAGACATGTATCCACATCCCTATACTCGTCCACATACTTAGACATTACCCTGGGCTCCTTTAAAAAACTCTATGGTGAACTTAGCCTGCTCCTCATCCACTTTCTGGATAGCGTAACCGGCATGTATAAGCACATAATCTCCGACCTTCGGGTCGGTGATAAGGTCCAGTGCGATATCCCTCTCTACCCCGGATATATCTACCCTGGCCTTCTGCTCCTCAATATCTACTATTCTTCCCGGTACGCTCCAGCACATATTTTCCTCGTTTGCTCGCCTATTTTGTATTTAGCGGGGCGTCATCCCCGCGAACGCGGGGATCCCTTCAAAATAATTACTTTTATGTGATCCCGGATATTCGCCTTCCGCCTTCGCCAAGGCTATGGCGGACAGGTCGGCGAATTCCGGGATGACGTTTTGATTCCCGCTGGAGTTTATCCTGTACCGAACTTGTTCTGGTACAGGGCGGGGATGACGTTCTTTATACTCCGTCACTAGCGACTATTCACTATTCACTAGCGACTAGCTGCCGCGACGACAGCCTGGCCGATAGATATGCCCAGGTCCGTTGCCGGAAAATCCTTATGTTTATACAACTCTAACTCGGAAGACTCGAATCTCTTTTCCAGGTAATCTACCAGATACCTGTTCTGGAAACATCCTCCCGATATAAGTACTTTGTTTATCCCTGTGTCCTCAAATATCATTCCGGACACCTTGAAAATTATCTCGCCAATAGTGTTATGGAACTTGGCGGCTATCACGCCCTTGTCTTCTCCGTTCAACAGGTCCTTCATTATTCCCCTGATCATCCTCTTTATCACTATTTCGTTATCCGAGACATCATACTCATAAAACGCCCGAATTCCTTTTTTTATTTTTTTCTCCAAAAGTATTGCCGCCTCCGCCTCAAATGTCGACTCGTCGCATATCCCCGCCAGCGATGAAACCGCGTCAAAAAGCCTGCCCATACTCGAAGTCCGGGGACAATTAATATCCTTCTCTATCATCTGGATGATGATGTCTGACTTTTCCCTGCCGATCCTGTCAAAGATCGGATCGTATAGTCCCATGCCTTCTTTTCCAAAAACATGGTACAGGTAAGACACCGCCATCCTCCAGCCTTCACGGGCCGCCTTATCTGCTCCGGGCTGCGAGACATATGCCAGGTGGTATGCCCTTTGAAAATCTTTTCGCGTACAGATAAGGAACTCTCCGCCCCATGAAGCTCCGTCCGTCCCGTATCCTGTGCCATCGAAAGAGATACCTATAACTTGTTCATTTATATCGTTATCCAGCATACACGAAGTAATGTGCGCGTGATGATGCTGTACCCTTACGATCTCAGAGTTGCCGTGCTTTTCCCGGATAGCGTCCGCCAATCGGGCGGAACGGTAATCAGGATGCATATCGCAGACCACCAGCTCCGGCGCGAAAGACGAGCCGCTGATCTGTTCGCTTATAGCTTTTTCAAAATCGTTATAATTTTTTATGTCCGTAAGGTCTCCTACGGGATCGCTAACGTACAGCCCCTTATCCGACATCACAGAAAAAGAGGTTTTGTTATCGACACCAAGGGCCAGTATATTCTTCATCACTTGTTCTTTCCGTTGGTTTTTCCGGCGACAAAATACGCCAGTGTTTCAAGTTCTCTGGACAAGTCCATGTCCTTTACCTTCACGTGCTCGGGAACATTCAGGCTCACCGGGGCAAAATTCAGTATACATTTCACACCGGCCTCTATAAGTATGTCCGCCACGTCCTGAGCCTCTCTCGCCGGTACCGATAAGATGCTCAGGGATATATTTTTTCCCGCCACGATCTTCGAAAGATCATCTATAGGTTTTATGACCACGTTCTCAAAGGTCTTTCCTATTTTACGTATGTCCGTGTCGAAGGCCGCGACAATTTCAAGGCCATGCCTTGAAAAACCCGAATATGTCAAAAGCGCTGATCCCAGATGACCTACTCCTACCATGGCAACGTTCCAGGTCTTGTCTTTCCCCAGTATTTTTTCAAGAGACTGTTTTAATTCGCCTACCGCGTACCCCGATCCGCTTACGCCGAACTGGCCAAAATATCCGAGATCTTTTCTGACCTGCGCGTCACTAAGGTTGGTCCTCTCTCCCAGATCCGAAGATGAAATGGTCCTGATATTAACTTTGTCCAGCTCAGTGACTTCCCTTAGGTAAACAAACAGTCTTGAGATAGTAGCTTCGGGTATTTTTTTATTATTCATATGTATTTTTCGTAAATTTGGACTGTGATATATTTCACGAACTTCGTTATAGAATTCACAAATATAGTACTTTTCGGGGTAAAAGTCAAGGGGGGAATTACAGGGAATAGGGAACTGTGAGCTGTGAACAGTCAGGGATATCAGGGGATTGGGATGGACATCATCCCGGAATCCGCGATAGCAGATATCCGGGATCACATAAAAATGATAATATTATGAGATCCCCGCTTCCGCGGGGATGACGATTTTTATTTTGAAGGTGGTCGGGGAGTCGTAACTGCTTTAAATTAATGTCTTTTGCGCTTTTCAAGAAGCACTATGTCTCTCAGCGCCTCTTCATCCCTGGCGGATATCCATCTTTTCTCAAAGCGGGGATTCTGGACTATCTGGGCTATGGCAGAAAGAGCCTGCAGGTGGAAGTTACGTTCGTCTTTGCTGCCCGCAATGACAAAAACAGTGTGTACTTTCCGGTCTTTCCCGGGAAATATAATACCTTTTTTGCAACGTGCCAGCATTATCGTGAACACATGATCGCCCTCTACGATTATATGGGGTATCGCCAGCCCCGGGCTAAGGACCGTGCTTGACTGCTCTTCCCTATCCAGAAGCATCTTAAATATCTCCGAAGGGCTCGTACCTATCTTCTTTGACAGCTTTTCCGACACCATTTTGAAAAAATCTGATACAACCATAGCTTCCCCTATGTCGAGGACGATACCATCTTCCACTATACCGTCGAACCTGTCTTTTACTATTGAGTCCCTTTCATGTATTATCGTCTTGAGTTCCTCTTCCAGAGACACGTCCACCAGTTCCCGCGCGGCCACTCTCTCTATGAGGTGCAAGAGAGCAAAATCCCTCTTCGCGGTCTCTCGACCGTAGAACCAGAAAACCGCGAGACCGGCGAAAAAAAGCAGCGACGCAATGATCAACGCTTCCTTACCCATGCTTACCAGAAGAAGCCAGCATCCGAATATTCCGACTATCTGCACCCAGGGATACATGGGCGACCGGAATCTGGGTCTGTAATTCTGCACCCCGCTCTCACGCATTATGATCACGCAAAGACAGGAAAAAATAAAAGTAAGTATAAGTACCGTGGACGCGACAGAGACCAGCATCTTAAGATCGAGAAATATCGCCACGATCATAAATACGCCCGTTACCAGTATCGCTATTATAGGCGTCCTGAGCCGGGGATTTATCCTTCCTAAAAAGTCCGGTAACAAGCGGTCCCGGCTTAAAGCAAGCGGATATCTTGAAGCCGACATGATACCGGCATTGGCGGTAGAAATAAACGCCAGTACAGCCGCTATACTTAAAGCTATCCTGCCCCACCCCCCCAGAAAGACCGCGGCACCGTCCGAAATAGGTGTAAGTGAACTGTTAAGCTGCTCGTCGCTCAAAACCCCCGAAGTAACAAAGACTACCAGACCATAAAGGATCACTACCGTGACCAGCGAAAGTATCATCCCTTTGGGTATAGTCCGTTCGGGAGACTTCACTTCCTCGGCAATACTAGCCAGCTTTAAAAGACCCCCGTAAGAAACGAAAACAAAACCCGCCGTAAAGAAAACGGCGTCAAACCCATGCGGGGCAAAAGGTTCAAAGTTCATCACTTTGACCGCGGGTATTCCCCGAACTATGTAGATCAGGATCAGGATCAGCAAAAGTATCACTATCCCCACCTGTACCCTGCCCGCCTCTTTGATACCTATTATATTTATAATGATAAAGATCACGCAGAAAATAAGAGCTGATAGCCTCGGATCCACATTTACCAGTATAGCCGTAAAAGCGGCCATACCCACAAGCGCGAAAGAACTTTTGAGGGAGATCGACATCCAGGTCAGAAGGCCGTCTATGGTGCCGAGAGCCGGCCCCATGCTGCGCGTCACATAAAAGTATGTCCCTCCGGCTTTTGGCATCGCCGAAACAAGCTCGGCCTGGCTCAGCATACCGGTCATCGCCAGAAGGCCCGCGAGCATATATGAGATGACCGAAGCAGGTCCGGCCTGCGCATGCGCGAGACCGGGAAGGATGAAAAGCCCTGAACTTATCATAGCCCCGGACGCTATACAGAAGACATCCAGAAGCCCCAGAGACCTTTTTAGTTTTGTTTTCGCCATTTCGGTTAAATTATACACTATAGCCCCCCGTTTTCAAAGAATTTAGGGATTCCCTGAAATATTAGACTGACAAATCACTTTAACTTGTATATAATAATGTCCTAAAGGAGATACGCATGGCAAAATTGAAGGAATTATCGGTATTCTTCCCGGCCTATAATGAAGAAGATAACATAGCGGAATCCGTAGAAAACGCTTTAAAAATAATGCCGGAATTTGTAGACGATCTGGAGGTCATAGTCGTTAATGACGGTTCCAGTGACCGCACAAAAGATATTGCCGAAGGCCTGGCGGCAAAATACGATAACGTCAGCGTTGTAACCCACCCCGAGAACCGCGGTTACGGCGGAGCTCTTAAATCAGGGTTTGCCGCCGCGCGCTATGACCATGTCTTTTTCTCGGACGGCGACGGACAGTTCGACCTGAATGAGATCGAACGGCTGATGCCTCTGGCACCAGACTGTGATATCGTCGCCGGTTTCAGGATAAAACGCAACGACCCGATACACCGCGTCATAAACGGCAAGGCGTACAACATCCTCGTACGAATACTGTTCGGACTCAAGATAAGAGATATAGACTGCGCTTTTAAGATAATAAAAAAAGACGTTATCAACGCGGTCGATCTAAAGAGCGAAAGCCAGTTCTTGAGCGCTGAATTCCTTATCAAAGCGAAGAAAAAAGGGTTCACTATCGGACAGGTCGGTGTCCATCATTTCCCGCGCGCTAAAGGCGCCCAGACCGGGAATAACCCCCTCGTAGTGATCAAGTCTTTCAGAGAACTGTTCAAGCTCTGGAAAGAACTCCGATAGCACTGGGCAACTTGCTCGCCAACCAGTATTCAGTATTTAGTATATAGTATTCAGTGACTTGCGAGCAAATCGTCATCCCCGCGGAAGCGGGGATCTCATAATATTGTTACTTTTACGTCATCCCCCGATACCACCCCCTGATCCCTGATGACTGATGACTGTTCGCAGTATACGGACCACGCCTTAAATCCAAATGTCAAAATCCAAATGCCAAATGAAATCCAAATGACTAAATCCAAAACATAGCGCTTTTGGTTTTTGGATTTCTAAGATTCTTTTGGATTTTGGGCTTTGGATTTTGGATTTATATACAGCTAGCATCCAGCATCGAGTATCTAGCATCTCACAAGTGCCCCCTATTCCCATTTCCCCAATACCACCCCCTGATCCCTGATGACTGATGACTGGTCAGTATTCAGTATTTAGTATATAGTATTCAGTGACTTGCGCGCTATTCACAATTCTCAATTCCCCGATAAGCAGAACCCCCGATTCCCTGATATCCTAGTCCCTAATATCCTGATCCCCTGATATCCTGACTCTATTCCCAATTCTCTATTCTCTATTCCCCAATACCACCCCCTGCTCGCCATTCCCCATTTGCCAAATAAAGAGATACGTTCTATAATATGCCCATGAAAGACAAAAATACCATTCAGGACGTTGTCATACTCGCGGTCATCTCCGCCTTGATACTCTTATGGAACCTTGGTACCGGTAGTCTTACCTCCTGGGACGAAGCCCTTTACGGCGAGGTCGCCAGGGAAATACTAAAAACAAGCAACTGGATAGACCTGCATTACGGGGGGCTCCCTTGGAGTGACAAACCGCCTCTTTGCATGTGGGTGACAGCTTTTTTCTACATGCTTCTGGGGATCAGCGAATTCACCGTCAGGTTCTTCTCCGCGCTTTGCGGCATAGGTACGGTCATCATAACGTACCTTTTTTCTAAAAAGCTTTATTCCCGCAAGGCTGCCATCGCGGCCTCTCTCGCGCTTATAACCACGTGGCATTTTTTGTGGTTCGCCAAGCTTGGCATGCTTGACGTTCCGCTTACTTTTTTCGTAACGCTTTCACTTTTCATGTTCAAACTCGGGGAAGAACATAAAGCGGCTCTATTTTTCTCCCCCTTAGCTTTCGCGTTCGCTTTTCTTACTAAAGGCGCCGGAGCGGCTATAATACCCATGATACTCCTACTGTATATGATATTCTCGGGAAAACTAAAGATCCTTAAGAAGCCGGCGCTTCTATGGGGAATATTCGTTTCTCTGGTGATACTCGTGTGGTGGCACTGGCTCGCCTTTACGCATTACGGCGACGCGTTCATCCGGGATTATTTTGTTAAACATCTTTTGACACGTACGACACAAGCCGTAGACGGACATACGGGTAATATTTTCACATATCTGGGAGTTATTCCCAACAAGGGCAGGCCCTGGGCCTGGGTCGGCCTGTGTATAATACCGTTCATCATCTTAAGGATATTCTGGAAAAAAGAGAAAGAACATCTCCTTCCGGTCATATGGGCAGGTACCGTTATCGTTATTTTCAGCATGGTACAGACAAAACTGCATTGGTACATCATACCTCTCTATCCGGCGCTGGCGATGATGACCGGCTGGACAGCTAAAAAACTTTTCAGAAAATATACCATCGTAATAATGTCGGTCCTTGCCGCCGTTTCCCTCACATATCTGGCGCTCGATAAGGACATCTTTGATGCTGATTACTCTCCAGCGATCAAAGAGTTCTCTTTGCGGGTCAGAGCGGCTATCCCCGAAGGGGAAAACATTTATATTTACAAGATCATCGACCCCGGAATACATTTTTACCTGGGAGACCTCGGTGGAGACCTTGTCGGCAAAGAGAATGTGAGTTCTACTCTGGGAGAAAACGGGAATTATATAGTCACTGAAACATCCAAACTGAGAAAGTTTCCGGCCGGATCTTTTTCGATGGTCGTGGAAAAAGATTCCCTGGTACTCATACAAACGCAAAAATAATCCAGTCCTGGCTCTTCGGCAATCCTTGGACTGCAAATCCAAATGCATTTTTAACCTGGTTAAATCTGTGGATGGGGGATGGCAAAAGACGTCATCCCCGCGAATACGGGGATCCCTTCAAAATGATTACTTTTATGTGATCCTCGGAATTCGCCTTTGGCGAATTCCGGGATGACGTTTTTTTGTAATTTGGATTTTAAGCGGGATCCATATTCGTTGTTCTTTGTTCATCGCAAGGGTCGACACTGAATACTGAATACTAAATACTGAATACTAATATGGTGAGCCGTCAGCTGTCTACCGTCAGCCATTTGGGGTTTTGTCATTTGGATTTTGAGCTTTGGCTTTTGGATTTAATTTCTATTTACCCTTGATCCCGAATTTCCGCATCTTCCCGTAAAGCGTAGATCGGGATATGCCAAGATTTCTCGCCGCTTTTGAAAGGTTGTATCCGGTCTCGTTGAGGGTCCCTATTACCAGTTTTTTTTCGTTATCCTGAAGCGACCCGTTTGATGCGTGGTCCTTCCCGGTTCTCTCCCTTATTTTTCCCGGCAGGTCTTCGTCCGTAACAACATTGCCTTTTGCTATAACAACAACCCGCTCCATCGTATTCTCAAGTTCCCTTATATTCCCCGGCCAGTTGTGGTCTAATAGTGACCTGTAGGCGTCCTCCGATATGCGCGATATGTTTTTATTGTTCTTCCTGGAAAATCGTCCAAGAAACTCTTTGGCAAGATCCGGGATATCCTCTTTTCTTTCGCGCAAAGGAGGCAGGGCTACGGGTATCACGTTAAGGCGATAGAAAAGATCTTCCCTGAACTTGCCTTCGGCGACTAACTTTTCAAGATCCCTGTTCGTAGCGGCGACTATCCTTACGTCGACCTCTATGGTCTCCTCTCCTCCTACACGCTCGAAACTTCTTTCCTGAAGCACCCTCAAAAGTTTAAGCTGTGCCATCGGAGAAAAATCGCCTATCTCATCCAGGAAAATAGTACCGCCATCCGCCTGCTCCAACCTGCCTATTTTTCTCCTGATAGCGCCCGTAAACGCTCCTCTTTCGTGCCCGAAAAGTTCGCTTTCGAGCAAACTATCGGTCATTGACGTACAATCGGCTATAATAAAAGGCCTTTCGCTCCTATACGAATTCTGGTGTATGGCCCGCGCCATAAGCTCTTTACCTGTCCCACTCTCACCCTGTATAAGAACGGTCGAATCCGTCTGGGCCAGGCTCGACAACTGGTCGTATATCCTACCGATCTTTTCGCTTTTGCCAATAAGACGTCCGGCGCTGTATTTTATGCCCAGCTCTTCCCGCAGGACCAGGTTCTCTTCCATAAGCTTCCGCTTCGAGACAAGACCTCTTACCAAAGCGTGTATCTTCTCGGGAAGCACCGGTTTTAGAAAATAATCATAAGCTCCCTGTTTTATCGCCTCGACCCCGAACTCCACCGTACCGTAACCGGTAAGCATAACCACGGGGACATCCGAGTCTATGGCTTTTATCTTCTTCAGAAGCTCTATGCCGGTCGTGTCCGGCAGCTTATAATCAAGCATCACGAGCATCAGCTTATTGCCCCTTATAAGCTTTTCCGCTTCTTCGCCCGTATTCGCACATACTACCCTTTCCTCGACCATCCTCTCGATAAGCTTCTTGAAAACCTCGCAGATCTCTTTCTCGTCATCTACTATGAGTATGATTTTATCTTTGCTCATTAGGTCTCCACATCTCAAATAAAGATTTCAGATTTCAGATTTTAGATCTCAGATAGGGATCTGACATCTGTATTCTGTAATCTGACATCTATAAACCTTATTCCCCCACTATCTTCTTGATCAACGCCATCAGTTCAAGGGGTTCATAGGGCTTTATCATGCTGTATTCAGCTCCGATCTCTTCCATTTTGTCCAGAAAATCTACATTGCCCCGGCTTGCCGAAAGAAACAGGACCGGGATCTCCTTAAGCTCATCGTCTCCTTTGAGTCTTTTATATACCTCGACACCATCTATCCCGGGAAGTTTGTAATCAAGGACTATCATATCCGGTCTTTCCGACTGCGCCTTTTCCAGCGCCGTCTCGCCATCCAAAGCGACCACGGTCTCGTACCCGCCTTTTTTTATCCTGAATTCCGTCATCTTTAAGATATCCGGCTCATCTTCGACTATAAGTATTTTTTCGCCATAACTTTGCTCCCTTTGTATTGTCATTGCGGGAAGCCGCAAGCGACAAAGCAATCTCTATCCCCTGTCATTCCGAGCGAACGAAGTGAGTCGAGGAATCTGCTTTTTTAGATCCTTCGACTCCCCCCGCTACTGCTTTGTACAGCAAAGCGCGGGGGTCGCTCAGGATGACGCTTTTGGGGATTGCTTCGAGTACTACGCGCCCTCCGTTACTAGCAACTAGCGACTATTCACTAGCGACTAAATCCTATTCTAATCTCCTCAACATTGATTTTACCATACTGACAAAAACTTCATTATCGAACGGTTTATTCATCCGCGGTATGGCCGAACTTTCCAAGGACGATTCCAGCTTATCGAGTTCCGCCAGCGCTTCTTCATAGCCGGAGACCGCCAGTACGGGGATCGCCAAAGTATCACTCTCTGAGCGCAATCTACCGATCACCTCATACCCCGTTATGTCCGGAAGACGCATATCCAGGATAATAAGCTCCGGATCTTCTTCCTGCGCTTTCATTATGCCATCCATTCCCGATCCCGCTTCCAACACCACATACCCCGCTCTCTCAAGCAGTTTTCTATATAGATCCCTTATCTCTTTTTCGTCATCTACGACAAGAATTTTTTGTTTTCTCTCGACCGGCAGAGAGAACATGAATTTAGAGCCTTTGCCGAGTTCCGATTCTACCCAGATATCCCCTCCATGCTGCTTTATTATTTTTTTGGATATCGCGAGCCCGAGCCCGGTACCACCCGTCTTACGCTCGTCCTTATTATCTAACTGACGAAATTCCTGAAAGAGCTTGGGGACATCATCTTCTTTAATGCCCAGGCCGGTATCATTAACACTGACGCAAACAGCTGTCTCCCGCATAAATAACCAGACATTCACGTTTCCTTCCCGAGGCGTAAATTTAAGCGCGTTACTAATAAGATTAGCCACCACCTGTATTATCCTGTCTTTATCGAATTTGATCTCGGGAATATCGCCTTCGACGGACATCGTAAGGTCGATCTGTTTCCCCCTGGCGTTCACCTGCTGGGCACTCACTACTTCCTTCACCGTTTCTTTGATATCAGAGGCCTTCATCCTTAGCGGCATTTTCCCCGCCTCGAGCTTACTGAAATCCAGAACGTCGTTTATTAGCCTCGCGAGCCGGTCGACGTTCCTCTTCGCCGCGCCTAGAAACTCTGCCTGTTCCTCGTTTATTTCTCCGGCAGACCCGTCAAGAACTATCGCTACACCCTCACGGATAGAAGTGAGCGGAGTTCTCAGTTCATGCGATACCATAGAGGTAAAATCTGTCTTGAGTTTTACGGTCTCCACCATGGCTTTTTCCACTTTTTTTTGGACCGATATATCGCGCACTGTTGCCTGGAGAACACCCTCTTCCTTGCCCTCCACCCTTGTAAGAAGAACGGACGCCGGAAATTCCTCGCCGGTCATCCTTTTATGTGTCCATTCGAAT
>JAVCCB010000090.1 GCA_030765685.1 Candidatus Tantalella remota | reverse complement strand
GTCATTCTGAGGAGCCCAGCCCTTCCGTCATTCTGAGGAGCCCAGCCCTTTCGTCATTCTGAGGAGCCAGCCCTTCCGTCATTCTGAGGAGCCAAAGGCGACGAAGAATCTAAACCAGTCCCCCATAGAGATCTTTCCATTTAGATCCTTCGCTTCGCTCAGGATGACGAAATTTCGTTGCTACACATCACACAAGCTTATTTATAACTTCCATCACTTCCTTCAGAGTTACGCAAGAAAGATCCTTGCCCTCACCCGGACAGATCACCCGGACATTCCCGCCGTTCGGAGCCCATTGGTCCGGATCATCCGTTCCGCTAAAAAGTATGACTGTCGGAGTCCCGACTGCCGCGGCTATATGCGCGGGACCCGAGTCGAGCCCTATAAAAAATGACGCTTCACTTATGATCGGGCCCAGCATCCCCAGACCGGTCTTACCTCGAAGATCTACGGTCTCCGGTGCCTGCTCACCTATCGTTTCTTTGTCAGAGGTTCCACCCACAACCACGGGTATCATATTTTTTTGATCCGCGAGAAACCTAAGTATCCCCGCAAAGTTATCAGGCGACCAGTTTTTAGAAGAGCGTCCTGACGCTGAGTGGATCACCGCGTAAGAACCTTTTATTCCCGAAGCCCTCACTAACGCTTTTGAATCGGCAATATCGCTGTCGGCGAACCTTAATTCCACCGCTATTTTGTCAGGGAATATCCCCAGTGGAGCGAGAAGATCTATGTTCCTTATTGTCTCGTGCACCGGCGGCGAGTAAGGAACCTCATCCGTCAGCAGAAATCCTCCACCGGTTATCCCGTAGCTTATCCTTTTCCTTACTCCCGCGAGAAGCATAGCCGCTATGTGCCTTACATCGCCCCTCAAATCGATAGCTACGTCATATTTCCCGTTCCTGATGACGCGGGCCATACGCCTCACTCCCGTGAGAACACTTTCGCTTTTTCCGCCCCGGACAAACCATGGCGCGGTAAACGGTATGACATTGTCGACATGAGAGTCTCCCTTAAGGATATCTGCTCCCGCCGAAGACGTCATCAGATCGATAACGGCCTCCGGATAAGCTTTCCTTAAGGGTTTCAGGACCACACTTGAGGATATAACGTCTCCTATATGATCGCATCTTATTACAAGGATTCTCCCAGCTTCCGCGGTCTCTTCTCTCGGTGACCACCTCATGGGGAAGACTACTATTTTCCCTATCCCGTCAAGAATAGTAAAGAGTACCTTATATATGTTTTTCTTGTATACGTACTTCATTTTACTGTATCGGCTAGAGTTTCCTCTTAAGGCGTATTATGGTAGCGACAGCCTCTACCCCGTCACGCCATCCTATTTTTTTTCCTTCGTCATAGCTACGTCCGCGATACGACACGGGTATCTCTTTTATATCAATGCCTTTCTTCAAGAGCTTGGCGGTGACTTCCGGTTCGAATTCAAAGCGCTCAGCTCGTATATCAAGCCCCTGTATCACATCCGTCTTGACCATCTTATAACATGTTTCCATGTCGGTAAGATTCCCGCCAAACAACATATTTGTCAGCGCCGTAAGTGACCTGTTCACAAGAAAATGCGGCAAAGATGTGCTTTTCCAACTTTTAAGGAATCTCGACCCGTAAAGAGCCTGAAGGTTCTCTTTTTCCACCAATGCGGCCATAGTCACTATATCTTTAGGAGAATATTCCATGTCCGCGTCCTGGACTACGACATAATCTCCCTTTGCCTGAGCGATGGATGTTCTGATAGCGGCGCCCTTGCCCCTGTTTTTGTCATGGTAGAAGACCCTTATTTCGCCAAATCCCTCACCATACTCTTCCTTTAAAAAGTCTCTGGTGCCGTCAGTCGAAAAATCATCGACTATGATGATCTCCTTTTCTATTTTAAGGCTCCCCACTAACTCCAGGATATCCTCAATAGTCTTTATCTCATTGTAAACCGGCATAAGTATTGAAATTTTCATCGAATGTCATCCTTCTCTTGTTTTTTACACCTTTTTAACAGTTTCTTTGTGCTATTCGCCGGGCGCTAACCGTTATTGCCTCTCATCCCATCCGGATTGATTTTGTATTTGATCTATGCTATAGTCTACCAGACATGGGTCTCTCATTGCCAGCAAACAACATAGTGTTTTTTAAAAAAAATGTCGATCTTGTCATCTTTTCGTCGCTGTTGTTACTTTTTCCCTTTTTTGAAACTTTAAGGTCTGTTTTCTCCGACTATAACTACCCGCCGCTAGATCCGAATTTCCGATATATACTCCTGGGACTGATCTGTCTGATGTATCTGTTCTACATAAGACTTACTTCCAGCTTGAACCGTCCGGCTTCAGAAGGCCGCGTACACTGGATATGGGCCGCGGCTATCCTTTCCTACGCAGCTATCATCCCCCCTATACTCTCGATCGATCTGTACGAGTATATTATGCGGGGACGCATGCTCGAATTATACGGCCTCAATCCCTTTTTTTATCCTCCGGCCGCCGTAAGTTCCGATCCGATGTATCCTCTAATATTCTGGAAGAATACCTGCACCACTTACGGCCCCCTATGGAGCCTTATCTCCGCCTGGAACATAAAACTTTTCGGCGACAACCCGACGGCGAACATATTGTCCATAAAAGCGCTGATGCTGATCGTTCATCTTCTTTCGGCATACGTCGTTTATTTACTGGCGGAAAAAATATGGCCCGCGGCAAAACAATACATCACAGCACTTTATCTTTTTAATCCTTATATAATATTCATGAATCTGGTCGAAAATCATAACGACATCTTCATGCTTTTCTTTATGCTTTTGTCGTTGTACCTGCTTAAAAAGAACAGGTTCCTGCTCGCTATCACGGCGATAACTCTCTCCACCTGCATAAAGTACATCTCGATACTGATAGCCCCGTTCCTGTTCATTTACGCTTTCAGTTCACTGCCCAACATGAAGACAAAACTGTCTTTTACGATAAAATCCGCGTTGATCTCGATTGCGCTGTTTTCTCTCGCGTTCGCGCCTTTTAGGATATATCTTTGGGATATTGTCGGTATCCTGCAATCAATAAAACTGCGCCTTGATACGAACACTACCACTTATCTGATGTATTCCCTGCTGCAAAAGGCCGGATTAAAGATAAGCACCACCTCTTTCCAGGGTTTATGCGATATTTCCTTTATCCTGGTGACCCTGTCTTTATATATACATTTTATGATCAAGAACCCCCGCAGCATGATATCCCTGCTTAATCATTCCGTAGGTGTTTTTCTGGCCTATCTGTTCATTGATTCTTTCCAGTTCGGCAGCTGGTATATGCTTTGGGTGACGCCTCTTATAATCTTGTCCGGCATAAAGAAAAAATATGTCCTGTTCATGCTGTTCACCCTGGCGGCACTGATCTCTTTCTGGAAAAGGATATCTTTTCTCCTTATCGGAAGCAGTTTCATATACGCCATCTTCCTTTTCGCGCCCGCGAAAGGCATACTCGCCAACTTCCTGCCCGACGATTGATCTTTACCCGCGGGATACGGACCGTCATCCAAGACGATTTAATATTTTCAATGAGCTTTTTTTTCGCAAATAAATATCATCTCCGGAGCCGCCATCCACGGCATGAACCGTTCGCATACCCCGGCTAAAGTTATACCCATTTTATTGGGCCCGTCGTACGAGCGTTTGTCACGAAAAATAGAACAAAAGCTCATGAGGCCGTGTTCATGATCTACGGGAATAACCTCTATGACCTTAAATCCGTTCTCTTCCAAAACTGAGGTCAATTCGTCCACCTTAAAATACTGTTCCCAGTAAGATTCCTTCGGGCCCTTTCCAGAAAATCTCCTCACAACGCTGCTGTTCTTCAAAAATGTTATCGGAGCGCTTATCCTGGCAAATATCGTCCTCCTCGGGACTTTTACGATAAAACATCCTCCGGCCTCAAGCACCCTCCCCGCCTCGGCTATAGCGCCCTGGGGCCCCTCGGTAAAATGCTCTATTACCCCCAGAGACAAATATCCGCCGAAATGTCCGTCCGGGAAAGGAAGCTCTCTGACATCCGCTTGTTGAAGAGGTATACCGGGAGCGACCTCCCTTATCTTGTCAAACGAGGACTCGTTATAGTCAACGCCTACGACATCATATCCGAGCTCTCTGAGGCGTATAAGATACGGCCCCATGCCGCAGCCGCCTTCCATTATCTTTTTATCCCGGGGAAGATGCTTCTGGTATATTTCCATGTGCCGCTTGACCCTGGGATATTCGAATATCTCCATAATGTCCGCGACGCTTACATCTTTCCAGTTCTCTTCCCAGGCCTTTTTTGTAGCCGCATCAATATTCTTATCTTCTCTGGTACGCATAACACCCTTTCTATACGTGCTTTTTTATCGCACTGATTATCCTTTTAGACGCCTTGCCGTCACCGTAAGGATTGACGGCTTTGGCCATACGTGAATACATCTTTTTATTTTTCAGCAGGTTGATAGTCCCGACGACTATGTCCGCGGTCTTGACCCCGACCAGCCGGGCGCAACCTGCTTTTATCCCCTCCGGCCGTTCGGTGACCTCGCGCATCACCAGAACAGGCTTGTCCAATGCTGGGGCCTCTTCCTGTATCCCGCCCGAATCAGTCAGGACAAGATAAGCCCTTTTCATCAGACGCACAAAAGGCACATATTCCATAGGCTCCAGAAGATGGATATTAGGAACTTTTTTTATCGTAGAGTTGACGGTTTTCCTTACTTCAGGATTCAGGTGAACGGGATATACGATCTCCACGTCGTCCCTTGAAACAGCTATTTTCTTTAACGCCCCGCACATGTTCCTGAAATCCCGTCCAAAACTCTCTCTTCTATGCGCCGTAACAAGTATTATCTTTTTTGAGGGATCCAGGGCCCGGAGCACGTCCGGCTCGGCGGCCTTTTTTCCCCCGGCTACGATAGAAAGAGCGTCTATGACCGTATTCCCAGTAACAAAAACACTTTTTTTGTCTATATTCTCCCTGATAAGGTTGCGTGCCGCCAGGGGCGTGGGCGCGAAGTGCAGATCCGCTATGTGGCTTACCAGACGGCGGTTTATTTCTTCAGGGAAGGGTTTGTACTTATCGTTACTCCTCAAACCGGCCTCTACGTGCCCTACCTTTATTTTCTTCAAATAAGCCGCCAGTGACACGACAAAAGCCGTAGTCGTGTCACCCTGAACAAGAACTATGTCTGGTGTTATCTCCTCAAGCACTTTACCCATCTTGAGGACGACCTTGCTTACGATGTCCTCGAGACTCTGCCCTTTTCGCATAATATTCATATCGTGGTCGGGCTTTATTCCGAACACTTTGAACATCGGGTCAAGCATCTGCCTATGCTGACCGGTAGTGCACAAGTATGATCTGATGCTCTTGTCTTTTTTCAGCTGAAGTATTACGGGAGCGAGCTTTATCGCTTCCGGTCTGGTACCGCAAACGGTTAGAACTTTCATTTTGCTCCCTTCAGTATTTTTTCATACCCCTGTTTTGTCCTTGAGGCCACTCTATCCCATATATAATTTTCCAGCACATGTTCTTTCAGCTCCGGCGTGACGGCCGAGCCAAAGGCTTCCTCCATAGAAGAACTTATCTCTTCTATATCGTCAGGTCTCGCGTAGATCACCATGTCCTTAAAATATTCCCTTGTGGAACCCTCGGGAGTTATCACGACCTTCGCTCCGGCAAGCGCGGCTTCAAGCGCGCAAAGGCCGGGCGTCTCAAACCAACTCGTCAGGACGAACACGTCGCAGGCCGCGTAGGCGGACGCGAGAATATCGGAATCATGCTCCAAGCGTCCGAGAAAATGCATATTGTCCGGCGCTTCTTTCCGGCACTCCGAGTAATACTCCTTATAATCCGAGACCGCGTCGCCGATAAAAACCGCGGGCTTGCCCGTTCTTTTCATCGCTCTGATAAAGTTAAGCTGGTTCTTCCTTGGCTCTATTCTCCCGGAATACAAGACAAAGTCCTTTATTCCGTATTTATCCGTAAAAAGCTTAGGATCCGCGTCCTTAAAACGCGCATCGACGCCGTTCGGGACGACATATATCTTTTCCTCCGGTATGTCGAACAGGCGCATAAGCTGTTCTTTCTCCATCTCTGAATTCGGGAAAAGAATATCCGCGATGGTCATGGTCTTACGCCTTCCTGACGGCATCTTGGGAAACACCATCTTCGCCAGATGCCTGAGAAAAAGTTCCATTTTTGTCCTGATAGAACCGCTTTCATGCAGAGCGCGCTTGAAGCTTGACCAGAAAATCGGGCTCAGCGCCACTTTTACGTTTTTGTTCCGTGCGGTGTTCATCAACCCCACGCACATCTTAACGGAGCCGAAAACATGCAGGACATCATAATCCTCCAATTTGTCATTCCATTGATCGAATTTCTTGACCTCGACGCCGGCCTTCCGCAGATATTCCATTGTCTTTAACAGCTGGATCTCTCCGCCGCCCGGGTTCTGGAATGCCGATGGATAAGCATAAAACGCTACTTTCATTGTCTTCTCCGTTTATTTTCAAGTTTCCAGTATTTCAAATACTTTACGAACAGGTATGCCGACGATAAACCGTAAAAGGTAAGACCTTTAAATCCGTCCAAAAATCCCTTTTGAAGAATATACTGTTTAAAGAACCTCCCCGGAGGCTTTACTATTATGTCCGCAACACGTACCGGAGATTTCCCCTCATACAGGTATTCGGCCTCGAGGTCGGTATACAGCTTGAACTTTTTCATATACTCGCCCATGGTCCCCGTTGAATAATGGATCAGGGCTTCCTCAAGGAAACCGACACGGCCGTCAACTACCGCCCTTTCATGGATAGGGCCCTGGAAAGAAGTTTTGGCCTTTTTAAAAAAGCGCAGATGCCTGTCTCCCTGATGCCCGCCAAAACACATTTCCTGCCCAAAAATAATATTCTTTCTGGGTATATAGTATCCGTCGTACTGCCCTTCCAACGCGGCGGTCTTTACTTCCTCCGCGAGAGCCGGAGTGACCCTCTCGTCGGCGTCCAGAAACAGCACCCAGTCCTCTTTTGCTTTAGATAAGGCGTAATTTTTCTGCTTTTCAAAATCATCAAACTTACGTTCGAATATATTCGCGCCTTTATCCCCAGCAATATCTGTCGTAGCGTCGACGGATCCGCCATCCACTACCACGACCTCGTCCGCCCAGGAAACGGCGTCTATGCAACCCGGCAGGTTCTTTTCTTCATTCAATGCTATTATGGCGATACTTATTCCCATTTATCCCCTAAAGATCTCAAATATCTCTTTATCAGAAAGCCCGCCTTTCCCCAGCGCCTTTCTCCTCTTCATCACATCAGGTATCCTTAGAAATGCCTGAAAAAGCCCTTTTACCGCGGACGCGTCCCCCCTTGAAAGCCACCATATTATCCTGATGGGCATATATAAAATATGCTTCATCCAGAGAACAGGGTCAGATATGTTTTTCCAGAAGAACATAGCGCTGTTACGGCTATCTATTTCCGAAACACCGCCTTTACCGAACTTCCTGCCAAAGCTTTCTCCGCCCATATGATAGACCGCCGACTTTGGCTGATAATATGACTTCTGCCCCTTTTTCCAGGAACGAAAACATATATCCGAATCTTCCAGCCTGCCCGGAAGATACAAGTCGTCATACCCTTCCAGTTGGAGGAACCTGTCCTTTCTTACCGCCCCGAAACCGGACTGAAAAGTATAACCGGCTTCGTCGATATCATCCATCCATCCCTCATATCTGGCAACCGCCCCGAACCAACCGTATTTGATAAATCCTTTTGACCTTCCGCCTTCCAGGGTCTTACCTTCAAAATCAAAACATTTGGGAACTGCCATGAAAGCGTCTTCATTATCCTCGAAGACCTGCACCAGGGGGTCTATGAACCCTTCGTCAACCCTCATATCATTGTTAAGCAATATCGCCAGTTCTTCTTCCTGTTCCATCACCGCGTCATTGAATGAACAAAGCACCCTGTTGGGCAATCGGCGCACCTCTATCTCGCTACCGTATGAGGCAAGCACTTCCAGGCTGCCGTCGGTGCTTTCATTATCTATAACAGTTATCCTGACACCGTTCCGGGAAGCGTTTCTTGCCGATATTACCGACGGCAGGCATGCCGGAATAAGGGCTTCCCCGTTATAGTTAAGTATTATGACGTTTACTCTCATGCCTCTTCCCCGGTCAGGCGTATCTTGTAAATGATATATTCCATTCCGTTGGCATTACCGGCGGATGGGGCCGTCCTGTGCACGGGTTCCAGATACCTTTTTCTGAAAGCTTCGTCTCTCATAAGTTTCGTAAGCCGCGTATCCTCCCCGTACGCATCGCCGCCAGAGGCAAGCTCGGCATACAGTATGTACGAGAACCCGTCCGCCCTTATTTTGTCCATGACCTTTTTCGGAGTGGTATATTTTTTGTCATACCTCTCATATATCCACCAGTACAATTCTCTGTTGTAAGATTTATCGATAAAAAACGTATGAGTCTCGTTTACGACCATGATCCTGGAATACTCAGGAAGATGATCATTTATATATTCAGAGACCTCATATGACCTTTCGCGGGCGGCCAGATAATCCTGTTTTGATTCCAGGCCCGTCACGACTTTAACGCGATCCCAGTTGTGGTAGCAGGAATACGCTACAGAGACCGACAGAAAAAGACATACCACCAGCCAGCCTATCCTGCCTATGGCCTTTTTCCTGTCCAGGAGATCGCACAGCACATACGCCGATATGATGCTTAGAAACGGTATCGCCGGCAAAAAGAACCTCATATGCTGATACTGGATAAACCATAAGAACAGATACGCCAGCAAAAAGATGGAAACGCGCTTGAGGGTCCTGTCGATGTTCCGGAGAAGTATGATCCCGGGCACCACCGCCAGGAACAGGGCCCCTATCTGTTCTCCCCCGAACTGCCGCGGATGCATCGGCATGCGCCAGGGCAAAGTTAACAGGCCTTTCAGGCTTACTACCATACCATGACTCCCCCGCACTGATCTTTCAGAGATCAGGCCAAGGGCCTCCGGATCCAACCCTCCCCCGCCGAAGATGTCAGCGAAGAACGGGAACAGCGGCGTCCCCCTTACCACATACTGCCGCACATACCACGCGCAGGAAAGGAGCGCTGTGGCCAGAGAAAAAAGCAGTATGGCCTTCAAAACGGTACGGGGAAGGAACCTTGTTTTCCCGAATGCCGTAAAAATAAAATAAACACCCAGAATACCCGGGACCACTATGAAAAAATATTTAACCGACAATCCCAGGCCGCACATAATGCCGGCAAGAACGGCCCATTTCACTTCCCCCTTTTCGAGGAACAGATTAAACGCGTAAAAGGCCAGGAACGCGTAAAAAACCGACCCCAGATCCACATAAGTCTGAGCGGCTTCGGTAAATATAACGGGTGTCAGAAAGAATATCACCGCCGCCAGGACGCCCGCTTTCCGTGAAAAATACCTTTTTGAAAAAGCATACACCGCTACCGTCGACGCGATAGCCAGGGAAAAATGAAAAAGTCCCGTTAGCGGGAACAGTTTGAACAGTAATGCCAGGGAATAATACATCTCTACCAAATATGGCCAAAGCGAGTTCAGACTGTTATGGGGAATGATACCCACCATGTGGTTCTCAGCGAAATATTTCGCGTCAACAAGATGATATACCATGGAATCATTGCTGTAAGACGGGCTGAGCGCGCCGAATAATGTCACCAGGCCAACTATGCCCAGCATACCAAGGAGTACGCCTCCCATGTTCTCGGAACAGCACCTCTTCAAGCCGTCAAAAAACCCTGCCGCCTCATGCAGGCACTTTTTTAACTCCGGTATTACCCAAAGCGACAGCCCTATCAGCAACGCGCACAGTAACCATCCGTACAAAATATTAAATATCCCCAGAAAAAGAACAAGGTAAGCTATCGCCCCGAATCCCAGGGCAAAAGAGAATACAAACTTTTCCGCCGCGCCACCAAGTTCCATACGCAACAAACTCAGCAGTTTCCGGCCAAAAGCCCAGAATATCAGGGCAAGACCGACAAGAACGACTATAGAAGCTAAATATATCATCTTAGTGCTTTTCCCTCAGATCAAATATCACATATCCCAGAGACTTACGCTCGAGTTTTCCCCTTACGCCTTTAGCCGCCGGGTGGTCTATCTTTCCGGATAATGTCCACACAAAACGGTCTAATGACCCTTTTTCGGGCTCGCCGTTTTGCCTCACGCCTTCATCGATCAACGTGTAATTCCTTATTAGATACTCCTTGAATCCCGGATCGGAATCAAGCTCGTCCAGGTTGCCGCAAACAAAATATCCGGCGCCCTCTTTCCTGCGCTGTTCCAAAAGAGCTATATTATCGTTCTTTACCGGCAGGTACTGCGACCAGCCTTTTCTGTCGCAGTAATAAAGCAGCATGGCGTCGGGACCGAATGACGTCAGTATAAGATCATCTTTTTGCGTAAGATCCTGGACTCTTTTACCCAGCACCTGCTGATACTCAAAGACCGGCTTATATTTTATGATCGGGAATACTATGATAATAACGTTCGCCAAGACCGCGAACCATAACAGGGCCATGACGGTCTTCTTTTGCCACCGATGAGCCAGTTTATCGAAAATGTACAGACACCCGACCGCGGCAAAGATCACTCCCGCCGGAAGAAAATGGATCTTATAATAATCCTGGGATGAAGCTCCCGGAGTAGCAAAAATAAAGACGAACACCGCGAACAGCCAGGCAGAAAGAACAGCTAAAAGCTTTTTATCCCGGTTGACCAGCACGCCGGCAAGAAACAATATGGAAATGACCGGCGAAAATATTATCCGGAATGTCTGCCGCGCTATCAGGGCCCAGTACTCCCGGGAGAATGAGAGTTCGACGAACCTCTTCAGCAGATACTTCGGGCCGAAAAACGCTTCACCTCCCACATAAGTATACGCGGTTGGAAAAGCCGCCCTTATTCCCGGACAATATATCCCCCACCACCAGAAATTGACAGCGAGAACAAAAATCGTCGGTAAAACAAAATAAGGGATCAGCCTTACCTTTTTATATATGAAGAAAAGAACGGCTATGAACAGGAAGATGTAAAGATTGGTGATCTTTAGCAGCACCAGGACCGTCAGCGCGACCGTGCATACCAGGAGATGGCTTATTTTTTCGCTTTCGAACCAACGCAAAAGATAATAGATCGACATAAAAAGCGACAATAACAGAAAACTCTCGATCTGAATAACGCGTGACATCAAAATGGATACCGGCGCTACGCAGTAAAGGATAAGCGCTACCGCGGATGTCCTAAAATCCACCAGGGTCGAACATAACTTAAAGAAATATATCGCTGACAAAGCGAATAAAATAATGCTGGGCAGCCGGAAGACCCAGTTATGCGCGCCGAACGCCCTGATCAAAAGCGATACGACGTATGGCAGCATCGGAAGCTCGAACATGAAATACCCGGGAGAAGCGCCTTCATTGTCGGCCTGGGGAAGCAAAAACGCGGCGCCGGGATCCTGCGTGTAGTTCCTGGCAACGGCCGCGCCTACAGCCTGGCGTAACGGGTTAAAATCAAACAACGCCCCGTTTATATTGTAACAGCGGATAGCGACCGCCGCTAATATGATAAGCGCGATGATGATAACTTTATGTCTGTTCAATGAGACTTGCTGCATTCCCCTACCTTTTTAGCTTACCCACACATAAGTACTGCGCTCCCATGGGAATCCACCCTGCCATCGGCTCGGCGAACCTGAACATCTTCAAAAACTTCGGAAAAAACACTATGTATCTTTTCTGGAATACATCCACCCCCGCTTCCCGCAGTAACCTGCAGCTTTCCCCCGCCCTCAGCAGAGACGTGTTCTCGTCCAGGATAGAAAGCTTT
>JAVCCB010000058.1 GCA_030765685.1 Candidatus Tantalella remota | reverse complement strand
AGGTCTTGAGAGAACTTACAAAGATCTCTCGCTTTCGCTCGAGATTAATTCGACCATACAGCTTATGTTCGCTACGCTCCATAAGTTGTGGTCTTATTTAAGGCGCCGAATCCCACCGTCCCGACCATGAACCATTCGAAAAAACTGTTGGTTTTTCTCAGGTTCACGGCAGGCTATTAAAGAGGAATTTCGAATGGTTCATGCCCTGTACCTGAGGAACGAAGTGACGAATGGTTCGGGGCAGATTTCCAAAAGGTATCCACGGGAGAAGTCATGAAAAAAATCAATATCGGTATCATAGGGCTTGGCACTATAGGCGGCGGCGTTGTTGAAGCCATTAACGCGAATGGGGAACTGATCGCGAAAAGGACCGGAATAGAGCTCGTCGTTAAAGGCGTATGCGATATGGACAAGTCTGCCCTGAAGAGTGTCCCATGTTCCGCCGGCGCGATCAGGACCAGTAAGGCCGCCGATATTATTAATGACAAAGAAATAGATATTGTCGTCGAGCTTATAGGTGGATCGAGTCCCGCTAAAGAGATAATACTCGAGGCGCTTTCTGCAGGGAAGCACGTAGTGACTGCCAACAAGGCGCTTCTTTCGGAAAGCGGCAAGGAAATATTTGAAGCAGCCTCCAGCAAAGGGCTCATGGTGAACTTCGAGGCCGCAGTCGGTGGTGGGATACCGGTGATCAGGGCTTTGAGGGAAAGTTTCGTGGCGAACAGGATAAATGTTATTTTCGGGATACTTAACGGTACTACCAATTTCATTCTTTCCGAGATGTCCGCTAACGGCAGTTCTTTTGAAGAGGCCCTTGGTATAGCTCAGGAAAAAGGTTTCGCGGAAAAGGATCCCACTCTGGACATAAGCGGTGCCGATAGCGCGCATAAGCTTGCTATACTTTCTCTTCTTGGATTTGGAGTCAATATCTCTCCGGAAGACATATATACCGAAGGTATTGAGAGCATAGAACCGCAGGATATTCAGACCGCGGAACGCTGGGGGTACAGCGTAAAACTCCTGGCCATAGCCAAAGATTCCCCGGAAGGCCTTGAGCTCAGGGTACATCCCACTTTGCTTCCGTCATCACATCTTCTTTCCGACGTGAGCGGTGCCGATAATGCTATTTTTATCAAAGGGGATCTGGTGGGAGAAGCACTGCTTTTTGGAAAAGGCGCGGGAAGGAAGCCTACCGCCAGTTCCGTAGTCTCCGATGTGGTCGAGATAGGTAAGAATGCTGCCGGCGGAGAGGAAAAAGTATCCGGTGTCTCTTTGGACTATGATGAGGGAAAGAAATCTGTAGGAGATATGCAGGCTCTGTCGGTTACCAGTTACTTAAGGTTCTCGGTCATAGACAAGCCCGGCGTGCTCGCGGGCATTTCTTCCATTCTCGCGGAAAACGATATAAGCATAGCGAACGTCTCCCAGGAAGAACGGAAAGAGGGAGAGGTAGTCCCGGTGATAATACTTACTCACAGGTCGCTGGAGGGAAATATGAGAGCGGCTATCGCGAAGATAGACGCTATGGATTTTGTGGCAAAGAAGACGGTTGTCATCCGTATTGAAGAGTGACGGGTGCTTGAAGATCAAGGCAGTCAGAGAGAAGAGGAGACAGATGGGGTTAATAGAGAGATACGGAAAATATCTACCCGTGACAGATAAGACTCCCGTTGTAAGCCTGGAAGAGGGGGATACCCCTCTGGTGAAGGCGGATCCGATTGCTGAGATGATAGGGCCGGGCTACGACGTATGGCTTAAATACGAGGGCCTTAACCCGACAGCCAGCTTTAAGGACAGGGGGATGACCCTTGCCGTTTCGAAAGCTGTCGAGGAAGGCGCCAACGCGGTAGTTTGCGCTTCTACCGGGAACACTTCGGCTTCGGCGGCGGCCTACGCTGTCCGTGCCGGGATAAAGTGCGTAGTCGTTCTTCCTGAAGGGGCGATAGCTCTTGGAAAGCTTGCCCAGGCGATGATACACGGCGCGAAGGTCATAGCTATACGGGGTAATTTTGATGACGCTCTTGATATTGCCAGGGAGATGGCGGAGAAATATCCGATAACGCTGGTAAACTCAATAAACCCGTATCGTATCGAAGGCCAGAAAACGGGGTCTTTTGAGATATGTGACAAGTTGGGGCATGCTCCTGAGTTTCATTCTCTTCCCGTGGGAAACGCTGGCAATATCACCGCCTACTGGAAAGGGTACAAAGAATACAAAGAGGCCGGAAAAATAGACAGCCTGCCGAAGATGCTGGGTTTTCAGGCGGCTGGTTCCGCGCCCATAGTTGACGGGAAGCCGATAAAGGATCCCAAGACACTGGCTACTGCCATTAAAATAGGTAATCCCGCCAGCTGGGAGCAGGCCGTGAATGCCCGTGATGAGTCAGGCGGACTTATAGACAAAGTCACCGATGATGAAATAATTGAAGCGTACAGGATACTCGCGGGACGCGTAGGGGTTTTTGTAGAGCCCGCATCCGCGGCCAGCGTGGCAGGGTTGATCAAAAAAGCGAAAGAGGGCTATTTCCCGGAGAACGGAAGCGGCCAAAAGAAAGATATAGTCTGTGTGCTTACCGGTCACGGTCTCAAGGACCCGGACAGGGCTATCAAATGTGTTGACCAGCCGCCGGTAGTGGACGCGGACCTTCAGCAGGTAGTAGCTGAAGCAGGTCTCGTGTAACAGGTTAAGGAGAGAATAAAAGATGAAGTACGTAGTTCTTGTTCCCGACGGAATGTCGGGAGAGCCTCTTGAAGAGCTGAATGACATGACGTGTATGGAAGCGGCTAACGCTCCGAACATGGATATGATTGCCAGAAAAGGTGTCGTGGGAACGGCTAAGAATGTGCCGAAGAAGATGATCCCGGCGAGTGATGTCGCGAACCTGTCCATACTCGGATATGATCCAGAGAAATATTATTGCGGCAGGGGGCCTCTGGAAGCCGCGAATCTGGGAGTAGATGTCGGAGAATATGAAGTAGCGTTCAGGTATAATACTGTCACCGTATCCGACGGTATGATGGTCGATTACAGCGCGGGGCATATAACTACACAAGAGTCGACTGTCCTGGCGGAACTCCTGCAGAAGGAGCTTGGCAACGAAAAATTCCATTTTTATCACGGGACAAGTTACAGGAATCTATTGATGGTGAAATGTTCTTTTCGCGAAGAAGTGGAAACTCTCGCGCAGGTCAAATGCACGCCTCCGCACGATATTTTGGACAAGCCTATCGCGAAATATCTTCCTAAGGATGAAGAGATCGTGGATCTGATGGAAGCTTCAAGAGCTGTTATAGAAAAAAACGACATTAACAAGGTCAGGATAGATCTGGGGCAGAACCCCGCTAATATGATCTGGTTGTGGGGGCAGGGAAAAAAACCCGATATTCCCAGGTTTTCCGACGCGTATGGCGTTACCGGCGGGATGATATCGGCCGTGGACCTTTTAAAAGGTATGGGGCGCGTACTCGGGCTGGAAGTCGCGGAGGTCGAGGGTGCCACAGGATATTACGATACCAACTATGAGGGAAAAGCTCGCGCGGCTCTTAATATCTTGGAGAAGAACGACCTTGTCTTTATCCATGTAGAGGCGCCGGATGAAGCGGGGCATAACGGAGATATTCGAGAGAAGGTAAAGGCTATTGAGAATTTTGACAGCAAGATAACCGGACCGGTGATAGAGGAGCTTACGAAAAAGGGTATTGAGTACAGAGTGGTGATAATGCCCGATCATCCGACTCCGGTCAAGAAGAGGACGCACACGTCCGAGCCTGTGCCGTTCGCCATGGCGGGAAAGGGTATTCTTCCGGACGATGTGGCTGTTTTTTCGGAGAAGGCTGCCAGGGCCGGAAGCATGAAGATGGAAAAGGGCTCGGATCTTATGGGCATATTATTGAAACAGGACGATTAAGGCGTGAGGAAAAAGAAACTGAGATGAAGAAGAAAAAAGTGATAGTTCAGAAATACGGCGGTACCAGCGTTGCCAACCCTGAAAAGATAAAAGGTGTGGCAAAGCGTGTCGCCGAACGCAGGGATGAAGGGTATGACGTTGTCGTAGTGGTCTCAGCTCTTGGGAAGACCACGGACGAGCTTCTTGAATTGGCGGACGCGATCAGCAAGAGGCCTCCGGAAAGGGAACTGGATATGCTTCTGGCTACCGGGGAACAGGTCTCGGTAGCCCTTCTTGCCATGGCTCTGCATGAGCTGGATAAGGAAGCGATATCTTTTACCGGGGCGCAGGTGGGCATAATAACTGATTCGTCACATACAAAAGCCAAGATACTTGATGTGTCTACCGGAAGGATAAAGAAGGAACTCGCGCGTGGGAGGATAGTCATTGTCGCCGGTTTTCAAGGTACTAACCTGGATCAGGAGATAACTACTCTTGGAAGGGGCGGCTCAGACATGACAGCGGTGGCGTTGGCGAAAGTCCTTAAAGCGGAGATGTGCGAGATATATACTGATGTGAAAGGCGTGTATACCGCCGACCCGAGAGTCGTGCCTACAGCCCGGAAGTTGGAAAGTATAAGTTACGAGGAGATGCTTGAGATGGCTTCTCTCGGAGCCCAGGTCATGCAGGCGAGAAGTATGGAAGTAGCGGGTAAATTTAATGTCCCCATGCACATTAGAAGCAGCATGTACAAGGACGAGGGGACGATGGTAATAAAGGAGGTCAGAGCAATGGAAGACGTATTGGTCCGAGGCGTTACAGTGAATAAGAAGGAAGCCAAGGTCACCGTCTGTGACGTTCCCGACAAACCGGGAGAGGCCAGCAGGATGTTTGAACTTCTGGCAAAAGCGGATATTAACGTCGATATGATCATTCAGAACATATCAAGGACGAGAGCTACGGACATATCGTTCACGGTAGGGATGAAAGGCCTGACGAGGGTGCGGGAAACGATGGAAAAGATAATAAAGAAAATAGGTGCCAGGGAAGTGAAGATCGACAAGAACATCGCTAAGGTATCGGTGGTGGGCATAGGTATGCGCAGCCATTCCGGTGTCGCGGCAAAGATGTTCAGAGCCTTGGCGTCAAAGAAGATCAACATAGAGATGATATCCACCAGCGAGATAAAGATATCATGTGTCGTAAGTGAAAAAGAAGCCGACAAAGCTGTTAACGCGGTGCATGCGGCATTTGGCCTTGGCAAAAAACCTAAAAAGAGCCCGGCAAAAAAGAAAAAATAGACAAGAAAAGTCGTTCTCAAGCACAGCTGAAAGAGGCAGACATGAAGAAAAATAAGGTATACGTTTATGATACAACGTTGAGAGACGGTTCCCAGTCCGAAGGCATATCCTTTTCGGTAAAGGACAAGATGCGTATCGCGGGGAAACTCGATGAGATTGGTGTGGACTATATCGAAGGCGGCTGGCCCGGCGCGAACCCGAAGGACGATGAGTTTTTTGCCGAAGCCGCTAAATCTCTCAAGCTAAAGAATTCAAAGCTGGTAGCTTTTGGAAGTACAAGGCGTGCTGGTTCGAAGACGTCTACCGACCCTGTTATTAAGGGTCTGCTCAGGTCCGGGACGAAATATCTTACAATTTTTGGTAAGAGCTGGGATCTCCACGTCAAAGACGTGTTTAAGACTACATTGAAAGAGAATCTTAAGATGATCGAGGATTCAGTGGCGTATCTTAAGAAAAAGGGGCATCGCGTGTTTTTTGACGCGGAACATTTTTTTGACGGCTACGAAGATAATCCCGGGTATGCTGTCGATGCCCTGAAAGCCGCCCGTGACGGGGGAGCCGAAGCGCTCATCTTGTGTGACACCAACGGTGGTATGCTTACAAGCCAGATATTTGAGATCGTAGAGGACGTCAGCGATAAGCTTAAGACTCCGCTGGGGATACACGTGCATAATGACGCGGACATGGCAGTCGCCAATTCCGTAACCGCGGTGCAGGCGGGATGCGTGCAGGTGCAGGGTACCTTTAACGGTTACGGAGAACGTTGCGGGAACGCGAACCTGGTCTCCATACTTCCGGCCCTGCGGTTTAAACTGGGGATGGATTGTCTTTCCAGTTTTGAGTTCAAAGAGCTTACGGAGGCGTCCAGGTACATAGCCGAGATATCCAACATGAAACAAAAGGACGCGCAGCCCTATGTGGGAAAAAGCGCTTTTGCCCATAAGGCGGGAGTACACGTCAACGCTATGCTTAAGAATGCCAGGACGTACGAACATCTGAGTCCGGAGAAGGTCGGGAATAAGAGAAGGATGCTTATCTCGGAGCTTTCCGGGAAGTCTAGCGTCATAAGCAAGGCCAAAGAGTTCGGGGTCAAGTTGGACAAGGACTCCAACAAAGCGAAGAAAATATTGTCTTACGTCCAGGACATGGAAAAAGAAGGATTCCAGTACGAGCTGGCGGAAGCTTCGCTTATGCTTTTGATGCGCCGCGCGACAGATACGTTCAAAAAACATTTTGAGATGGAGGACTTCAGGGTCATCGTTGAGCAGCGTGACGGAGGGGAACTGACTTCTGAGGCGACTGTAAAACTGAAGATAGGAAAGAGCGTGAAGCATACGGTCTCGCTTGGGGACGGTCCGGTACACGCGATGGACCAGGCCCTCCGAAAAGCGCTGAAGGATTTCTTCCCGTCACTGAAAGAGATGCATCTTTCCGATTTTAGGGTCAGGGTGCTCGATGAAAAAGCCGGCACTGCCGCGAAAGTAAGGGTCCTTATACAGTCGCAGGACAAAACGGATTCCTGGTGGACCGTCGGAGTATCGGAGAATATTATCGAGGCCAGCTGGCTTGCTCTGAAGGATTCCATTGAATATAAATTCTTAAAGGACGAGAAGAAACGGCGAAAATGAAAGATATACCCACCAAGTACGATCCTCAGAAAAAAGAAGACGAGATCTATTCAGCTTGGGCGAAAGCCGGCCTTTTCAACGCTGACGAGAATTCCGCGAAGGACCCGTATTGTATAGTTATACCGCCGCCCAATGTGACGGGGATACTGCACATGGGGCACGCGCTCAACAATACCATACAGGATATCCTTATTCGCTGGAAGAGGATGAATGGTTTTGAGACTCTGTGGATGCCAGGTACGGACCATGCCGGGATAGCTACACAGAACGTTGTCGAAAGAGAGATAGCGAAAGAGGGGCTCAAACGGCAAGACATGGGCAGGGAGAATTTCCTGAAGAAAGTGTGGGAATGGAAAGAGGACTATGGTAGCACCATTATACGGCAGCTCAAGAGGCTGGGATGTTCATGTGACTGGGACAGGACCCGCTTCACCATGGATGAAGGCCTTTCTAATGCCGTGAAAGAGGTTTTCATACGTCTTTATGAAGACGGCCTGATATACAAAGGAGATTACATCATAAACTGGTGTCCCCGTTGTGGTACCGCCCTTAGCGATGAGGAAGTGGAGCACAGGGATACCGATGGTATGCTTTACTATATCAAGTATCCCGTCCAGGGTAAGAAAAAACTGGAAAAAGAGAATGAGGATTACGTGGTAGTAGCGACGACCCGGCCTGAAACGATGCTGGGTGATGTCGCGGTAGCCGTGAATCCCAAAGATCCGAGGTATGAGTCCCTGAAGGGCAAGAAACTGATATTGCCCATACTAAAACGCGAACTTGATATCGTCTTTGACGAGGATGTCGATCCCGAGTTCGGGACCGGAGCTCTCAAGGTGACGCCTGCGCATGATCCGGTAGACTTCGAGATCGCCAACAAGCACGGCCTCGCGAGTGTTAATGTCATGAACCCCGATGCGACGATAAACTCCGTAGGCGGGAATTATGAGGGTATGGACAGGTTCGAATGCAGGGAAGCGATCGTCGAGGACCTGAAACAGCGGAAACTTTTTGTCAGGTATGAAGAACATGAGCATGCCGTAGGACATTGTTACAGATGTCATGTGGTGGTGGAGCCCAGACTGTCTAAACAGTGGTTTGTCAAAATGGGACCGCTGGCGAAGGACGCGGTACGGGTGGTGAAAGAGCAAAAGGTAAAGTTCTATCCCGACCGTTGGACGAAGGTATACCTTAACTGGATGGAGAACATCCGGGACTGGTGTATCTCAAGACAGATATGGTGGGGGCATCGTATCCCAGTGTGGTATTGTTCGGATTGCCTGAAATACGCGGATGTCCGTGACGTCGATATAAACGGTCCCGGGGGCAAGGGAGTTTATGTAGGCAAGGACGCTCCAAAGGCCTGTCCGACTTGCGGTGGAAATAATATGGAGCAGGACCCCGACGTTCTGGACACGTGGTTCAGTTCATGGCTGTGGCCCTTTTCCACATTAGGGTGGCCGGAAGATACCAAGTCTCTTGAGACTTTTTATTCTACCGACGTGCTTGTTACGGCGCAGGAAATAATATTTTTCTGGGTAGCCCGGATGATAATGGCAGGACTTAAATTCCGGGGCGACATACCGTTTAAAGACGTATATATACACGGTACCGTGCGTGATGCCACGGGTACCAAGATGTCGAAATCTCTGGGCAATGTCATCGATCCTCTGGATGTGATAAAAGAGGTGGGCAGTGACGCTCTCAGGTTCAGTATAATATCTATAACTTCGCAGGGGCAGGACGTTTTTCTTTCCAGGGACAAGTTTGATATAGGCAGGAATTTTGCCAACAAATTATGGAACGCGTCCAGGTACGTTCTTATGAATTTGGACGAGGATGTCCTTGAGGGGGAACTGGACGCGAAAGCGCTTTCTCTCTCGGATCTGTGGATACTCAGTAGCCTTAACGATTGTATAGACAAAGTGAACAAAAGTCTCGAGAGATACAGGTTCAACGATGCTACCGCCGCTCTGTACGAGTTTATCTGGCATAAATACTGCGACTGGTATCTTGAGATATCGAAGATGGCGAAGGATAAGAAGACCACACAGAAGGTGCTTGTCAAGGTCCTGACCAGATCACTTCAGCTTTTACACCCGATAATGCCTTTTATAACGGAAGAGATATGGCAGAAAGTCCCCGGTAAGACATCAAAATGGATAACGACCTCGGAATGGCCCTCAAGGGAAGAGAAGTTCGACGACTCCGAGGCCCGGGAGAATATGGAGCTGATGATAGCCGTTATCAGCGCGCTCAGGAACGTCAGGGCGTTCTGGAACATCGGCCAGGCTTCAAAAGTAGACGTCGTCCTGGACGTGTCTTCATCAGTAGAAGAAAAACTCCTTGAAAGGACGACCCCGTATATAGAACAGCTGGGACGCTGTTCCGTAAAAGAAATAGGAAAAAATGTCACCCGGCCCGAGCAGTCAGTTGCCGCGCTTGTTGGCGGGGTAAAGGTCTTTGTTCCTCTGGGGGGCGCAGTCGATCTTGACAAAGAAAGAAAACGTGTTGAGAAAAAAGTAGAAGAACTGGGTAAGTATCTCCTGAGTATCGAAAAGAAGCTGGCTAATAAAGCTTTTACAGACAAGGCTCCGGAAGATGTCGTCCAGAAAGAAAAGTCCAAGCAGGAAAGGTTCCGGGCAGAGAGGGCGAACCTGCAAGAGAATCTTGCCGCGTTGCAGTAAGGCGCAGACCGGGGGCCGGTCTCTCATCCTGCCGGAAAAACAGTTTTGTAACACGATCTCACCATTCTATGGTCAAGGATATCAAATGAAGAAAAGATTACAGACGATACTTGCCCACGCGGGCATTGCTTCAAGGAGAGGCGCTATAACAATGATAGAGAGCGGTAAGGTCAGTGTGGACGGCAGCGTCGTCAGGGAGAAGGGTTTTCGGGCGGATCCGGAAGAGAGCGATATCCGGGTGGAAGGCAGGGCCCTCGCGGGTGACGAGAAAAAATATTACTTTCTTTTCAATAAGCCGGAAAACGTTATTTCCACGGCGATAGATACCCATGACCGGAAAAAGGTGACGGATTTTTTTAGTGATGTGGACGCGCGTTTATATCCTGTTGGAAGGTTGGACAAGGATACAACGGGGCTTTTGATCCTTACGAACGACGGGGATCTCGCGCATAAGCTGACTCATCCCCGCTTTGAGGTTGAAAAAGAATATTCGGCTCTCATTGACGATAAGATCAGTCTCGACGGCATTAAACGTATCGCGACTGGAGTGAAGATCGAAGGCAAGATGACAACACCATGTGAGGTGGAATATGTCAAGAAGACCAGTGAAGGGTATTTGTATAGGATCAGGATACATGAAGGCATGAAAAGGCAGATAAGGCGTATGTTCTTTGAAGTCGGAGGTAACGTCCTCAGACTGAAAAGGCTGAAGTTCGCCGGGCTTTCACTTAGGGGTGTCCAGGAAGGCCAGCGTCGGGATCTGACGGATAAAGAGATTGAGCGATTGAAAGCGCTGTAAGCAGTAAACTGTGAACTGTAAACGGTGAACAGGTGTAATTGGAAAAGTCATGAAAGATTTAGATAAGAAACGAGTAGACGCGATAATACGGTTCGCCCTCAAAGAGGATATTTGGACAGGGGATCTCACTTCAGAGGCTGTTATCGACAGATTTTTTAAGACTGACGCTGTTATCCTGGTGCGTCAAAAAGGGATAGTTTGCGGTATTGACATAGTGGAAAGGATATTCGCGGCGGTGGATATGGGTTTGAGGTTTCGCCCGCTCGTAAAAGACGGCGAGGCAATAGAACCGGATCAGGAAATAGCGTTTATCGAAGGTGACGCGCAGTCTATATTGCGTGGAGAGAGGACTGCGCTTAATTTTCTGGGGCTTTTGAGTGGCGTTGCCACGGCTACAAGAAGAATGGTGGATGCTGTAGAAGGTACCGGTGTGAAGATATACGACACCCGCAAGACCATCCCCCTGCACAGGTATCTCCAGAAATACGCGGTGACGACCGGGGGCGGCTATAATCACAGAAAAGGGTTATGGGATATGGTGCTTCTTAAGGATAACCACATAAGGGCTTTTCAGATGCAGTCAAAAAAGTCGGATCCCATTGTCGTGATAAAGGAGCTTATTGACAGGTCCAGAGATCATGTTCAGAAGAATATAAGGGTGGAGATAGAGGTGGAAAATCTGACTGAATGTGAAACCGCGCTGGATGCCGGCCCCGATGTTATTATGCTGGATAACATGTCTCCCGGAAAAATATCGGAAGCTGTTAAATTGCGCGAGGGTAAAGGTCTCGTGGGAAAAGTTCTCTACGAAGTCTCGGGGGGCATAACCCTTGACAATATAAGGGATTACGCTCTTTCGGGGGTTGATATTATTTCATCAGGATCCATTACCGGTTCTGTTCGTTCGGTGGATTATAGTGTGGAGATAATATTAAAATAAGAGTGTGAGTGCAATTAAATCGTCATCCCCGAATGCGACCGAGGGGCAAGGGTCCCCGAGGAAGTGCCGAATGCCAGAGGGCTTCGGCCGCTTAACGGGGATTAATTAAAAGTATTTTGATTTCTATTTGATTCCCGCTTTCACTGCGCCTTCGGCTTGTGGCTCCTTACATGCTTGCCTCGTTTGCGCGCACGGTGTCGCGGGAATGACGTTCTTCCTGGTTTGCGAGCAGAATAGCGACAAATATGGATAAGTTCCAACTCATCACAGACCTGAAGCCGGCGGGAGACCAGCCTGAGGCGATAAAAAAGATAACAGCATCTATCAAGAAAGGCAACGCGTTCCAGACTCTTCTCGGCGTAACCGGAAGCGGCAAGACTTTTACGATGGCGAATATAATCGAAAAGTTGAACAGGCCGACCCTTGTTATCTCCCACAATAAGACGCTTGCCGCACAGCTCTATTCCGAGTTTAAAGGCTTTTTTCCAAAAAACGCCATAGAATATTTTGTAAGCTACTACGATTATTATCAGCCCGAAGCGTACGTTCCGCAGACGGACATGTATATAGAAAAAGATGCCTCGATAAATGAGGACATCGACAGGCTGAGGCTTTCCGCCACAAGCTCACTTTTTTCCCGTAGCGATGTTTTGATCGTCGCCAGTGTGTCCTGCATATACGGTCTCGGCTCTCCCACGGATTATTCAACCATGCTGGCGAATGTGTCTCTTTCGGAGGAGATCGGCAGGGAAGACCTTTTAAAGAAACTTGTCGACATACAGTATGAAAGGAACAATATAGAGCTCGCGCGAGGGAAGTTCCGGGTGAGGGGTGATGTGGTGGAAATATTGCCCGCGTACAAAGAGACCGCGTACAGGGTGGAGTTTTTCGGGGATGAGGTTACCCGGATATCAGAGATACATCCGGTCTCAGGTGACGTTATCGCCGACCTCCAGAAGCTTTCGATATATCCCGCTAAACATTTTGTTACTACTGAAGAAACTATCAAAAAAGCGGTAAGGTCGATAGCGGGGGAACTTACGGAGCGCTTGGGTGAACTTCAGGACGAAGGAAAACTTCTGGAGGCCCAGAGACTTGAGACTAGGACCAAGTATGATATGGACATGCTGAGCGAGCTCGGATATTGCAACGGCATAGAGAATTATTCGCGCCATATAACCGCCAGAGAACCGGGCAGCCGTCCGTGGTGCCTTCTGGATTATTTCGGGGACGACCTTCTCGTCATCATAGACGAGTCGCACGTTGCTCTGCCGCAGCTGCACGCGATGTACAACGGTGACCAGGCCCGAAAAAAGACGCTTGTAGACTACGGGTTTCGTCTGCCGTCGGCGCTGGACAATAGGCCTTTGAAGTTCGACGAGTTCATGGATTTTGTTAAACAGACGGTTTTTGTTTCCGCTACGCCGGCAAAATATGAGATCGAAGAAAGTAATGTTGTCGCGGAACAGGTCATCCGGCCTACAGGGCTGGTGGATCCGCCGCTGGAAGTGCGTCCCACGGAGAACCAGATCTACGATCTGATGGAGGAGGTTATAAGCCGTGCTGAGAAGGGAGAAAGGACGCTTGTTACTACCCTGACCAAGCGTCTGGCAGAAGAGCTTACAAGGTTTCTTGCCGAACGTAAACTGCGTGTGAGGTACCTGCATTCCGAGGTCAACGCTCTGGACCGCATAGAGATATTAAGGGATCTCAGACTCGGAAAATTCGACTGTCTTGTAGGGATAAACCTTCTGCGTGAGGGTCTGGATCTTCCCGAGGTATCGCTTGTGGCTGTTTTGGATGCCGACAAAGAAGGGTTCCTGAGGAGCGCGACTTCTCTCATACAGGTGGCCGGTCGCGCGTCCAGGAACGTGAATGGCCAGGTCATTTTGTACGCGGACACAATAACCCGTTCTATGAAAACAGCCATGGATACGACCGGGGAGAGAAGAGAAAAGCAGGTTAAATTCAACGAGGATAATAATATAACGCCTAAGACGATAACCAAGGCGATAAAGGATGGGATCGAAACGTATAAGAAGGCCAAAGAGATTGTCCAGGATGTGACCGGAGAGAACGAGGAGGAATACGACATCCTTGAAGTTATTACCGAACTTGAACGCGAGATGGAACAGGCGGCGCGGAATCTGCAGTTCGAAAAGGCTATAGTTTACAGGGATCAGATAGAGAAATTGAAGAAAATGCTGGAGAAGGAGTTATTATGAAGAAATGCCCTTTTTGCGCTGAGGAAGTACAGGAAGAATCGACGACCTGCAGGTATTGCAAGAAAGAAATAGAAAAAGGAGAGACTCCTGAGGCCGAGGGCGGAGATCTGTCTAAAGAGGCGAAGACCCTCGCCATGTTGTGTCACCTGGGTACCTTTAGCGGGATAATAATACCTTTCGGGAATTTTCTGGCGCCTCTTCTGATATGGGTGCTTAAAAAAGAAGAATATCCGTTGGTGGACGATCAGGGAAAAGAATCGTTGAACTTTCAGTTAAGCGTTCTTCTGTACAGTATCATAGGATTCGCTCTTGCTTTTATCGTTGTGGGGCTTATCTTTCTGGTCGTGCTGGCCCTCTTTGCTATAATACAGGTCATAAAGGCGACAATGAGTGCTAATAACGGTGAAGAGTACAGGTATCCGTTTTGTATAAGGATAATAAAATAGTGAACTGTAAACGGTAAACTGTGAACAGTGTCGGGAAACTAAATACTGAATACTACATACTAAATACAAACAAGGCGAGCAATATATGGAAAAGATACACATTGGGTTGATTGGAATGATAGCGGGGATATGTACGACCGTTTCTCTTGTGCCGCAGATCCTGAAGATACTCAAGACAAAGCACGCGAGAGACGTTTCACTGGGAATGTATATAATACTTTCCACGGGTGTTTTGCTCTGGCTTATATACGGAATTTTTCTTGAAGAATTACCGTTGATACTGGCCAACGCGGTAACGCTGGCTTTATGTTTCACTGTGATCGTTATGAAGTTAATGTTCAGGGGCGGATCCGACCGATGAAGATACTCGTGACCGGCGCGACAGGGTTTATAGGCGCGGCTGTTGCCGACCGCCTCAAGGGTGATGGGCACGATGTGGTATGTCTCGTCAGGAAGACCAGCAAGACCGTTGATCTGGAAAAAAAAGGTTTTTATCTTGTCGAGGGTGACATAGTTTTTCCCCAGACTCTGGCGAAGGTCTTCGGGGAAGTAAGACCCGAAGCGGTATTTCACTGCGCGGCCAGAGTGTGGGATGATGACGAGGAAGGGCTTTTGAGGGATAATGGGGAAGGGACCCAGAACGTATGTGAAGCATGTTATGGGTACGGGGTCAAAAGACTGGTATACTTAAGTTCAGTGGCCGTGGTAAGCGGGAATGAGGACGTGCCCCTTACTGATGATCTCGAGTACAAAGCATCGGACGCTTACGGGAGATCCAAGATAGAGGCGGAACGCGCGGCAATACTGTACAGGGAAAAGGGGCTTAATGTTTCTATAATAAGACCCTGTATCGTATACGGGGAGGATGAACCGCACGCGTTTGACGGTATACTCAATGCCATCGCGAAGAAGCGGGTGCCTGTTCTGGATGTTTCGGGAATGGATTCAAAACTGAATTTGGTCTATCTGGGGAATGTAGTACAGGCGGCGATGCTGGCATTTGAAAAAGAAGAAGCTCTGGAAGGCACATTCATGGTTGCCGACAGGGAAGTCATAACTTTAAGGAAGTTCGTAGAAATACTGGCGGACGAGATATATTCCGGGAGACCGATGGTAATTCCCGGATGGTTGGTGCGCGCGGCGATGATCATCCCTCTGCTCCGGAGAAAAGCGAAAAGATATTTTAAAGATAGGGTGTATGATATATCCAGGGCGGAGGACATCCTGGGGTATGACCCTGAGGTGTCGACGGAAGAGGGATTCAGGAGAACAGTCCGTTATTGGAAGAGGAAGAGAAGCAGGGAATAGGGAATGGGGAATAGGGAATGGAAGTAGGATATCAGGGGATCAGGGAATCGGGTGATCGGGAAAAAGTGTGAGAAACAGTTGTGTTCCTGATATCCCAATGTCCTGATAACCTAGTCCCTGATACCCCGATAACCTGATGTCCTGAAATTTCGAAACCGAACAACGACATACTGCATACTGAAAACTAAATACTGAATACAATATACTGAATACTGAAACATGTCTAAAATTACTATCACAATACTGGGAACTACGGCAGGCGTCCCCACAAGGGAACGGGCTCATCCTGCTATTTATCTCTCGTATGATGATGGCGAAGAGACCTGTATACTTTTTGATTGCGGTGAGGGCACGCAGAGGCAGATGCTTATCGCGGGTCTCAACCTTATGAAGATAGACAAAGTGTTTATAACGCACTGGCACGGCGATCATTGTCTGGGGTTGCCGGGGCTGGTGGATACGATGGGGTTTGAAGGCAGAAAGACGAAACTGGGTATTTACGCGCCGGAACCCGCCCGAGTTAGAAAAGTCCTGGATTTCAGCAGGTCTATGAGCAAGTTCACTGTGGCGCCCCGCAAAGTATCCTCAAAAGGGAAAAGGGTCACGACTTTACTTGAGACTGACAGGTTCGTTATAAAAAGTGTTCCCGTGAGCCATGGTGTGCCGGCGGTAGCCTATTCCCTGGAAGAGAAAGACAAGATCGTTATAGATGTTGAGAAAGCGAGAAGCCTTGGATTGCCGGAGAAGGGTGAGATCTATCGCAAGCTGAAGGATAAAGGGAAAGCGCGTTTTGAAGGAAGAAAAATAGAACTAGCAGATGTTTCTAGGCGCGAAAAGGGGAAAAAGATCGTTTATTCGGGAGATACGGAGATCTGTGATAACTTGCGCGAGTTTGTCACCGGAGCCGATCTTCTCATACAAGACTGTACATATCTTGAAGATATAACGGACGGAAAACCGCATATGCACGCGTGTCTGCCGGAAGTGATAAAAATGGCAGAGGAGAGAGGAGTCTCCCGGACGGTTTTGACGCATATAAGCAGAAAGTATCCGGATATTTCACTGTTCAGGCCGGAGATAGAGAAGAAAGAAGGTTTTGAGCTGGCGGAGGATTTTAAGAGGATCGTTGTCTAAAAAAAGGGGAGTGTCGCCTCCCTTTTTTGTATAAACATTTAGCTTAACAGCTTTTGTTAGAGGGCCACTCCCGAATAAAGTATGCCATATTTAGTGCTACTTCGCAAGAAACGGGGGAACGAGAGGATGCAAGGAAGGCTGAGGTTGAGATTGAGAAAACATCGACCACTAAACCTTAGCCTTAACCTTAACCTGATACTATGAATATACTACTACACATATGTTGCGGGATATGTGCTTCGGCAGTGACTGAAAGGTTGATGTGCGAGGGGCACACTATAACAGGATTCTTCTATAATCCCAATATACATCCTGTTGATGAATATGAGAGACGGCTTGAAATAGCACGGGAAGTGGCCCGCTACCAGGGTTTCGACCTGATCGAGGGGCAGTATGACCGCCAAACATGGTTCGAAGCGGTCAAAGGTGTCGAATATGAGCCGGAGGGAGGAAAGCGCTGTGCAATATGTATATGCATGCGTTTGGAAAAGGCATATAGCGAGATGAAGAAGAATCACCTGGGAAGGTTTACGACAACGCTCACGGTAAGTCCGCAGAAGGACGTGACTCTTGTTAATAATATAGGTATGGATATCGGTGGGGACAGATTCTTATGTTTTGATTTTAAGAAAAAAGGCGGATATGCCAGGGCGATAGAGCTTTCAAAAGAATGGGACCTGTATCGCCAGAATTACTGCGGTTGTATCTACAGTTTAGAAGAGCAGGAGAGAAGGAAGAAGAAAGTAGGGAATGGGGAATAGGGATTGAGAATGGCTGACGTCACTCCCGCGGAAGCGGGAATCAAATGAAAATAATACTTTTACTGGATCCCCGCTTAAAGGCCGAAGCCTTCTGGCATTCGGCATTTCCCTACATGCATTTAATTTTATTACGGGGAACCTTCGGTTTCCTCGGGGGCCTTTGCTCCTCGGTCACATGCGGGGATGACGTTTTTCATTTTGATAACTGAATAGTAAATACCAAATACTGAATACAAACATGGCTAAAAGAAAATCACTAACTCCTCACGCGTTTCTTAAGCGGCTGAAGGATACTATTAAACATTACGATATGCTTGAGAAAGGCGACCGGGTATTGGTGGCAGTATCAGGCGGGGCGGATTCCGTATGTCTTTTAAAAGCGCTGTACGATATGCGCCGTAAGATGGGTATAGAGGTCGTCGTGGGCAATCTGGACCATAGTTTGAGGGGGGCCGAATCCGCAGCGGACTCCCGGTTCGTTAAAAAGTTGGCAAAGGAACTCTTCTTGGAGTGCGTCCATAAAAAGATCAACGTAAAGGTATCCGGGAAAAAAGGTACTTCGATCGAGGAAAAGGCCCGGGAGAAGCGGTACGCCTTTTTGGAAAAAGCGGCCAAAGATAAAAAATGTAACGTGATAGCTACCGGACACACTATAGACGATCAGGCCGAGACGGTCCTGATGCGGGTCGTATATGGATCTTCGTTCGCGGGGCTAACGGGGATACCTCCCGTTAGAGAAGAAGGACCCCTTCGGATAGTAAGACCGCTCATCCGCACGGAACGTAAAGATATAGACGATTTTCTCAAGAAGATGAAGATGTCTCATGTTGAAGATGTCTCAAACCAGGATCAGAGGTTTGTGCGCAATCGTCTCAGGCACGAGCTTCTGCCTTTTCTCGAAGGGTACAATCCGAAAATAAAGAGAGCGCTTACGAACCTTTCGGACACATTGCGTGAGGATCTTGCTTTTATTGATCGGCAGAAAAAAGGTATTATTAGGAAAAAAGTGCTTACCGGAGGAACGACCGTAAAGATAAAGGACATAGTGCTTCAGCCGAAGACTGTCAGGAAAGAGATCTTTAAGGACCTTTTTGCCGAAGCGGGGGGTAATGTAAAGAAACTTACTTACAGGCACTGGATGGATATGGACAACTTTGTTCGTGCTGCCGGGGGCAGATGTGTCCTGGATCTGCCGGGAAACATTCGTATTGGAAAGAAGGACGGTATGGTGCGTTTCAGCGTGAAGAAAAAGTCTGTATGAGCACAGAGACCGGTTGCAATATAAGGATGTTTAAGATATAATCAAATCTAATTCCATTATAATATAACTACAGAAAAAGGTATTCATGGCGGATAATCCAAAAAAGTCCCAAAACAACCCTAAGAAGCGTCCCGTACAGAAGAAAAAGGCCGGCAAGAATGAAAAAAGCCTTTTTATGTGGATACTTATAATTGTTGTCCTTTTTTCGGTCTTCCAGTGGGTGTTCTCCTCTTTTGAGGACGTCTCCAATGAGTTGTCTTACAAGGAATTTTACGACACAGTAAAGACTAACCATGAGACAGGCATAATATCTTCGGCGGTGAAGATGACCGACCGGATATCCGGAAAACTGAGTGATGGGAAGACCTATGTCGTCAACATCCCGGAGAACGATCCCGAGATTATAGCTCTTATGCTTAAGAACGTGCCCCAGTTCGATGTGAAACCCCCGCAGACTTTTCTTTCCAACCTTTTTTACTCTTTGGGGCCGATGTTGATATTCATATTTTTTCTCTGGTTCTTTATCTATAGGGGGGCCGCGGCCGGTGGCGGAAAGATGATGTCGTTCGGTAAATCCCGGGCTAAACTTGCCACGAAAGACAAGATGAAGGTAACATTCGAGGACGTCGCCGGTGTGGAAGAAGCCAAAGAAGAGCTTAAAGAAGTAATAGATTTTCTTAAAGATCCGCGGAAATTTCAGAAACTTGGAGGAAAGATGCCCAAGGGCGTTCTTCTCATGGGCCCTCCGGGTACGGGAAAAACGCTTCTGGCGAAAGCCGTCGCGGGGGAAGCGGATGTGCCTTTCTTTAGCATTTCAGGATCTGATTTTGTAGAGATGTTCGTCGGTGTCGGGGCTTCGAGAGTCAGGGATCTTTTTGAACAGGCAAAGAAGTCCGTAAAACTCGGCCAGAAGGGATGCATCATCTTTATGGATGAGATAGATGCGGTGGGAAGACAGAGGTTTTCCGGTATAGGAGGAGGCCACGACGAAAGAGAGCAGACGCTTAACGCTCTTCTCTCCGAGATGGATGGTTTTGATACCGCGACGGGTGTCATACTTGTAGCGGCGACCAACAGGCCCGATGTTTTGGATCCGGCGCTTCTTCGTCCCGGGCGGTTTGACCGACAGGTAGTGGTTCCGAGACCCGACATAATCGGCCGGAAGGCTATACTTGAAGTCCATGCCAAAGATGTAAAGATGTCCCCCGAGATTGATCTGGAGAAGATGGCAAAGCAGACGATCGGGTTTTCCGGCGCGGACCTGGCAAATCTGATCAATGAAGCGGCTCTTTTAGGCGCCAGAAAAGATAAAAAATCTGTGGGGATGGAAGAACTTCAGGAGGCCATGGAAAGGATAATAGCGGGGCCGGAGAGGAAGTCCAAGAAGAAAAATGTAGAGGATACGAAGATAACAGCGTATCACGAGTCGGGACATGCTTTGATGGCGTATTTTGTCGAAGCAGTGGATCCGATGCATAAGGTCACTATCATTTCCAGAGGCATGGCTGGAGGGTACACCATTTTTCTTCCGGCAAAAGACAGGGACTATAAAACCAAGAGCAAGCTGGTAGGAGAGATAATATGTTCTCTGGCGGGACTGGCAAGCGAGGAAATAATTTTTGAAGACGTTTCCACGGGTGCTCAGAGTGATTTGAAGAGGGCAACGGAAACAGCCAGGTCTATGGTCACCCAGTTCGGAATGAGCGAAAAATTAGGTCCCCGCACTTTTGGGAAGAGACATGACCAGGTGTTTCTTGGAAGAGATATCTCGGAGGAAAGAGATTACAGTGAAGAGACGGCTAGGATCATTGACGAAGAGGTCAGCAAAATAATAGACGGATGTTACGACAGGGCAAAGACATTGCTGACGCAGAACCGCGACAAGCTCGATATACTCGCGGTACATCTCATGGAAAAAGAGACTCTTTACGAGAAAGAGGTCAGTGAACTTCTGGGACTCAAAGGAAATACAGAAGAAGCGGTATCTGGGGAGGGCGAAGCTTGATAGCTTTGACGGAGACAGTAAAGCGAACGCGCGTGATGGGGGTCCTTAATGTGACGCCCGACTCTTTCAGCGACGGGGGGATGTATCTCGAAGCGGATGCCGCGGTGGATCGCGCTGTTATTATGGCGGAAGCCGGAGCTGACATAATAGATGTGGGAGGAGAATCCTCGCGTCCTGGTTCGTGGCGTATCTCGGTTGATGAAGAACTCGCGAGAGTTGTGCCGGTGATTGAAGGTTTTCAGGGGAAAATAGAGATCCCGGTGTCGATCGACACATATAAAAGCGAAGTGGCGCGTCATGCTCTCGCGGCAGGGGCGTCGTTCGTAAACGATATAACAGCTCTTAATGGTGATCCAAAGATGGTTGCTGTGGCGGCCGACGCGGATGCCGGAGTCGTTCTTATGCATATGCGGGGAATGCCGGGTGATATGCAGAAAGATCCCGAATATGACGATGTCGTGGAAGATGTCGTTTCCTATCTTTCGAAAGCTGTCCTGGCAGCTGAGAGGGCGGGCATAGATCCCGGCAAGATAATAGTCGATCCGGGCATCGGTTTCGGCAAGACGCTTGATCATAATCTCGCGCTTCTTCGGGGGTTGGGCAGGATCAAGGAAATAGGCAAACCCGTCCTCATTGGAACTTCAAGAAAATCTTTTATTGGGATGCTCACGGGAAAAGATCCCGAAAACAGGCTCCCGGGAACGGCAGCGAGTATTGCCGCGGGAATAATGAACGGTGCCGATATCGTAAGGGCGCACGATGTTGGAGAGATGATTGATGTTGTGCGTGTTATTGACGCTATAAAAGGTGAAATATAATGGAATTCGCTTTAGGCGGCTGGGAAATAGTTCTTGAGATCCTCATTCTGTGGGGCGTGTACTACATGGTATATCTTTTGCTTAAAGGTACCGCGGCCGAACAGGTTTTGAAGGGTATCATAATCATCTCAGCTGTTATAATGCTTACGAGGGGGCTCAACCTCGTAATAATTAACTGGCTTATGACGAGGCTTCTGGCCATATCTGTCCTGGCTTTTCTTATTATTTTTCAGCCTGAAGTCCGAAGGGGGCTTGCAAGCATAGGGCGCTTCGGAGTCTTCTCCGCGGAGAGAGAGGTCATAGGGGAGCTCTCGAAAGCGGCGGTAGTCCTTTCAAAGAAAAAAACAGGGGCCCTTATCGCTCTTGAGAGGGAGATAGGTCTCAGGCGTTATGTGGAGAGTGGCGTGAGCGTGGATTCGAGGGTGACGAGTGAGCTTATCAATTCTATATTCGCTCCGGCTTCACCTCTTCATGACGGGGGAGTGATAATCTCGGAACAGCGGGTGGAGGCGGCGGCCTGTCTCTTTCCTCTGACGCAAAACCCAAACGTGCCGAAGATAATGGGTACCAGGCATAGAGCGGCGCTGGGGTTGAGTGAGGAGACAGACGCGGTGATCCTGGTCGTAAGCGAGGAAACGGGAAGCATATCGATAGCTGTTAACGGCAAGATAACAAAAGACCTGGACCATAAGAATGTGGGGACTATATTAGAAGGCGTATACATGCCAAAGGTTAAAAAGAGATCGTTTTTGGCGTCAATAAAGGATTTCTGGAAAAACGTAAGGTTGAAGGATGAGCTGGGGAAACATCGTAACTAATAATTTCTGGGCAAAAATAATATCATTGGCACTTGCCGTGGCGACGTGGTTCTATGTCTTTGATATGGTCAACACTGATTCCTTTATACAGAAAAAAGCGACAGTGGAGGATCTTTTATCAAGGCATGAATTTACGATAAAAGAAGTGCCCGTAAAACCGGTATTTTACGGGACGGCGCCGTCGGGGTATAAGGTGTTGTTTGAAAAGGTCAAGATAGAACCTTCCAAAATATCCATCTTTGGTCCTGAAGAGGTCCTGAAAGACGTTAACGAGCTCAGGACGGACAAAATAAATATTAGCGAGTATACCCGCAGCGTGCAGCTTCGTCTGGGGCTCAATTCCGAAGTGAAGGCGCTCAAATTTGGGGACAAGATTGTGGATGTGTTTTTGCCCGTAGAACCTTTGCGAAAGGACAAACCCTAAACCTCTGTGAGATCTGACTTTAATTTTAAAATGAAAGAGAGTTCGTCAAATGGCTAAACTGGGTGTCAATATTGATCATGTGTCTACCGTTCGTGAGGCCCGTAAGACCTTTGAGCCGGATCCCGTACAGGCCGCGATAGCATGCGAGGAAGCCGGTTGTGACGGTATAGTGTGCCATCTTAGAAAAGACAGGCGCCATATTAACGACGTGGATCTTGATCTGTTGAAAGAGAAGGTGTCGACCAGACTCAACCTCGAGATGTCCGTCGATCCGGAAATAGTCGAAATAGCCTGCCGGGTGCGGCCTGATCAGGCGACGATCGTCCCGGAAAACCGTCAGGAAGTGACTACTGAGGGAGGCCTTGACGTGGTCGGCAATTTCGAGACAGTGAAAACGGTAGTTTCCGCGCTTGTCGAGAAGGGCGTGCAGGTAAGTCTTTTTATCGACCCCGAATTGGATCAGATAAAGGCGTCGCGTGAAGCCGGGGTAAATATGGTAGAGTTCCATACGGGCCGTTACGCCGAAGAGTTCCATGCCGGCGGGGATTATGAAAAAGAGCTCACGATCCTGAAGAAGATGACGTCGTTTGGTATAGAAAGGGGCCTGGTCGTATGTGCGGGGCACGGACTCACGTATCTTAACGTTGTTCCGGTGGCTAAAATAGGGGGAATGCACGAGCTCAACATAGGACATTCGATAATTTCCCGGGCGATCTTTACCGGTATATCCGAGGCGGTAGCCAAGATGAAGGAACTTGTGTCATGAACGTAGCCGGAATAGGAATAGACGCGCTGGAGATACAGAGGATGGACGAAGCCATAGATAAGTACGGAGAAAAGTTTCTTCGAAAGATATTTACCCAAAAAGAACTTGATTACGCGGGAAAGAAAAAAGGATATTCCATGCATATGGCGGGTAAATTTGCCGCTAAAGAAGCTGTGAAAAAAGCCATACCAGAGGGAGCTACTATAGGTCTTAACTGGACGGACATAGAGATACTCAACGGTGAGGATGGAAAACCGTATACGTGCCTGCATGGTCAGGCGGAAAAACTTAAGGATAAGTTCGAATTGTCGCAGATCTTTGTGAGTATTTCTCATACCAGGGACCTGGCGACATCCAACGCATTGGCGGTGAAAAATGGTTAAAGAGTATATCGGGAAGATACCAACACGTCGTGAAGATTCGCATAAAGGTGATTACGGGAGAGTTCTTGTTGTGGCAGGCTCCCGTGGCTTGACCGGAGCGGCGTATATGTGTGCGCAAGCCGCGATAAGGTCGGGAAGCGGTCTGGTGACAGCGGCTGTACCTGAATCTCTTAACGCGGTAATGGAGACGAAACTTACCGAATGTATGACATTGTCGCTGGAGGAGACTGCGGATATTTCCTTGAGCCTTAAGGCAAAACAGAAGATCCTGGCTGTAGCTGGAAAGTGTGATTGTCTAGCTCTTGGTCCGGGGCTTGGAGATAATGCTGAAACCAGGCGCCTTGCCTGTGAACTCCTTGAAGAAGTGGAAAAGCCTGTTGTACTTGACGCTGACGGGATCAATGCTCTTGAGGGTTCCGTGGATGTTCTCAAAAAAAGACAGCACAGTACTGTGATCACTCCTCATCCGGGTGAGATGGCTCGTTTGGTGGGCAAGGACGCGGAAGCTATACAGTCAGACAGGCAGGAGGCCGCGAAAACCCTGGCCGCGTCCACGAATACCGTTGTATGTCTGAAGGGTCACAAGACAATTGTCGCTTCGTCAGATGGTATGGTGTATGTGAACGAGACCGGCAATTCTGGTATGGCGACGGGCGGTACGGGCGACGTTCTTACCGGCATGATAGCCTCTTTTATTGGGCAGGGTATAGATGAATTCAGCGCGACAGTTTCCGCGGTATATCTTCATGGTATCTCAGGTGACATCGCAGCTGATAAAAAAGGCCCATTTTGCATGATAGCCACGGATTTGATAGACTACCTTCCCGAAGCGTTTGATAAAGCGGGAATTTAGCGCGCACATATACGCCGCCTCGGTCGGCCACTCGCCATCTCGGTTGTGCTCGTCTCCTCGCCGGCTCTGAGACTTCGTTGTATTAAAGGGTCGAGGGCTCACTTCGAATCTTCTCTCCCCACTTTTGGGAATAAAAAAAGGCATCCTTTTGCAAGGATGCCTTTTTTATATATAAGTGGTGGGGAGAGAAGGATTCGAACCTTCGAAGGCTGAGCCAACAGATTTACAGTCTGCCGCGTTTGACCGCTTCGCTATCTCCCCGTAAAGAAGATCTATGAATGAACAATCCCGAATGGCGTAGGTCCGCTTTCGCTTTCTTATTAATTGTTATCTAGCTACAGCGGACAGCTTTCGCCCTTACTTTACCGCGGGCCTGCCAGCTGACCTGTCCGCCATAGCCTTGGCGGAGGCGGAAGCCAGATAATACAAAAATAGGTAGGCGAAAGCTGGAGCCGGCGGAGGGAGTCGAACCCCCGACAGGCTGATTACAAATCAGCTACTCTACCAACTGAGTTACGCCGGCGCTCAAACGGGATTTTGTCAAAAAGCAATGGGATAAGTATATCACAAGAAAATATTTTTTCAACTGAAAATAACTCCCCCCACTGTGGTATTTGGGATATAATATTAAATGATATTATTTTAAGCCAGATAAGGGAGATCTTGTGAGACGGATTATTGTTGCCACACTTATACTTATGATGTTTTCCGCATGCGGAGAGTGGTCTGCCTCTGAGGGCACCGATGCCGGAGATAAGGCAATCACCGTAAGCGACGATGTAGTGATCATCCTCCTTAAGAACCAGGGGAAGGTAAAGGGGATAATAAAAGAGAAGATCGAAGGTGGCATCGTCGTAGATATGGGTTTCGGGACCGTTGTTGTATCCAAAAAGGATATAAGCGCCATATCTTATCCGGAAGGCAGAGAAAAAGGCAGGATGCGTACGGAATGGAAAGAGCATGTTAGGTCCACCCAGATAAGTGATCGCCAGAGGAAGAAAGAGCTTCAGGACCATGAAAAAAGGATAGAGGAGAGCCGGCGGATATTGGAGCAGGCGGCAAAGAATAATATAGTAAATGAGGATAAAGAACATAAAATAAGGTTCTCAGATCCCTCGCGTATGATGGTAGATGTCGTTTTAAACGGGAAAGTGAAGACCAGATTGCTTGTGGATACCGGCGCGCATATGGTCCTTGTACCTATAGTGATGGCCAGACGTCTGGGGTACAGGTTTCTAAGAGATACTAAAAAGGTTTCTACCAGGCTTGCTGACGGTACTGTCAGGGCAGGGTATCCTATAACCCTTAAGTCTGTCGAGGTCGCGGGTGCGAAAGCGAAGAACGTTAAAGCTGTAGCGATGGACCTGTCCGGGCAACAAGGCCTTCTGGGTATGTCTTTTTTGAAGAGATTTCACGTGAAGATGGATCCGAAGAAGAAAAGTCTTGTGCTGAAGAATAAATAGCATTTTTTTAGTCCGCCTTCCGCCTTCGCCGAACTATATATATTGTATCTGGCTTCGGCGGACAAGTCGCCAACCTATTTAGGTTTTATCCGGCTACGGCGGACGAATATCGACTTCATGCTTCAAGAGCCCTTGAATACTCTTGAAGCAGAGTCTCATTCGGGGAGAGAATGATGAAGAGGAGAGCAGCAGTGATAGTTTTGGGAATGTTCCTGTGCGCGGTTTGCTCAGTGTCTATGGTTTACGCTTCGGCTGAAATGACAGTCATATCATATTCGGGAGATGTGAAGATCATCCAGGCGGGGCAAAAAGAGGAAGTAGTATGCAGGTCAGGAATGTCCCTGAAAAAGGGTGACGCTATAAGGACCGGTAAGGATTCTTCCGTGGGCATTTTAGTCGGAGGGGAGATGAATATTGTCAGCATACACCAGAACAGTAATGTTGTCCTGGTCCCGGGGAGGGGCGAAAGCATAGAACTTTTGGACGGAGAGCTCCTGGTGTCTATAAAAGATTTTGAGGAGAAAAGTGAGTTCAGCATAAAAACTCCTTTTGCCGTATGCGGAGCCAGGGGGACAGGATGGGTAGTTTGGACTGATGGGAAGTTTTCGGAAGTAACAGTTTTTGACGGGGAGATATACTTTAAGGGTTTGGGGGCGAAGAAAGAATATATAGTAAAAAAAGGGAAGAAAAGGAAGATTGATCCAAGCGGCCTTGCCGGGGAAGAGGTAAATGTGTCGCCCGGGGATATCTGGGATATGATAAAAAACATAGCTATTCTTGAAAAGCTTGCAGGCATAGACGGCCAGGGGGGCATAAAAGCGCAGAGTTCTTTCAGGGACGAGAAGAGGATGAGTATGATGGAAAGGAAGATGGAGGGAGCTGAACGCAGGATGTCTAGCGTTGTCGATATAGGAGGAGGAGTAACGCCTCTTCCGGGGAGAGGCGACGACGACGATGAGCGCAGGAACACGAGGAGAGGGAGATAGTTTAATAACTAAGCTGAATTTGGAATTTACATACGGACACATTAAGGTTATAATAATATCAAATTAATGCGGACAATATAAATTTCCTGAAAGGGGGGTGAAACATGAAAAAGATAATCGTACTGGCAGTAATAATGGTTTTTGCTCTGGGGATGGTTTCAGCGTTTGCGGCTACTGATCACAGACCGATAAGCAAATCCATATCACAGGGTACTTTCCAGGGTGCAGCCGATCACATCGAGAAGTGGGGCGACTCAGCTCCGGCGGCGAAGGAGATGTCTCTGCGTGGCAATAAGGAAGAACTGAAAAAAAGAAGAACGCAGCCTTGCGCGAAAGCCTGGCAGAAATAATATCTACGCGTACGCAAGTCGCGGGATAATAGCAGGGGATCTATTTTTTATAGGTCCCCTGTTTTTTTTAGGTGTATATGTTGGTGGGCGGAAGTTTTCTTTTAATACTAAATCAGGTATACTGTTATATGATGTCGCTGACCGCAGAAGATAAAGCTGTGAGAAAATATATTAAAAATAGCCAATAGAATGTACAAGGTGATCTTTACGCTTGTCCTGTGCGTTGTAGCTCTCGGGGTTGCGCCTTTGGCGCAGGCACAGCAGGATGAGGAAGACGGTATGAATAGCGATTATTACATGACGGATGATGGCGGCACGCTTGAGAACCTGGGCGGAGGACAATTCCTCGGTAGTGACGGAAAGATCACGCAAGTGGAAGATCTTGGCGGTGGCGAGTCTATGACTGATAGCGGAGATATAATAGAGGACCTTGGCGATGGCGAATACATGTCCGGTCAAGGCGAGACATTACGTGAGGAGAGTGACTAGTCTGTTTAAATTTTATTATGGCAAGATCTGTTACCGTAGATATTGATAACGTAGGGCTTGTTCTTTTGGAGAAGAGCAAAAGGGCGAAATATCTCAGCATCTTTGTAGCCCCGTTCAAGGGTGTGAGGGTAGCTATACCTTACGGGATATCTTTTGAGGAGGCAGAAAAGGCCGTGCGCGATAAGGTAAAATGGGTGCGTAAGCAGTTGGCCAAGATGCGAAAATTCGAAGAGGAATGCTGTTTGGTAAGGTCCTCAGAAGGCGCGAAGGACCGGCGCGAAGCGAGAAAAAAACTTATATCAAGGCTGGAGGAGCTTGCTCTCAGGTACGGGTTCAGTTATAACAGAGTTTTTATCAGGGAGCAGAAGACCAGGTGGGGCAGTTGCTCTACCGCCAACAATATCAATCTCAATGTAAAACTGGCAGAACTGCCTGATGAACTTTCGGATTATGTTATGGTGCATGAGCTTATGCATACGAGGATAAAGGACCATCAGCGGCAGTTTTGGGCGGAACTTGATGTCATATTTGGTAATGCCAGGGCTATCGACAAGAAACTGCGTAAATATCATCTGGAAATGCTTTAAAGGGGATTAGTTGAAAAAGCTTATATCGATCTTAGTGTGTATCTTAATGATCGGCGGTTATGTTCACGCCCAGCCTGATTTCTACCGCCAGTGGTATGACCATTGGTACTCCGAGGGGTATGAGGAAGGAAAAAAAGACGAGAAATTTGATCCGGACGGGAAGTATGAACCTTTCCACAAAGAACAAATAGAACCCGCGTATCAGGAGTTTAAGGCAATAGAGCAGCCGAAGAAAGCCAAAGATTATTTGAGGGCTTCCCGTGAGGGGTTTTATGCGGGGTACAGGGCGGGGTATTACAGAGAGCAGGCCGGAGAAATAGTAAATGTCATGAAAGAAAAATACGATGAATCAAGGATCTCTGATTTTAAATTCGGGAAAATGGACGAAAGCGCGGAAGTCGTTGTTGCGGAAGAGATCAGGATCCTGGTCGTGCCCGCGGGAGAACAGGAAAAGAAATATTTTGGATTTACGTTTGAATATTCGGACGACCTGCCCAGCACTATATTAACCATAGTCCTGACTCTTCCGGGGAATCCCGGAAAAGATCTGGGGCCGAACTTTCATTCTGAGACCAACAGCCTGATAGTTCAGCACAGCCTTGATCCCAAAGGCGGAAAGTTTGGCAGTAAATGGAATTTTTCGAGAGGTGACCTTACCGGCGATTTCAGGTTGGCGCTATATCTGGGAGGCAGGTTGGTTCAGAGCGTGTGGTTTAAGGCATATGAGGAAGGATCGCCCATACCGTCCTCTGGTGACTTGGTGGATGCCCCGGAATTTTTTAAAAAGAGCGATCAGGAGGCGGCGAAATGAAGATAAGGCTTCTTTTGATCTTGGGGTTAAGTTTTTTTGTCGCGGGATGCCTCCTGACTAGGGCGGACTCGTATTCGTTTGGGCCTAAGTATATTCTATATGACCAGTACTCCATCGTGATAAAGTCAGATCCTTCAGATGTCAGGGTAGAGTGGAATGGAAAAACAATAGGCGACACTCCGGTGAGCAAGATAGTCGATGAGCGAAGGACTTTTTACGCGCCGGACATAATAGTCAAAGCCTATTCTCCCGAGGGCGGAGTGATGACCAAAGTGCTCAGGGCTGATCAGCCGTTGCCGAAGGAGATAAATTTTAGTTTTGAATCTGATAGCAAAGAAAAGGAGAACTCTAAAAATGGATCTTAAAAAAGATAAGAAGACGATAGCGACTGAGAGTGTGGTCCTGGCGCCGTATCTGATAATATCTCTGATAGTCAGTATAGCGAGTGCCACCAGAAAAGTAGTTGGCATGAACAGGTTTGCCCCAGGGTTGTTCTTTACGTACATGTTCATATGTCTGTTGGTCTACGTCGCGGTAAGGACGATAGTGTGGGCTGTTATGGTGCTCAGGGGCGGGGAAACGGACGTTTAATGTCCGTTAACGAGATGTAAAAAGAAAGGATGTTTAAGATAAAAAAGGGTATATTGATATGTTCGATGGTTTTGGTAGTTTTATTTGCTGTGTGTGGCAGTTCGTTTGGTGAGGGAGAGGCTAAAGGCGTTCTTGTGGTAGTGGACGCGGATCCTGTTTTCGCTGAATCGATAAAAGGAAAAATAGAAAATGGTCTGGTGGATGCCGGCGCGGAAGTAGATATGAACTCTCCGGATCTTGTGGTATCGATAGTAACGGCACAGGTCGAGTGGGATAACGGAGAATTGTCTAATATAATGCCGATGTCGTGCGTCGTAAAAACACCGGCAGGTAAAGTCTGGCACTGGCTCATAATAGCGAATGCTGATAACACAGACGAAGGTTGTCAGAGTCTCATCGATATGATAGATACGCAGGTATTACAGAAGACATAATAAATATTGGGTTGACATTCCGCTCAAAAGTGTTTATTATTGCTTCTGAATTAATATCACACGGGGCGAGCGTAGCACAGTGGTAGTGCAGGAGCCTTCCAAGCTTCCTACGAGGGTTCGATTCCCT
>JAVCCB010000094.1 GCA_030765685.1 Candidatus Tantalella remota | reverse complement strand
TGATATTTACAAGGACAAAGCCGAGCTTCTCAGGAATGAGGAGAAAAAGCTCAGGCAGGACATCAAGGCTATCCAGTTAAAGATTCTCGAGAAACGAAACGAGGTTAATCTGGTAAAGGCTACTCAAGATTTTCTTTTGAAGCTGAGGAGTAATCCCAACACTCAGCAGATGGATTATCTTATTAAGACGTTTATGAGGATCATATTTAAGGGGATTTATATTCAAAATCAGGAAATTGTTAAGGTTGATATTAATCAGCCGTGGAAGATGTGTTATGACGAGGCGCTGAAGATGGATTCCCGCTTTCGCGGGAATGACAAAGTGGGAAGCGGGAATGACAAAGTCAAAGAAATGGATCCCCGCTTTCGCGGGGATGACAATGAGGGAGAAATATGTCGAAAGAAGAGAAAAAAGAGATCCTTCGCTCCGCTCAGGATGACGGAGCAGGAAGCGAAAAAAAGCACCGAGGAAACCGAGCCGAAGGCGAAGGTTCCCCGAAGGGAAAGCGTATACTTTTGCGTACCTTCGGATGTCAGATGAATTACCGGGATTCCGAGATTATTGTCGGGATGCTTGAGGAAAAGGGTTTTGAGATGGTGGACGATGCCGGCAAGGCGGATATCGTACTCTTTAATACGTGCAGTGTTCGGCAGCATGCCGAGGACAGGGTCATCGGCAATATACAGAAACTCGCTTCCCGAAGAAAGAAAGACCCTAACTTGAGGATAGGCGTTCTGGGATGTATGGCAAAGAGGCACGGGGAGATGCTGTTTAAAGAATATCCTAGCGTGGACATAGTGGTCGGCCCGAGCAATATATACGACATTCCGGATCTTCTGGCAAAGTTCACTTCGGACGAGAAAATACTCGCCGTTGATAAGAAAAAACGTCCCGTAAAAAAAGATAAGTCGAAACGGCCCGCGGGCGTATTCTCCGCTTTCGTGAACATTATGTACGGTTGCAATAATTTCTGTTCGTACTGTATTGTTCCTTATGTGAGGGGGAAAGAAGTATCCAGGCCAAAGGGGGTCATAGTCGATGAGGTCAAGCGTCTCACGGGAGAAGGGATAAAAGAGGTGACACTTCTCGGCCAGAATGTGAACTCGTACGGCAGGGGGCTTACCAATAAGATCACTTTTCCGGAACTTCTGGAAGCGGTGAACGCCGTGAAGGGGATAGAGAGAATAAGGTTCACTAGCAGTCATCCTAAAGACGCCGATAAGGGGCTTTTCAGGGCTATGAGGGACCTTGATAAGGTATGTGAGAGCTTGCATCTTCCTCTGCAGTCCGGTTCGAATAAGATGCTGGACTTGATGAACAGAAAATACACATATGAAGATTATGCCGCTAAGATAGAACTTTTTAGGATGATGGTCCCCGGCGCGGGATTAAGTACCGATATCATAGTCGGGTTCCCGTCAGAGAAGGAGACCGACTATAACGCCACTAAAAAAGCTTTTGAGGAAATAAGTTATAATTCAGCATTCGTCTTTAAGTATTCTCCCAGGCCGCCGGCATTGTCATCATGTCTGGTCGATGATGTGACAGAGACCTTGAAAAAGAAAAGGAATAACGAACTTCTCGCGGTGCAGAAAAAGATCTCCCATGAAAAGAACAAAGCGATGGAAGGTACCGACCAGGAGGTCCTTGTCGAAGGTATAAGCCGTATGTCTAAAAAAGAAGTCATGGGCAGGACACGCAACAACACTCCCTGCGTTTTTCCCGGCGGGGAGGAACTCATCGGTCAGACAGTTAAGGTGCGGGTGACAGGCGCCAGCCCGACGACACTTAAGGCGGAGAGAATTGGAGAGTAGGTCTGAGGGATACTCCGTGCTCAAACAGATACTGGTAAACAGTAAACGGTAAACTGTAAACAGTAAGTTGGGTCTTAGGTCTTGGGTCTTTGGGGTTGGTTCTTGAACGTGGTGCACAAAAAGTTTTAATTTTTTATATGTCATTTTGATTTTTGATGTTTGATATTTAATTTTTAACCCGATACCAATATGAACTTACTCATAATCCAAGTTATCGAAATTGCCAAGAAGGCCAGCGAAGAGATCCTCAAGATCTACGACCAGGAAGATCTCGGAGTTGAGTATAAGTCTGACGACTCTCCTTTGACACGGGCGGATAAGGCTTCGCATGAGGTGATAATCAGGGAGCTGGCTGAAATAACACCGGACATTCCTGTTATCTCCGAAGAGAGTACAGAGATCCCGTATGGGGAAAGGAAAGATTGGAAAAAGTTCTGGCTGGTGGATCCGCTTGATGGTACCAAGGAATTTATAAAACGGAACGGTGAGTTTACCGTCAACATAGCTTTTATAGAGAATAATATCCCCGTCATGGGGATCATTGTTATACCCGTTAAAGGACTTATTTATTACGGAAGCGCAGGAAGCGGAGCTTTCCGGATAGAGGTCTCCGGGGGCGAACCGGTGCCGGTCGTCTCCGGCACACTTGAACGAAAACCGGTAGCCTCAGTCAGCCGGTCGCATCTTTCCCCGAAAGCGACGGACCTGATTGAAGCACTGGGCGCCGATATGGTACAGGCCGGAAGCGCTCTTAAATTCACGCTTGTAGCCGAAGGGACGGCGGAGATATACCCGCGACTCGGGCCTACATGGGACTGGGATACCGGAGCCGGCCATGCTATAGCGGCGGCGGCGGGAGCGGTTGTTTGCGATACCAAAGGCGATCCCCTTGAGTACAATAAGGAGATATTGAAACATCCGAACGGTTTTGTTGTTTGTGTTCCGTGGCTCGAGGAACGTGCCCTGCAAGAGATCCGCAAATTGATAGATTAGCAGGTCTGCGGGATATTCCGTGCTCAAACATGTAATGGTAAACAGGAAACAGAAAACGGTAAACAGGAAACGGTGAACAGTAAGTTGGGTCTTAGGTCTTGGGGGTTTGGTTTTTGAACGTGGCACGCAAAAAAGTTTTAATTTTTTATCTGTCATTTTAATTTTCAACCCGATACTCGGTACTCGATACCCGGTACCAATAGCGAGCAAGTAACTGAATGCTAAATACTGAATACTAAATACTGAATACAAGATATGCGATCATGAATATCATTATTTTCATTCTCGGGCCCACGTCCAGCGGCAAAAGCAAAGTCGCGATACAGCTTGCCGAAAAGTTAGGCGGCGAGATCGTCTCCGCCGATTCGATGCAGGTTTATAATGACATGGATGTTCTTACGCAGGCACCGACAGAGGAACTGACCGCAAGAGTCCCTCATCATCTGGTAAAGATGCTTTCGCCGGAAGAGGAGTTCAGCGCTTCGCGTTTTGCCGAAGCAGCGGCATCTTCTGTCGAGGAGATACTTTTCAGAGGCAAAGTGCCGGTCTTCGTGGGAGGTACCGGTCTTTACATAAAATCCCTTGTCGACGGATTGTTCCCGTCCCCGCCCCGTAATGACGAAATAAGGGAACGCCTTGAGCAGATAGCCGCAGAGAAGGGTACGGAACATCTTCACAGGAAACTACGGGAAATAGATCCCGACGCCGCGGAGAAAATACACGAGAACGACCTCAGGCGCGTAGTTAGAGCTCTTGAGATCTTTGAAGCCACGGGAAGTACCATGACCCGGAAGAAGGATGAAACAAAAGGGATAGGGGATAACTACGACTGCAGGATGTTCGGATTAAAACTGGACAGAGACGTTCTTTACAAAAAAATAGAAGATAAAGTTGATAAGATGTTCGAAGACGGTCTGGTCGAAGAAGTGAAGTCTCTTCGGGAACGGGACCTGAGTATAACAGCGGATAAGGCGCTTGGTATAAAAGAAGTAGCCGCGTTCCTTGACGGTGAGATGACGCTAGATGAGGCCAAAGTAGAGCTTAAAAAGAACACGCGCAGGTACGCTAAACGGCAACTTACGTGGTTCAGGGGCGAGGATCGTATCTACTGGGTTGATGCGGATAGAACGGCAGATGAGATAGTTGAGGAGATCGCGAGTAAACTGAGCGAGGGATGATCTTAGTCCGGCGGATACTCCGTGCTCATACATGCTTTAACCTCGCTTCGCTCCGTTAAAGAACTGCGCGCGGAGCATCCCGCCGGACACGAAGAGACAAGAGTCGTAGATACAAAAAAGGAGTAGTGTGGATTTCGGGTTACATCGAGTCCCCAAAATCCACATTCGAGCAATGGAGAGCGCTATTATGTTTTGAACTTAGCCTGGCGGCATGTCCCGAGCTCAGACATGCTTTAACCTCGCTGCGCTCCGTTAAAGAACTCGCTCAGGACACGCCACCAGACACGATGAGATAGATGTCGTAGATACAAAAAGAGAGTAGTGTGGATTTTGGCTACATCGAGTCCCCAAAATCCACATCCGAGCAATGTAGAGCGCTATTATGTTTTGAACTTAGTCCGGCGGATACTCCGTGCTCATACAGGCTATTGGCAAACGGTAAACAGTAAGTCGGGTCCTGGGTCTTGGGTCTTGGGTTTTAGGTATGCAACCCAACACCGAACACCCAAGACCTAAGACCTGATGTGCTATACTATTTGTCACTTTGATATTTGATTTTTAATTTTTTACTAAATACTGAATACTGAATACTAAAATGGGAAACACCTACATCACAAAACAAGAGCCCGAAAGAGCGATACTTGTCACGGTAGATACCGGTGCCAGGAACGCGTGGCCCGTCGAAGACAGGGAAGAAGAGCTTAAGAATCTCGTCGAGTCGGCCGGAGTGACAGTGCTTTCCAGCGAGGTCTGTCGCCGGAAAAGCATCACGTCAAACCTGTTTGTGGGCGAGGGGAAAGCGGATGAGATAGCGGGGATCGTCGAAGCTACCGAAGCTGATGTGGTAATCTTTAATGACGACCTCACTCCGTCGCAGCAGAAAAACCTGGAAAAGGTCTTCGTTGTTAAGACTATAGACCGCACGCAGCTTATACTGGATATTTTCGCGAGCAGGGCTACGTCCAAGGAAGGCAAGGTGCAGGTCGAGCTTGCTCAGCTTGTGTATCTGTTGCCGCGCCTCAGTCGCATGTGGCTTCATCTATCGAGACAGAGAGGCGGTGGCGTAGCCACCAAAGGGCCGGGGGAGCAGCAGTTGGAGGTTGACCGGAGGCGTGTAAGGGAGCGTATTGCCCGGCTGAAAAGGGAACTTAAAGATATTACGCGCCGGAGAGATCTAAGAAGCGAGCAGAGAGAAAAAGGTTCGATGCTTACGGTCGCTCTGGTCGGATATACAAATTCCGGGAAATCCACGCTTTTTAACAATCTCACATCTTCGAAGATAATCGCGAAAAACCAGCTTTTTAGTACGCTTGACCCCACCGTCCGAAAGATGACGCTGCCCAACAACCAGACGGTACCCGTTTCTGATACCGTAGGTTTTTTGAACGACCTGCCGCATCATCTTGTTGAAAGTTTTAAAGCTACCTTGGAGGAAGTCGTAAGGGCGGATCTACTTTTTCATGTGATAGATATGTCCAGCGATAACAGGGAGCGTCAGAAAACGGCTGTCATGAAGGTCCTTGAAGAGCTTAAGGTGCAGGATAAACCATTTTTAACGATATTGAACAAATCCGATAAGGTGCCCGAGGAGATAGACAGAAGGCGTATCGCGCGCGGATTCCATAAACCCGTTATCGTATCGGCTCTTAAGGGCGAGGGCATACAGGAGCTCGAAGACCGCCTTGTGCAGTTCATGCAGAAGGACATGGAAGACATAGAGATAACTCTGCCCCATAAATATTACGCGATGGCAGGTACCATACGCGAGGTGGGAACGATAAAAGAGGAAGAATACACCGACGATGGGCTGTTTATCAGGGCGCGTCTGCCCCGGAAGGTGAAGCGCCAGTTGTTCAAAAAACTGAAGATGTCCACTCCCGACGATTGACCGGCACACCGGTTTCCCGGGAATAAGCGCTTTATCTTTTAGTTCTTGTATTGAGAGGGGTATCTTTAGTAAAATAAGAGGGTAAAGTAGACCTTTTTATATTGCATCAAAAGGATCCTAATGGAAAATGTTCTCAGTTTCGCGCTTGGAATGGCGCGCCAGTTTTCACCCGTGGCATCGGCGGCATTGTTTGTCGGCAGTCTTGCCGTGATGGGGCTGTGTTTCGCGACAGTTTATTTTTTTCTCCGTGCCATTGTTAGAAAGAACGGGGAGAGAGCGCGCAGGACGCGCTTAGCTTTGGAGGAGCTCGACCAGGCTCGAAAAACAGAGATAAGACTGGATCGCGAAGCGCAAATCAGGGCCATTCAGGATGAAGAGATAAAAGAGTTTAAAGACTGGATGGGGCAGTTCGATAGAACGGAAGCTGATTTCGAAGTCCATTTGCGGGAAAACAAGGTTTCACTGGACGAAAATGATCCTGTTTCGGCCGCCGAAGATATTCCTGCTCCGTCCGCCGAAGATGTTTCCGTAAAAGCGGATAAGGAGACATGGATGGAAACAAGCCAGATATACAGGGCGCTTTTCAGAAAAGGCGAAAATACCCCTCCCGGAGAGGGTAAAACCGGCAACGTATAGCGTTAACCTTCCAACTTTTCATTATTCCGAAATATTCTTGACAAACAGGAAGATAGTGCTATAATTTAGCACTCGAGGTAAATGAGTGCTAAAAGAAGGTGTTTCGCCCGATGGTAACATGTGAGTGGGAGCAACCACTGCAGGGCTACACATAAGTATTATTATGACTATAACAGGTAACCAGATCAAAAAAGAGCAGAGGAAATATCGTGTTCTTGAGCATATAGTACATGAATATATTTCTTCCGCTGTGCCCGTAAGTTCCAGAGTAGTTTCGGTGAAGATGGGCGGGCGGGTATCCAGCGCCACTGTGCGTAACATAATGGCCGAACTGGAAGAGAAAGGGTATATCGAACAGCCGCATACGTCGGCCGGCCGTGTTCCCACTCAGTTGGGTTACCGTCATTATGTCAATATGATCAACGATCATCTCAGGTTTGAGCAGAAAGAAGCCCGCAGGCTCGCTTCCGAGTATGCCCGTCGGATAAACACGATAAAAGAGGTACTTTCAAAGACATCCTTTCTGATAAGCCGGGAACTGCATAATGCCGGTATGGTGCTCCTTCCGAGCACAGCTGATTTTTACCTGAAGCACATAGAGCTTGTGAAAGTGCGGGCGGAGACCGTTATGGCGGTCCTGGTGACCATGACCAATGACGTGAGGAATTATCTTATCAAGTTGGATCACGAGATGCAGCGCTCAGGTCTTGAAAAAGTGGTCAATTATATTAACAATAGATACGAGGGCACGGGAGTTTCCGCTATATGTGATGATCTGCGCAGGACACTTAATGATGAGGATGTCGGAGAGGGCGAAGATATACTCGAGGCCGCCCGGACGTCCCTTAAGGTCATAGACACGGTCATAGACGAGAACATAGAGAACGAGCTTTACTGGGAAGGGCTCAATTACGTTATGGATGAGATGCGTTCGGAAGATATGGACGCGGCTCGCAGGATACTGAGTATATTCTCCGACAAAAAAGATATAACGCGTCTTATGCGGGAGGAACTCCCGTACCGGGGAATGAAAATATACATAGGTAAAGAGAACTCCTCGACCATGCTGAGGGACTGTAGCGTAGTGACGTGCGGTTACACTCTTCACGGCAGGACTGTCGGACGTATCGGGGTCATCGGTCCGACCAGGATGGATTACAATAACGCGATAAGTACACTTAACTGCCTGTCAGGGCTGATAGGCGTAAAACTGGAAGAAATAAACGACTAAATACTTCATCAGGGGTGCGTAATGAAAAATAAAAAAGACACGGCGCGCGGCGAGAAAAAGATAGAACTGTCCGCTGCCGAATACGAGGAGCTGACAAAGAAAGCTGTTGAACGCGACGAGATGGAGAATAAATGGCTTAAGGTCCATGCCGATTATGAGAATACGCGTAAGCGGCTTGAGAAGGAGAAATTCGACCGGATCAGATTCGCCAATGAAGATATCATCTCGCAGCTTTTTCCCATAGTGGATAATTTTGACATGGCGTTCGCGGCCATGGAAAAAGCCCAAGATAAGGCGTCTGTTATGGACGGTATAAAGCTCGTGCAGAACGAGTTTCACCGGATACTTGAGGAGAACGGCGTCAAAAAAATAGTGACAAAAGGCGAGCAGTTCGATCCGAACGTGCACGAAGCGGTTTCCGCGATCGAGACGGATGAATATCCTGACGGTGAAATACTTGAAGAGGTCAGAGCCGGGTATCTCTTGAATAACAGGCTCCTGCGCGCGGCGCAGGTAGTGATAGCGAAGAACGAAAAGTAAGTAGAAGATATGAAAATAGGTTGAGATTAAGATCGAGGTTAAGAAGAACGCCGAAAACTAAACCTCAAACTCAATCTTAACCGTAAACAAGATTTTAACTTCAGAAAACAAGGAGGAGACATGGGTAAGGTAATAGGAATAGATCTTGGGACCACCAATTCCTGCGTGGCTGTTATGGAGGGAAAAGAATTTAAGGTTATACCGAACGCTGAAGGAGCGAGAACGACGCCCAGCGTAGTGGCTTTTACAAAAGGCGGGGAGTCGCTAGTAGGTCAGCCGGCCAAGCGCCAGGCTGTGACCAATTCGGACAATACTATTTTCAGTATAAAAAGGTTCATGGGAAGAAAACATTCCGAAGTAAAGGAAGAGGAAAAGCTGGTGCCTTACAAGATCAGCGAAGACGACAAAGGTAATGTCGTAGTTGTCGCCGAAGGAAAACAGTACACACCGCCGCAGATATCAGCGATGATATTGCAGAAGATGAAGCAGACGGCAGAGGATTATCTCGGTGAAAAAGTGACGGAAGCGGTCATAACCGTTCCCGCTTACTTTAACGATTCGCAGCGCCAGGCGACAAAAGACGCTGGAGAGATAGCGGGCCTTGAGGTAAAGAGGATAATCAACGAGCCTACCGCGGCAAGCCTCGCTTACGGCCTGGGAAAGAACAAGGAAGAAAAAATAGCCGTTTTCGATCTCGGCGGCGGTACTTTTGATGTCTCCATACTTGAGATAGCCGAGGGTGTTTTTGAGGTAAAGTCCACCAACGGTGACACGCATCTTGGCGGAGACAACTTTGACCAGAAGATAATGGATTGGATAGCCGAAGAGTTCAAGAAGGAGCAGGGCATAGACCTGCGTATTGACAAAATGGCTCTCCAGAGATTGAAAGAGGCGGCGGAAAAGGCGAAGTGTGAGCTTTCCAGCAACATAGAGACGGAGATAAACCTGCCGTTTGTTACGGCCGACGCTTCAGGGCCGAAACATCTTACGATGAAACTGACCAGGGCGAAGCTGGAACAGCTCGTTGACGATCTTGTCGATCGTACAAAGCAGCCCTGCATGAGCGCGCTTAAAGACGCCGGGTTTTCAGCCGGTGATATTGATGAGGTGATACTTGTTGGTGGGCAGACGCGTATGCCGAAAGTACAGGAAATAGTTAAAGAAACATTCGGCAAAGAGCCGCATAAAGGTGTGAACCCCGACGAAGTGGTTGCGATGGGAGCCGCTATACAGGGCGGGATACTCAGCGATGAGGGTGATAAGGACCATTTGTCAGACGTGGTACTTCTTGATGTAACTCCGCTGACTCTCGGCATCGAGACACTGGGTGGAGTCATGACCAAGCTGATAGAATCGAATACGACCATACCCACTAAAAAGAGCCAGATATTTTCCACGGCGGCGGATAACCAGCCGGCGGTCTCCATACATGTTCTTCAGGGAGAGCGTGGGATGGCTTTGGACAACAGGACGCTTGGACGTTTTGACCTGACCGACATACCTCCGGCGCCGAGGGGCATACCGCAGATCGAGGTCGCGTTCGACATAGACGCCAACGGTATAGTCCAGGTATCGGCAAAGGATAAAGCCACAGGCAAGGAACAGTCGATAAAGATAGAATCTTCCAGCGGGCTGTCAAAGGATGAAATAGACAAGATGAAGTCCGACGCCCAGTCACATGAGGAAGACGATAAGAAGAAAAAGGAACTTATAGAGAACCGGAACCAGCTCGATTCTCTTGTGTACGCCGTGGAAAAAGGCATCAAGGATTACGGCGACAAGGTTTCTGAGGACGAGAAGAAACAGATGACTGAATCTGTCGAAACCGCGAAGAAGGCTCTCGAGTCCGATAATATAGATGAGATAAAGAAAGCGCAGGAAGAACTGCAGAAGGCGAGCCACAAGCTTTCAGAAGAGATGTACAAAGAAGCTCAGGCAAAACAGCAGGCGCCAGGACAGGGGCCTGAGGCAGGTCCCGGCGGCGCTTCAGAAGAAGCAAAATCCGAAGAAGACGTGGTCGACGCGGATTATAAAGTAGATGGGGATGAAAAGGAGAAACAGTAAACAGTAAACGGGAAACAGTAAACAGTTCACTGTTCACAGTTTACAGTTCACTATACATATTATGAGCGATTACTACGAACTCCTCGGTGTTTCAAGGACCGCGAGCACCGACGAGATAAAAAAGTCTTACAGGAAACTTGCCGTAAAATATCATCCGGATAAGAACCCGGGAGATAAGGCGTCTGAAGAGAAGTTTAAGGAGATATCTCACGCTTATGAGATATTGAGCACTCCCGAGAAAAAACAGATGTACGACCAGTACGGCGAATCCGCTTTCAATGGCGGAGGCGGAGGCGGAGGCGGAGGCGGGTTCCATGACCCGTTCGATATTTTCAGGGAGGTCTTCAGCGGCGGTTTCGGAGACGTTTTCGAAGGGATCTTCGGTTTTGGCGGACAGGGCCATAGCGGACCCCGCCGTGGGCGGGATCTGGAATACGGACTTAAACTGGATTTTCTTGAAGCGGCAAAAGGAACTGAAAAAAGCATAAAAATAAGAAAGTACGACGTGTGTTCGGGGTGCGGCGGTTCCGGTGCGAAAGAGGGTACGGGAAAAGTGACTTGTACTTCCTGCGGCGGTTCCGGACAGGTCAGGCAGTCGGGCGGGTTTTTCAGTATTGCCCGTACCTGTGACGCGTGCCGTGGAGCCGGTGAGATAATAAAAGATCCCTGTACCGCGTGCTCGGGAAGCGGGAGAAAAGAGGTCTCCAAAAATATCAGTGTTACCGTGCCGGCAGGGGTGAGTTCCGGCGTGAGGCTTCGCATAACTGGTGAAGGGGAACCCGGGACGAGCGGTGGACCCTATGGTGATCTTTATGTCGCTATGTCGGTAAAAGAGCACAAAGTATTTTCCAGAAGAGAGTATGACCTTTTGTATTTTGCGAGGGTATCGTTCGCGCAGCTTACTCTGGGCGATGAGATAGAAGTGCCATGGCTGGACGGCGAAGTGGAGCTCTCTATTCCAGCGGGCACACCGAGCGGCCAGGTATTCAAACTGAAGGGCAAGGGGATAAAAAGGCTGGACGGTCGCGGTAGGGGAGATTATCTCATAAAGACCGAAGTAGCGGTCCCCAAGGACTTGAACACCCATCAGAAAGAGATGCTGCGTGAGTTTGAAGCCAGTTTTGATGGGAAAAAAGCGGCCGGAACAGAGAGTATGGTCGATAAAGTTAAGAACATCTTTAAATAGCAGGAAGTACCGGGTATCGAGTACCGGGTACCGGGCCAGATAGCCCGATACTCGGTACCCAGGACTCGGTACTGTAACAGGCGATAATCGGGAGTACCAATGCCAACTTACGAATATAAATGTGAAAAATGTGGTCATAAATTCGAGAAGTTCCAGAGTATGAGCGATGACCCGGTAAAAAAATGCCCTGAGTGTAAAAAAGAGGCTGTAAAGCGTCTGATATCAACGGGAGCCGGGCTCATTTTCAAAGGAAAAGGATTCTATCAGACAGACTATAAGGACGTCGGATCCAGACCGTCCGGTAAAGGTTCTTCAGACGGCAAGACCCCGCCATGCGGGAAATCTGACAGCTGCACCAACTGTCCCGGATAAGGAGAAGACATGGGAGAATACAATACTCAGAAAAGCTTCTTTTCGATATGGGTCATCCCGGTAGTGTGGGCTGGTGTGGTACTGTTCTTTTCGGTACTGCCGTATAAGGGTCCAATACAGTTGACTGTCGGATATTTTGATAAAATGGCCCATTTCTTCGAGTACACGGTTCTGGCAGCTCTCCTGATGCGCGGCGTGTCCTATTACAGCATCTCATTTCAGGCCAAAAGTGCCTTATTTACATTGATATTGGGCGGGGGATATGGTATTTTAATGGAATTAGTCCAGCGGCTCGTCCCGGGCAGGGACGCGAGTATGGGCGACGTAGGGGCAAATGTCGCGGGAACCGTTTTTGGTATAATACTCGGAAGGATGGTAAAATGGCAGAAGTAAGACCCTTTAAGGGGCTTTTATATGATAAGAACAAGGTAGATGATTACGCGTCTGTCGTGGCGCCTCCTTACGATGTTATCTCTGACGCCGAGCGTGACGCGCTGTACGGAGCGAGTGACTATAATATTATACGCCTTACACTTGGAAAAGCTTCCGAAGGTGATAACGATAGCGATAACAAGTACATACGTGCCAGAAAAGCCCTTGACCAGTGGCAGCAGCAGGGAGTACTCTCCGCCGATGAGAACGAATCTTACTATGTCTACGCGCAGGAATACGAGTATAAAGGAAAAAAACACAGCAGAATCGGGTTTCTTGGACTGATGAAGATAGTCGATCCCGGAAAAGATACTATCCTGCCGCATGAATATACTCTTTCAAAGCCTAAAGAAGACAGGATGAACCTCATTAAACAGGTAGAGGGTAATTTGAGTCCTATTTTCACGCTGTTCGCCGATGAGAGCGGGGAAGTGAAGGCGGAACTGGACAAATGCGCGGCGGCGGGTGATCCGCTGGTGGACGTAGAGCTGGCCGGCGTACGGCATAAATTGTGGAAGCTGTCTGACGGTGTTTCCGCCGGCAAGATAAGTTCAGCCATGGCGTCTGAAAAGATATTCATAGCGGACGGACATCACAGATATGAGGTCGCGCGGACTTACCGAAATGCCCGCAGGGAAGAAAACGGATATTCTGGCAGTGCCGATCACATATTGATGTATTTCACCGGAATGGAAGAGGATAATGACCTCACGGTCATGGCTACCCACAGGGCGATAAAGGTGATGCCGGAAGGCGATGCCGAAGCCACTCTGGGTAAATATTTTGATATATCGGATTGCGGTGACCTGGATATGCTCGTCGAAAAGCTGGAAGGCGACGGCAGTACAGAGAATGTTTTCGGTTTTCTTTCCGGAGGAAAATATCTTTTGCTGACGCCTAAAGCCGAAGCGGACATTACCGCCCTGATAACCGAAGACAAGACCGGCGACTGGAAGCGGCTCGATGTTAGCGTCCTGCACGCTGCCGTACTTGACGTGATACTGTCCGGGGGGAACAAAGAAGGAAACATCACTTATCTGAAGAACCCGGAAGATGCTGAAGCTCTGGTACTTGACGGAAGTCATCAGGCGGCGTTTTTGCTCAATCCTACCCGTGTGGACCAGCTTAAGGCGGTCGCGGAGCACTGTGAGATGATGCCGCAGAAATCCACTTATTTTTATCCCAAGCTCCTGACGGGGCTGGTAGTGAACAGGTTTGAGACATCCGACTCTAAAAGCGAAGAAAAGGAGGTCTGCTCATAAGTGGCTTTCGCGGTCCACTTAAGACGTGAACCGTCAGTCGTGAGCTGATAATTATGGTCTTTTTCTCCAAAAAACCTATATTCGGTAGAGACAAAAAAAAAGAGATCCCCGGCGGATTGTGGACGAAGTGTCCGGGATGCGGTGAGCTTCTTTATAAGAAGACCCTCAAAGACAACAAGGCCGTCTGTCCCAAATGTGATTATCATTTCAGGTTAAGCGCCTATGACCGTATAGAGGGCACGGTGGACGCGGGGTCTTTCCGCGAAAAATACAAAGATATGACAAGCCTCGACCCGCTAAAGTTCAAGGGGCCGACAGACTATCCCACAAAGATAAAGAAGGACCAGAAAGCCACCGGGATGAAAGATGCCGCGGTGGTCGGCGAGGGGATGATAGGTTCCAGAAGGGTAGCCATCGGGGCAACGGATTCCCGTTTTATAATGGGTTCTATGGGTTCGGTGGTAGGAGAGAAAATAACGAGGATCATAGAGTTCGCGGACGCCGAAAAGATCCCGGTCATAATAGTATCTGGTTCAGGAGGCGGTGCCAGGATGTACGAAGGTATGTTGTCCCTGATGCAGATGGCGAAGACAAGCGCCGCGCTGGAGAGACTTCATAATAACGGAGGATTGTTCATCTCTGTGCTTACCAACCCGACTATGGCGGGCGTCATGGCGAGTTTCGCGTCACTGGGAGACATTATTATAGCCGAGCCCAGGGCCCTGATAGGATTTACCGGTCCCCGGGTAATACAGCAGACGATAAAACAGGAACTTCCTGAAGGATTCCAGAGTTCGGAATTCCTTCTCGAGCACGGCCTTATAGATATGATAGTCCACAGGAACGATATGAGCGAGACTCTGGGAAAACTTTCAGACTATCTGAAAGTTTTCCGGGATTAAGCGGATAAACTTTGATGCCGGAAAACTGGCGGATTATCTGAAGGTTTCCACGGATTAAACGGTTCTTTGATGCCGGTTAACACATAAAGGCGGTAACGTGGCACAGGTAAGTTTAAGGAATTTGGTGAAAGTCTTTCCCGGTGGTGTCGTAGCGGTCGATGACGTCAGTTTCGGTGTCGAGAATAAAGAATTCGTCGTTCTTGTCGGCCCTTCAGGATGCGGGAAGTCGACTACGCTGAGGCTTATCGCGGGGCTGGAAGAAGCCACGAAAGGCGACATCTACATAGGAGACAGGAGGGTCAACAGTATACCTCCTAAGGACAGGGACATCGCCATGGTGTTCCAGAACTACGCGCTTTATCCCCATATGACCGTGCATGAGAACATGGCTTTCGGCCTGAAGCTCAAAAAATACCCCAAAGAGGAAATAGAGTCACGCGTGAAAGAGGCTGCTGGTATACTCGGCTTAGAAAAACTGCTGGACAGAAAGCCGCGTCAGTTATCCGGCGGACAGAGGCAGCGCGTAGCGGTCGGCCGTTCCATCGTCAGGAAGCCCCTGGTGTTTTTGTTTGATGAACCTTTGAGCAACCTTGACGCCAAATTAAGAGTCCAGATGAGGACAGAACTCCGGCGCCTTCACATAAAACTGCAGTCTACCATGATATATGTCACGCACGACCAGACCGAGGCTATGACGCTGGGGGACAGGATAGTCGTAATGAATGACGGGGTCATACAGCAGATAGATGTCCCGACAAAGGTTTATCATTCTCCGGTAAATAAGTTCGTAGCGAGTTTTATCGGGGCTCCGCCGATGAACTTTCTTGACGGGAAGATCATAAAAAAAGAAAACAAGCTGTATTTTGACGAAGGCGATTTCCGCGTACGTATAGTCGAAGGCATGTATCCCGCCCTGGAGGATTACGAGGACAAAAGGGTCATTCTCGGGGTGAGGAGCGAAGATGTTTACGATAAGCTGTTCGTTTCCGAAGCGCCGCCGGAGAACATAGTCACCATGACGTGCGAGGTCGTGGAACATATGGGTTCGGAGGTATACATACATTTGAATACAGGTAAACATATCTTAGTAGCGAGGGCTTCAGGCGACGCGAACCCTCAGATAAATCAGGATATGGACGTGCTGTTCGATATGAGCAAGATACACTTTTTTGACAAGACTACGGAAGAAACTATCGTTTAACACGCCAACACAGCGGGCTTTGTCATGACCCCTTTTGCAAAAAGGAACCTTCTACGGATCATTTCAGTCCTCCTCTTCGGAGGATTTCTCTACAGTATTAACAGGTTTGTTCCCGCCCTCAGGGATAATGTACAGCACCTGGAATTCATAGTGTTGAGTCTCATGATAATGATAAGCCTCGCGGTGATGCTCTTATGGAGCTTGCTGGGGGTTTTCGCGGGCCTCGCGTCTTTTTTGATAGCGCTCCTGTTCCTCTACGGCCCGCTGACGGACATGAATCCGTACTACTACAGCGTCCTCATAATGGCTTTCTTTTTGAGCAGTTTTATCGGATACAACGTCTACCGTAAGATAAATCTTTCCGACCAGAAATACACTGTAAGTATGGAAAAGATACAGGAGGACACCAACCTCATAGGGAATCACAGGAAGAACAGGGATGCCGAGGTAGTGGCCATGGGTGAGAAGGTGAACAGCTTGCTGAAGTTGAAGAACAGCGCGGATAAGCTGAGCCTTTCTCTGTCCGAAGATGATATCATGAAGATCGTCTCCGAGGAGATCTTCAATATTTTTGCTGGAGACACAAGGGTGCTTTTGTTCATGACAAAAGAGGATCGAAGCGAACTAAACCTTTCCCATACGGTAAAGTCCAGGGCGCGCAAGGCTTTCGAAAAGAAAAAAGGAAGCATCTACGACAGGTGGGTGCTGAAGAACATGAAAAGCCTGCTTGTAAAGGACATCGGGAAAGACTTCAGGTTCTCGATAGAGAACGAAGACAGCGATGATGACGCGGTATCACTCATGATAAAACCCCTAATAAGCGAAAGCAATCTTTTGGGGATCATTCGGGTGGATTCTCCGCGCGGTTCAGAGTTCGCCCAGCATGAACTCAGGATACTGGACATCATAGGCGAACTGGCATCGGTTGCCATAGAGAACTCCCGTCTTTACCGGCAGACGGAGGAGCTGTCCATAAAAGATAGTCTTACGGGACTTTATGTCCACCGTTATTTTATGGAAAGGCTGGAAGAAGAGGTCAAGAGGGGGCTGAGAAGCGATACATCTTTCGCCCTTTTGATGTTTGATATAGACGACTTTAAAGAGTTCAACGACGAGCACGGCCATCTGTCCGGGGACGCCGTTCTGAAGAACATAGGGCGCATCCTGTGGTCAAGGACTTCCGCGGGAGATATGGTGGTCAGGTACGGCGGGGAGGAGTTCACGTTCCTCGCGCTTGGGTACGATAAGGAAAAAGCGATAAAGCTTGCCGAGGACATACGGGAAGAGATAGGCAAAGCGGCGGTGACGTTGAGGCGTAAAAAATATTTCGTCACGGTATCCGTCGGGGTGGCCATGTTTCCCGCGGACGCTAAGCTAAGAGAAGACCTGATATGGGAGGCCGACAGGTGCCTGTATAAGGCAAAATCAGAAGGTAAGAACAGAATATGTTCAAAATAAGACCCATTATACTGTTTGTCGCGAATATCCTGCTGATGGCAGTCAGCTGGATGTGCTACAAATTCCCGCAAGGAGATGAGTATCTATTCCTCTTTATGATACCCCTTGTTTTTATCGCGGCGCCCTTTGTTATGACGCTGCCCATGATATCCATCATGCTCTTTGTTAACGTGTTGTTCTTCCTGTTCTACGCTTTGACCGGCGTACTTAATCCCATTGATGTGGGCGTTCTTGTCCTTCTTCTTGTCCTAACGAGTTTCGCGAGCTATCTGATAAAATATCTTTACATGGCGTTTCTGGCGTATCACAGGACGGATATTCTGGGGAAGCAGAAGGAATATAACAGTGTGGTCAACGATCTGGAATCAGTCGACAGGAGAGGGAGAAAAATAGAGAGCGAACTGAGCCGGATATCGCGCCTCTATGAGATAACCAAGAGGCTGGCTCCCGCGCTTACGTTCGAGGACCTTCTTAAAGCCCTGTTTGATTTTCTTGAGGACAACTTCAGGTTTGACGCGATGCATCTGGTGGCGTTTAAAAAAGGTAACTTTTCACAGGGGGTATCAAAAAGTTCAGGCAATACCGATTACTATGAGAATAAGGATATGATACTCGAGTACGAGAAGGTGCTGGACTGTGTGAAGGAGCGTGAATATAAACCGTTCTTTGAGACTTTAGACGGGGACGAGGACCTGTTCAAGTCGCTAAAGGTGCGCAGCGATTCTTTTATGGCGTTTCCGCTGTACGTGGGAGACAAGATATGCGCCATACTGGCTATAGAGGGCGCGTCTAGAGGAAGTTATGGCAGGTTCCGGATACTTGTTTCACAGATAGCCCTGGAGTTCCGGAAGGTGGAGCTTTATGAAGAGGTGCAGGAACTTTCAATAATAGATGGTCTTACGGAAGTTTTCCTGAGGCGGTATCTCATGGACAGGCTGGAAGAGGAAGTCGACAGGGCGGGACGCCTGGGGCTTACTTTTTCTATTGCCATGGCCGATGTGGACCATTTTAAGGAATGCAACGACGAACACGGCCATCTGGTGGGGGACGCCGTTTTGAGACAGATAGCTGAAAGGCTTAAGGCGTCCGTTCGTGAAGTAGATATGATCGCCAGGTACGGCGGCGAGGAATTCTGCATAGTCCTTCCGGAAACAAGCAAGGAGCTGGCTATGACGGTTTCAGAGAGGATTCGTAAGTCCATAGAAGTAAAAAGTATCAGGGCGTTTGACGAAGAGATAAGGATCACTGTCAGCCTTGGAGTGGCTACCTATCCCGAAGACGGAAAAGACGTAGAAACCCTTATAGAGAAAGCAGATACTGCTCTTTACAAAGCTAAGAGAAAAGGGCGGAATAAGGTCTGTCCGGCATAAGCGTGTGCAATTTGTAATGTCAGTTTGCTTGTGGTCCTTTCTTATGTTATACTGTGAGCAAAAAGAGACGGCCTCAGAACAAAAAATTGCATAATGTCATCTACTACTAAACATACAAAAAACATTACTATTGTACTTGCATGCTCCTTCGTGATGTTGGTGAGCTGTGTTTTTACGTCTGCTTCCGCGCAGAGTACGGTTTCCGAACAGGAATGGGTATCGCGTGCCCGCTCTAAAGCGAAAGAGGAAGATGTTGTCCAGCGCCGCGTGTTCAAGATATCCCAGTATATGGAAAAAGCGCGCAAACTGAGAGCTGAGAATAAGTTCTCACAGGCGCGCAGTACGGCCCGAAAAGCTCTTTCGATGAATGAGCAGAATGCCGAAGCTCTGGCTTTTTTGGAACAGCTGGACGATGAAGAGAACTATTTTCGTTTAGAGAAGGAGCGTCTGAAAAAAGAGAAGAAAGAACAAAAACAGGCGAAGATAGAGGCCAAGAAACTGGCAAAAGAGAAGAAAAAGCGGGCAAAAAAGGAAAAGGCCGAAGCTAAGGTAAGGGCGACCGAAGAAGCGGCGGTGAAGAAACGAGTCGCAGCTGAGGCGAAGAGACAGGCGGAGAAGAAGCCGGCGGCAAAAAAGGTAACAGCCCTCAGTGCGCAGCCTGAGGCAGAAGAGCCGACGGTACCGTCCGCTCCCGCTCAGCCGACGCAGGGAACCATAAAGATCAAACCCCTGGCGAGTGTGAAGACGGATGAAAAGCCCGCGCCCGTAAGGATCGAGACATCAGAAGATTCCACAGAGCCGGTTGAGGCTCCGGCGGGGCTCTCCGGTGACCTTTCGCAACTGGCGAAACCGGGGCAGTCCATCATCGTGGACGGCGACAAGGTGGAATATTTCGAAAAGGATGGTAAGATAGTAGCCGAGGGCGACGTCAGCATAACATATGGTGATGTCAAGCTTTCCTGCGACCGCATAGAAGTCAATACCAAAGCCCGCCAGGCGCTTTGCGAAGGGAACGTCCTTATTGAACAGCCCGGCAGGACTCTTTCCGGAGACCGCATAAGATATGATTTTGCCGCGAAAAGGGGAGAGATAGTAGGAGCGGAAGTGGAAGCTTTTCCGTGGTTCGGCCAGGCCGAAGAGACCGGTAAGGTAGGGGATAATGAATATGTTCTTAAAAAAGGTTTTATCAGTACCTGTGACCTTGATCTGCCTCACTATCGCCTTAAAGCTAATGAGATCCGGATATTCCCGAATGATAAGGTCATAGCCAAGAACGTTACCGCGTATATTGGCAAAGTCCCCGTTCTCTGGTTTCCCTACTATTACCAGCCGATGATACAGACAAAGGCAAAAGTCCAGTTCATCCCCGGTTCTACCAGTGATTGGGGATATTTTCTTCTCTCCGCGTGGAGGATGCACATAAAAGGTAATTCCAAGGCGGATATCCTCTTTGACTACAGGACAAAGAAAGGGTTCGCGGGAGGAGCAAACCTCTATTATAAGATGGAAGATTTTGGTATGGAGGGTCTGGGCGAAGGTATGTTGCGCGCGTACTTTATAAATCAGAACGGTTGGGGCACTTACGATCCGACCGAGTACAGGGATGAGGGTACCGAGGAAAAGTGGCGCAGAAGGATCCAGTGGAAGCATCGCCTTGATTTTGACCCGGAGACTACGGGGATGCTGGAGTTTAACAAGATGAGCGATGAGAACGTCCTTAAGGACTATTTTTACAACGAGTATGAAGAGACGAATAGTGTACCGAGAAACTATATTTCCGTGGTGTCCGCCAAAAATAATTATACGTTCAGTCTGACAGCCAATAAAAGGTTTAACGATTTTTACACGGTCGTCCAGAGGCTTCCCGAGTTAAAACTGGAAATACCTGACCAGAGATTATGGAAGACCCCGATATACTACACTTCAGAATCGTCTGCCACATATTTTGACAAACAATATAAGAATGATGAAAGCCCGACGGAGAAGGTGGGACGGTTAGATTCCGTTCACAGGTTCTCTTATGTGGCTAACGTAGGTCCGCTTAACCTTACGCCGTACGCGTTTTACCGTGGAACAGCGTACGAACGGGACAAAATTGAAAGCAAGGCTAAGTTCCGTAACATTTTCGGAGGGGGAATAGACACATTCATGCGTTTTCACAAAGTGTATGACGTGAATAGCAATGTCTGGGGATTGAATATCAACGGGTTAAGGCATATCGTAGTACCGAGTGTGAATTATTTTTACAGGCAGCAGCCCAATGTCGACAAGAATAAGCTTTACCAGATGGATGAGATAGACGCGTTGGAGAAAGAGAACAAGATAACGCTGTCGCTTGAGAATAAGCTGCAGACAAAAAGAGGGGAAGACCTTCAGGCGTCGGTAGATCTGGTAAGAAGCATAGTGAGTATTGACTATGAGTTTCGCATGAAGAAGAACAATTACCAGTTCCAGGAAGGCGGAGGGTTCAGGAACCTGAAGTTGGATCTGGAACTCAGCCCCAACGGCTGGTTTTACGTCGATAATAAGCTGGAGATAACTCCCGGGAACCAGGCTATCAAAACCGGCAGCGTCGAAGCTTCGATCAGGCCTAATAGGAACTTCCGCCTGGATCTTGGTTATCGGTACGAGAAGATGACGCCGGATCCGAGGAACCAGCTTACTTTTGAGCTGGGGTACGTATTCAACCCCAAATGGCGGTTTGACTGGTATGAGAGATTTGATCTCCATAAAACAGAGATAGAAGAACAGCAGTTTTCCATAGTAAGGGACCTTCATTGCTGGGAAGTAGAGGTAACTTACGATCTGAAGGGGGACGACATCTTTAAGGATGACTTCACTTTTTGGGTAGCCTTCCGGGTCAAGGCCTTCCCGGACCTCAATATCGGCCTGAACCGTTCTTTCGAAAAACGTCCCCCGGGACCGGATTATCGTTAGTATTCAGTATTTAGTATTCAGTATTTAGTCTGATTACAGCTCACGACTCACCATTACATTTCCAATTGAACAAAAATACCCCATATGTTATAATTTCAGCTTATTAAGCAGGGCATGTATTATAATAACTATAATATTATAAAAGGAGACTCTTATGAAGCTGGGTATAGTAGGGACCGGATATGTTGGTCTTGTAACAGGGACTTGTTTTGCCGAACTTGGCAATGATGTTGTGTGTGCCGATAACGATCCCAAAAAGATCGAAGTGCTTAAAAGCGGCGGGATACCGATATATGAACCCGGACTTGAGGAGCTTGTAAAGAAGAACAGCAAGAAGGGTAATCTTAAGTTTAGCACCGATATCGCGACCACATTAAAGGAATCTGACGTCATCTTTATATGCGTGGGTACCCCCTCCAGAGAGGACGGTAGCGCGGACCTGACGTACATCGAGAACGTATCGAGGGAGATAGCGGAAAACATAGATTCGTATAAGCTGATAGTCGAAAAGAGCACGGTGCCTGTGGCGACCGGCGAATGGGTCAAGAAGACTATAGATAACTTCAAGACCAGCGATTGTGATTTTGACGTCGCTTCAAACCCGGAATTCCTGAGAGAGGGTTCAGCCATAAAGGATTTCATGGCTCCCGACAGGATCGTGATAGGGGTGGAGTCCGAAAAAGCGGAGGCTATGCTGAGAGAGCTGTACGAGCCGCTGGATACCAAGATAGTGGTGACCAATATCAAAGGCGCCGAGATAATCAAGCACGCTTCAAATTCCTTCCTGGCCACGAAAATATCTTTTATCAATGCCGTGAGTAATATTTGCGACAAGGTAGGGGCCGACATAAACGCCGTTGCCGAAGGTATCGGTCTTGATTCGCGTGTGAACAAGTATTTTTTAAAAGCCGGGATAGGTTTTGGCGGTTCCTGTTTTCCTAAAGACCTCAAGGCTTTTATCTGGATATCCGAGCAGCTGGGATATCCGCTCAACATGCTTAAAGAGATCGAAAAGATCAATGAGCTTCAAAAAGAAATAGCGGTCAAAAAGGTCAGTGAGATGCTCTGGAACCTTCCGGAAAAGACCATAGCTGTATGGGGCCTCGCGTTCAAGCCTGATACCGACGACATTAGGGAGGCGCCCGCGATCGACATAATAAAAAGCCTGCTGGAGAGGGGAGCTAAGGTCAAAGCATATGATCCCGTGGCCATGGACAACACCAGGGGGGTTCTTGGGGACAAAATAATCTATTGCGACGATATCTATGAAACAGCAGCCGGCGCTGACTGCGTGATGCTGATGACTGAATGGAACGAATTTAAGGAGATCGACTGGGCGAAGCTTAAGGAAGTGATGGCGCAGCCTGTTATGTTCGACGGACGCAATATTTACGATCCGGAAAAGGTCAAGAAAATGGGTTTCCGGTATACGGGTATAGGGCGGAGATAATAGAAGTAAAAAGGAAAAAGTAAAAGGGAAAAAATACATGAAGGGCCTGTATATTCAACAAGAAACCAATCCCTTATCCTTTTTACTTTTTACTTTTAATCAGCGGAATGATTGGAGGAAATATGATAGAGGGAGTGGTAGTAAAAAAGCTGAAGATAATACCGGATGAGCGCGGGCGTCTTATGGAGATACTGCGTTCTGATGACGATATGTTTAAAGGGTTCGGGCAGGTTTACATGACGACGGCTTTCCCCGGTGTAGTGAAGGCTTGGCATTATCATAAGAATCAGGCGGACAGTTTTACGTGCATAAAGGGGCAGATGAGGCTCGGCCTTTACGATGGACGGGAAGGGTCCCCGACGTTCGGTAATGTGGAAGAATACCTCATAAGCCTGGATGATCCCATGCTGGTCCAGATACCGGCTGAGGTCTATCACGGGTTCAAATGCGAGGGCGACGAAGAAGCCATTGTTATAAACACTGTCACAAGACCGTATGACTACAATGAGCCGGATGAGTATCGGGTCGACGCTCTGGATAATGATATTCCCTTCGACTGGGGCGAGTGTACTTTGCACGGATAACGAACGAAGGTTAAGGTTTAGGTTAAGAGTTGTCGGTGTTTTCTTAACCTCAATCTCAACCTCAATCTTATAAACTAAAGGAGTCAAATATGAAAGGTGTAGTTCTTGCGGGAGGTCTGGGGTCACGGTTATTTCCGCTAACTAAAATAACGAACAAGCATCTTCTTCCGGTATATAACAAGCCGATGATCTACTATCCCATAATGGCTCTCGTCGACGCGGGGATCACCGATATTATGATAGTTACGGGAGGGGATCATGCCGGAAACTTCCTGCGCCTTCTGGGGAACGGAGACGAATTCGGACTCAAAGACATACGTTACGCTTATCAGCAGAATGAAGGCGGTATCGCGGAAGCGCTGTCTCTGGCTGAATATTTCGCCGCAGGCGACAAGATAGTCGTAATGCTGGGAGACAACATAATAGAGAAGAGTATAAAAAAAGAAGTCGAGCAGTTCGCTTCCCAGGAAGACGGCGCGCGCATACTCCTGAAAGAGGTCGCGAATCCGGAACGGTTCGGCGTTGTGGCGTTCGACGACGACAAAATAAAGCGAATAATAGAAAAACCTGAAAAGGCTCCGAGCGATCACGCGGTTACCGGAATATACATGTACGACGCACAGGTGTTCGATTTCATAAAGTCGCTCAATCCTTCGGACCGTGGAGAGCTTGAGATAACTGATGTCAACAATATGTACCTGGGAAAAGGGAAACTGGAATATTCCAAACTTGACGGGTGGTGGACTGACGCGGGAACGTTCAATTCGCTCCTGAAAGCGAGTAAGCTTGTAGCGGAAAAAGAAGGTAATTTGGACGAGGAGTAGATATGAGAATTTTGGTCACAGGCGGGTGCGGGTTTATCGGGTCTAACTTCATACAGTTGGTGATGGAGAAGTACAAAGACACCCGCGTTATCAATCTTGATAAACTTACATATTGCGGGAATCCCGAAAACCTTAAGGATATAGCAGGCGACGGGCGGTACACTTTTGTCGAAGGCGATATCTGCGACAGGTCGCTTGTGGGAGACCTGATGACTGACGTCGATGCTGTGATAAACTTCGCGGCCGAGACCCACGTGGACAGGTCCATTAAATATCCTGATGATTTTATAAGGACGAATGTTTTCGGGGTCGAGGTACTTCTCGCTGTGGCTAAAAAGGCACAGGTACCCAAATTCATACAGATAGGAACGGACGAGGTCTACGGCAGTGTTCCTGCCGGACTTTCCGTAGAGTCGGATCGGATAAAGCCGAACAGTCCTTATTCCGCGACAAAAGCAGCAGGGGACCTATTGGCCCTTTCTTATTACACTACATACGATCTGCCCGTTACCGTAGTAAGAAGCTCTAACAATTACGGCCCGTATCAATATCCGGAAAAGGTCATCCCGCTTTTTATAACCAATCTGATAGGCGGGAAAAAAGTGCCCCTTTACGGAGACGGCGGTAACGTGAGGGACTGGCTTTATGTTAAGGATAACTGCACGGCGATAGATATGGTCCTGCGTAAGGGTAAGCCGGGAGAAGTCTATAATATAGGCGGCGGCAACCAGATAAGCAACCTGGAACTTACCGGGAAGATACTCTCAGCTATGGGCAAAGGAAAAGAAGATATCGAATATGTAAACGACAGGCCCGGGCATGACCGGAGGTACGCGCTGGATTCTTCGAAGATGGAAGGTATGGGGTGGGCGCCTGAGGCCGTGTTTGATGATAATCTGGAAAAAACCGTTCAGTGGTATAAGGATAACGGTTCCTGGTGGAAACCTCTCCGCGACAAAGCGGAGATAATTGAATGGTGAGTTAGTATTCAGTATATAGTATTCAGTTGAAAAAAACTAAATTTTGAATACAAACAAAAGTAATATTTTTATGTGATCCCCGCCTTCGCGAGGAGGACGACTTTTATGAAAATACTTATTACCGGTTCAAGCGGCATGTTGGGTAGCGATATCTGCGAGGTTCTTGGGGAAGAGCACGATATCGTCGGCGTTGATGTTGTTGACCCCAATACTCAATACTCAATACCCAATACCTTTTGCAAGGCGAGCATAATCGACATGGCTGGGATGAAAGAGGTCTTTGAAAAAGAAAAGCCGGAGCTTATTGTTCATGCCGCCGCGTGGGCGGACGTGGACGGATGTGAACTGGATCCGGACAAGGCGTATGAGATAAATACCCGGGGAGCTGAAAACATAGCGCGTCTCACGAAAAATGGGAATATCCCGATGATCTTTATAAGCACTGATTTCGTATTTGACGGCAGCAAAAAAGAGGCCTATGTCGAAGAAGATGACTGCCGGGCTCTGGGGGTATACGCTAAGAGCAAACTGGACGCGGAAAAAGCCATCGAAGAAATATCCGGGGACTACGTTATAGCGAGGACCAGCTGGCTTTACGGTTCCGGCGGTAAGAATTTTGTAAACACTATAATCGAAAGAGGGAAAGAAACGGGCTCTCTCAGCGTGGTGAACGATCAGGTGGGGTCCCCGACTTATACAGTAGACCTTGCGCGGGCGTTAAAGACCCTCATCGACGCGAAAAGAATAACCGGAGCCGAAATATATCATGTTTCTAATACTGGCAGTTGCACCTGGTTCGGTCTGGCCTTAAAGACAAAAGAACTGGTGTTCGAAATGGGAGATGTCGCGATAATTCCAATAACATCTGCAGAACTGGATCGCTCGGCAAAAAGGCCTGAATATTCCGTTCTCGATAGCGGGAAGTTCAGCAGGGTCACCGGGCACGCGATGAGGCCTTGGGGGGAAGCGTTGGAGGAGTATTTAAACAAGGCGGTTTGAGCTGGAGGTGGTGACAGCTCGTTATGGGGTGTAGTTTGGGGTGCAAGCTGTCACGCGTTTTATACTTTTACTTTAAAAAGGAGCGATATGAATGTATACAGAGATCTGAAGGAAAAGATAAAAAAGAAAAAGGCGGTCGTCACGGTCGTAGGGCTGGGATATGTAGGCCTTCCTATGGCGCTTGAATTTTGCAAAAAAGGGTTTAGCGTGAACGGCCTTGATACCAGCAAAAAAAGGGTAAAACGTTTGCGCGAGGGTATCTCATACATAGAGGATATACCGTCTTCCGCGGTAGCTGCACAGATAAAAAAAGGCCGTCTAAACGTGACCGACAATATAGAGGTCCTGGGCACTTCCGACGTGGTTTTAGTATGTGTTCCTACGCCACTCGACAAAAAACACAAACCGGACATCTCTTATATCCTGAGCGTATGCCGTATTTTAAAGAAGCAGATGCGTCCCGGACAGCTTGTGATACTCGAAAGCACTACATATCCGGGTACGACCCGCGAAGTGATGCTTCCGGTGATGGAAAAGAGCGGTCTTGTGCTTGGAAAGGACTTTTATCTGGTCTTTTCTCCGGAGAGAATAGATCCGGGCAATCCGAAGTATGATTTCAGGAATATTCCTAAAGTCGTGGGAGGAATGACCCCGAGGGGAACGGAGCTGGCAAAACTTCTTTATTCTCAGGTCACAAAAGAAGTGGTGGGAGTTTCTTGTCCGGAATCCGCGGAGGTAACCAAGCTCCTGGAGAACACTTTCAGGATAGTCAACATAGGCCTTATAAACGAATTCGCCGCACTGTGCAACAAATTGAAGATAGACGTGTGGGAAGTCGTTGACGCGGCGGGAACGAAACCTTTTGGATTTATGCAGTTCTATCCAGGCCCCGGAGTCGGCGGGCATTGCATACCGGCGGATCCGATGTATCTGTCCTGGAAGGCCCGCAAAGTAGGGTTTAAAACGCATATGGTAGACCTGGCGGCTAAAATCAACAGGTCAGCCCCCAGGTACGAAGTGGACAGGATGCAGAAGATCCTGAAGTCTGAGGGCAAAGACCTGAAAGGGGCAAAGATACTACTGGTGGGAGTCGCGTACAAAAGAGACGTGAATGACCTCAGGGAATCTCCGGCGCTGGATATCATGCAGATACTTAAGGAAAAGAGATCGAAGTGGTCTTATGTCGATTCTTTTATCCCGTATCTGGACATCGAGGGGCTTAAGAAAACTCCCGTACGGATGACGAAGAAACTTCTCAAAGAGCAGGATCTTGTGGTTATTCTTACAGATCACAGCGATGTGGATTACAAGATCATCGCTGCCAATTCTGGGAAGATCTTCGATACAAGGAACGCTTTCGGGCAGAGGAAGATCAAGGGAGAGCATATAGTTAAACTGTAAACAGTAAACAGTAAACAGGAAACTGTTAACAGTGAACAGATCCAGGATATCAGGGAATCAGGATATTGGGTACTAGGATATCGGGATATTAAGGAACAAAAACTGAATACTACATACTAAATCGGAGGAAGCATGAGCGAAAAATATCTTGTAACAGGCGGGGCGGGGTTCATCGGGTCGAACATCGTAGAAGAGCTTGTTAAAAAAGAAGCGGATATCCGTGTCCTTGATAACCTTTCGACGGGGAAGGAAGAGCATCTTAAGCCTTTCCTGGATAAAATAGAGTTTCAGAAAGGTGATATCAGGAATGAGGATGATGTAAAAAAAGCGCTTAAGGACGTCGATTATGTCATACATCAGGCGGCGCTCAGGAGCGTGGCTAAAAGTGTAGAGAGGCCTGTGCCGACCAATGACGTCAATGTCAACGGAACGATGAATATGCTGGTGTGTTCAAAAGAAGCCGGTATAAAAAGGCTTGTGTACGCTTCCTCCAGTTCCGCCTACGGTGATTGCGAAGTTTTTCCGCAGAAAGAGTCGTTACCTACCAATCCGATATCGCCGTATGCCGTAAGCAAACTGGCCGCTGAATTGTACTGCCGTATGTATTCGATGACCATGGGGCTTGAAACGGTGAGCCTGAGGTATTTTAATGTTTTCGGCCCCAGGCAGAACCCGGAATCAAAATACTCGGCGGTTATCCCGGCGTTCATCTCGATGCTTGTGAAGGACCAGCCGTGTACCATAGACGGTGACGGGAGCCAGTCACGGGATTTTACCTATGTAGCCAATGTAGTTGACGCTAACCTAGCGGCATGTAAGGCTGAGGGCGCGTCGGGCCTGGCGTTCAACGTAGCTTGCGGCGAGGATCATTCGGTGACCGATGTGGCGGAAGGCATAAAGAAGATACTTGGGAAAAATATAGAATCCCTTTATGGACCCAGGCGTCTGGGTGACGTTATGAAGACGTACGCGGACATAAGTCTTTTGAAAGAAATACTCAAAGTCGAGCCCAGGGTGAAATTTCAGGAAGGGCTGGAGAAGACAGTTAAGTGGTTCGTGGAAGCGGGAATAAGCTAGCAGATCAGGAAATAGCTTATAGATGCTAGATACTCGATGCTCGTAAAGTCAGGACGAGAATCGAGAATCTAGTATCCAAGAAGCGGCACAATAAGCTAAGACCTAAAATAGTGAGCATATATGGCATCAACAAGACACATACTGGGGATATCGGCGTTCTATCATGATTCTGCCGCAGCGCTTGTGCGTGAAGGGGAGATCGTCGCTGCCGCGCAGGAGGAAAGGTTCACGCGAAAGAAGCATGATCCATCCTTCCCCGCAAAGTCTGTGGAGTACTGTCTTGCCGAAGCGGGAATAACGATAGAGGATGTGGACGTAGTCGCTTTTTATGACAAGCCTTTTATAAAGTTTGAAAGACTGCTTGAGACATATGTGGCCTACGCTCCCAAGGGCATCAGGTCGTTCATATCTGCGATGCCGCCCTGGATAAAGAAGAAGCTGTTCCTGAAAGAGCATATAAGAAGCGAACTGGGATATGAGGGAACGATACTCTTTCCCGAACATCATCATTCCCACGCGGCAAGCGCTTTTTACCCGTCACCTTTTGAGAAGGCGGCGGTACTTACCGTTGACGGTGTGGGAGAATGGGCTACGGCGAGTTTTGGAAAAGGAGAGGGCAACGGAATAGAGCTTTATGACGAAATAAGGTTTCCTCATTCCATCGGTCTTTTATATTCAGCTTTCACGTATTATTGCGGGTTCAGGGTCAATTCGGGGGAGTACAAGCTTATGGGGCTGGCGCCGTACGGGGAACCCCGTTACGCTGATCTCATTCTTGAGAACCTGATAGATATCAAAGACGACGGTTCTTTCAGGCTGGATCTGAAGTATTTCAATTATTGCGCGGGACAGACTATGACGAGCCGGAAGTTTCACAAGCTTTTCGGAGGACCCCCGAGAAAGCCCGAAAGCGATCTCGAGCAGAAACATATGGATCTGGCCAAATCGGTACAGGTGGTAACCGAAAAAGTTATTTTGAACATGGCAAAGCATGTTCACGAAGTTACCGGGGCTAAAGACCTGTGTATGGCAGGCGGCGTGGCGCTTAACTGTGTTGCTAACGGAAAAGTCTTGACCGACGGTCCGTTCGACAATATATGGATCCAACCCGCCTCGGGAGACGCCGGCGGAGCGCTCGGAGCGGCCCTGATAGCGTGGTATGAGTATTACGGCGAAGAGAGAAAGGCGCCGGAGGCGAGCGACCATCAGAAGGCGAGCCTGCTCGGCCCGTATTATTCCGATGAGGAAATAGAAAAGTATCTTACCGACAACGATATTCCCTACCGGAAGATGGAGAGGGAGGAGCTTAACACCTCTGTCGCTAAACTGTTGGCTACGGAGAACGTAGTAGGATGGTTCCAGGGCAGGATGGAGTTCGGCCCCAGAGCCCTGGGAGCCAGAAGCATACTGGGCGATCCCAGGTCCGAAAAGATGCAGTCGATAATAAACAGGAAGATAAAGTTTAGGGAGTCGTTTCGGCCTTTCGCGCCCAGCGTGCTTTTTGAGCATACAAAAAAGTATTTTGATCTTGATTCAGAAAGCCCTTATATGCTCCTGGTCTCACCCATTAAAGACGAAATAAAGAAGAACGTTGAGGAGATGAAAAAGATAAGAGGTCTGGATAAGCTGAAGACACCGAGATCTGATATCCCGGCGATAACACATGTGGATTATTCGGCAAGGGTCCAGACGGTCAAAAAAGAGGACAATCCGGAGTATTACAACATGATACGGAAGTTCTGCGAAAACCACGACTGCCCGCTTGTAATTAATACGTCGTTCAATGTGCGGGGTGAACCCATTGTGTGTACGCCGGACGACGCTTACAGGTGTTTTATGAGGACGAACATGGATTATCTGGCGATCGGGTCGTTCCTTATCGATAAAAAGGATCAGGATCCGGCAATGCTGCGTATTGAAGAAGTGGATGAGTTTGAATTAGACTGATCAGCTTGGAGCAGGGAGCAGGGAGCGTGGAGCCGGGAGCATGGAGCGTGGAGCCGGTAGCATGGAGCTGGGAGCATGGAGCTGGGAGCTTGGAGCCGGGAGCAGGGAGAAATGAAAAAAGAGGTAACTAAAAAAGATCTGAGGCAGTTCGGTATAGTCCTGGGGCTTATACTCGGGGTCTTTGGAGGGATACATCTCCTGAAAGGGCATACGCACGCGAGTCCCTGGTTTCTGGGGTTTTCCGGAGCGGCTTTGTTTACAGGTATTTTTGCGCCGGCCATATTAAAGCCGGTCTTTATAGTTTTTACTAAAGTGGCCCACGCGATAGGATGGTTCAATACGAGGGTCATCCTGATTCTGGTGTATTATCTTATAGTGACACCGATAGGGCTTATTATGAAATTATTCAGGAAGGATCCGCTCAACAGGAGCCTGGATAAAGAAGCAGAGACTTACTGGGTAAAGCGGACGAGTTTCGCTCCTTCAAAGGAAGCTTTGGAGAAACAGTTTTAGCAGGGAATAGGGAATGGAGAAAATATAATGGCGAAGATGGAATTATTAAAAGAGTTGTGGGAATTCATGAAGGTCAGGAAGAAATGGTGGCTGCTGCCGATAATCGTTGTGCTGCTGCTTCTGGGGCTTTTGATACTTTTTACGGAATCTTCAGCCATCGCTCCGTTTATCTATACACTATTTTAAGGTGAGGGTTGAGATATGAAAAAAGTTATAATAAATCTTTTTCTTTGTTTTTTTGTAATGTTTATTATGGTAGTTGTGCTAGAGATTGTTATTAACACATATCTTTTTAATTTTGCTTCAGATGAGGTGTTTCAACAATATGCTTCTTTAGAACAAATGAAAAAGAGAGTGCATTTTCATCATATAGCGCATAGATATTTAGGTCATCAACCTACCCCGAATTATTCTAAAGGCCAAACACATCATAATAGCTTTGGATTTAGAGCAGACGAAATAAAATTTACTAAACCAGAAAATGAGTTTAGGATTGTTTGTCTTGGTGGTTCCACAACTTATACAGGCTCAGTTAAAGATAACGATAAAACGTATCCATCCTTACTGCAAAAAGATTTAGAAGAAAGGGGATATGGCAATGTCAATGTTATAAACGCCGGTGTCAACTCTTACAGTAGTTGGGAAACATTTATAAATTTTGTTTTTAAGGTATTGGATTATAACCCGGACATGATTATTGTGTATCATGGTGCAAATGATTTTACGTCCAGATTTGTTTACCCTCCAG
>JAVCCB010000040.1 GCA_030765685.1 Candidatus Tantalella remota | reverse complement strand
GTCGCAGCCAACCCCCGCCCCCACCAAAACACCGCTTTCCCGGGAGCGTTCCAGCATGACACCTACTCTTGAGGCGGGATCGCTGATGAGCATAACTTTACTCGTGTTTTCATTTATTTCAGACACGCTACCCACCAGCCCTTTTGGAGTAACGCAAGACATGTGCTCCTTTAGTCCGTCTTTTTTTCCTTTGTCAATAATCACGGATTTTCGCCAATCCAATGAATCCCTGGCAATTATCCTCGCCGCTACGGTTTGATATGGTAATTTGTTTTTAAAATTTAAAATATTTCTTAAGCGGTTATTTTCTCTGGAAATTTCTTCCATGCGGGAAAGCTCTACGGAAAGACCCGCCAATCTCTGTTTAAGCGAAAGATTCTCCGCTGAAATATTACTATTGTTTACAAAATATGATTTGGCGGATGATACAAGCCTGAAAGGCATAGAAAGTATACTAAACGCGAATGTTTTTAATCCCGGGCGAGTCTTTATATTAAAAATCAATATGCCAATGATTAAAAAGAAAACAAGAAGCCTGGTAGGAAATTTTCTTATTCTATAGATTCGCAACTTAAGCCACGAAGGTTTTTATCTTTCTACTTTAGGATTTACGGCAAGTCGTTTAAGATATTTTATCTCGTTCAGAACCTTGCCGGTACCGAGAGCTACCGCTGTGAGAGGATCTTCAGCAATGTGTACAGGTAGGCCAGTCTCTTCTGAAATAAGCTTATCGAGTCCCCTTAGAAGCGAACCTCCTCCGGCAAGTATGAGACCTTTTTCCATCAAGTCAGCGGAAAGTTCCGGCGGCGTTCTTTCAAGCGTTATCCTTATAGCCTCAACAATTTGCGTTATCGGCTCCGCGAGCGACTCCCGGACCTCCTCGCTAGAAACGGTTATCATTTTAGGTAAACCCGCCACAAGGTCTCTGCCCCTCACTTCCATCGTAAGCTCTTCATCAAGCGGATAGGCTGAACCTATTTTAACTTTTATTGTCCTCCGCAGTTCTTTCGCCTATCATTAAGTTATACGTCTTTTTCAGGTAGTTGATAACCGCGTCGTCCATTTCGTCTCCGGCGATCCTGATCGATTTAGAAAAAACAACACCCGCTAGCGATATAACAGCCATCTCTGTAGTACCGCCACCTATATCAATAATCATGCTTCCTGAAGGTTCCTGAATGGGTAGGCCTACCCCTATAGCCGCCGCTATGGGTTCTTCAACCATAAAAACTTCTCTAGCGCCCGCGTGAAGCGCGGAATCTTTAACAGCCCTTTTCTCCACTTCGGTTATCCCTGAAGGTATCGCTATAACCATTCTTGGACGAACAAGACGCCTGGAATTATGCACTTTTTTAATAAAATATCTTAGCATCGCTTCGGTAATCTCGAAATCCGCTATAACACCGTTACGCATAGGCCTTATCGCTACGATATTTCCGGGGGTACGGCCAAGCATTCTTTTAGCCTCCTCGCCCACAGCTAAAACATTAGACGTGCCGGACTGTACGGCCACAACCGATGGCTCGCAAAGGACTATGCCCTGATTGTTTATGTAAACTAAAGTAGTCGCGGTACCTAGATCGATACCCATGTCGTTTGAAAAAAGCCCTAAGAAATTGTTTAAGAGTTTCGAGGCAATTTCTTTTAAGTTGGACAAATTCATCGTCATCTCCATAGTTAGTATTTTATAATACTACCAAAGCATTCAGTTTTTGTCAAACTATTTTTGCTACTGTTTAAGCGAGTCCACCAACGTATAAAAACTCGGAAAAGAAGTATTGATACACTCTGTATCATTTATTAAACATTCCCCATCCGCGCATAGTGCCGCTATCGACATGCTCATGGCTGTCCTATGATCCTTAAAGCTGTCGAGTTTCGCACTTTTAAATTTCCTGTTTCCGCCGTTAATAACCATGTCATCGCCTTCAGATATTATATCCACGCCCATAGATTTCAAATTCTCTACAACAGAAAAAACTCTGTCTGTTTCTTTAATCCTTAGCTCATTTATGCCTCTTATGACAGTTCTACCTTCCGCCCTGGAGGCTATGACAGCGAGTATAGGTATTTCATCTATGAGAAACGGTATTTCCGCTTTCTCTATTACGGTGGCCTTTAGAGGCGCGTATTTTACGCGTACGTCTCCGTAAGGCTCGACCTGATCTTTTCTATTTTCTATTGATATGGAAGCACCCATTCTGGAAAGCGCGCGTAAAAAACCCAGTCTCGTGTCGTTCAGGCCTACGTCTTTTATCGTAATCTCCGAACCGCTAAGTATACAGGAAGCGGCGATGAAAAAAGCCGCGCTCGATATGTCTCCCGGCACAAAAAATTTCTGTCCGGATAATTCCGGTGAACCGGAAACAGAAACAGTAAAACTATCTCTCGATATTTTTGCTCCGAAAAACTCAAGCAACCTTTCGGTATGATCCCTGGAAACATAAGGCTCGGTAACGCTTGTGGTGCCGCCGGCATACAGACCCGCAAAGATAATACATGATTTAACCTGCGCACTCGCAACTCTTGTAGAATATTTTATGGGTTTTACTTCGCCGCCCTTCACCATAAGCGGTGGTGTCTCGCCCCCAGCGCTTCCGGATGATATATCGACTCCCATTTTTTTTAAAGGATCGATAATTCTTTGCATGGGCCTTTTTGAGAGAGACTGATCTCCCGTAAGCGTGACACTAAAGTCCTGTCCGGCTAAAATACCGGGAAGTATCCTCATCGTGGTCCCTGAATTTCCAATATACAGCTTTGAGCTCGGCTTTTTAAGCCCCTTCAAACCCTGCCCTTTAATAAATATTTTTTTATCACGAATGGCAATTTCAATACCCATGTTCCTAAAGGCGGAAACTGTGCTTAAACAATCTTCGGCTTCTAAAAAATTTTGAGCTTCTGTTACCCCGGAAGATATACTTCCGATAAAAACAGCCCGATGAGATATTGATTTATCCCCCGGCACAGCTATCTCTCCCTTGAATGAATCTATAGGTTTTATTCTTTTTTCCATCTGATTATTGTATCACAGCTTTCCTTTATTAATCAACCTTTCTATATCTTCCGGGATCTCACTATCAAATTCCATAAGCTTCATTGTTGAGGGATGAAAAAAACCCAGCGTTTTAGCGTGAAGAGCGTGTCTTTCCAGCCCCCTGGAAGCCCCATACATCTTATCCCCCAAAACAGGATAACCGATATGGGAAAGATGAACCCGTATCTGATGAGTCCTACCTGTTTCTAAAGAAAGCTCTAACATGGTAAAATCTTTGAATCTCCGCAACACTTTATAGTTGGTAACGGCATTCTTCTTCTTTTCATCTACAAAAGAAATGCCCATTTTTGTTATATCTTTTTTTCTTCTTGCTATGGGCAGGTCAATCCTGCCATTATCGAGCTGTACGGACCCTCTAACAAGCGCGATGTACTTTCTTTTCACCGTACGATTTTTGAATTGCCCCGAAAGATTCTTGTGAGCCGTGTCGTTTTTCGCGACCACCAAAAGACCTGAAGTATCTTTGTCCAACCCATGCACGATCCCGGGCCTGTAAACGCCGCCAATGCCGGACAAATCCTTACAATGATACAAAAGAGCGTTAACAAGTGTGCCCGTAAGGTCTTTGCCGGAAGGATGCGCTGATATCCCCGGGCGCTTATTTATAACC
>JAVCCB010000069.1 GCA_030765685.1 Candidatus Tantalella remota | reverse complement strand
TCAGGCATAATCCCTTTATTCATCTGTATAGGAGAATGACCCCCCATCTTCGGACTAAATGGGAGTTTGACCATATTCTTTCGGTCAGGGATCTTGATGTAGTTAGAAAATATTTCCGGGATGTAGAGGTAAAGTTTTTTCATCTTGCCGTTATCGGCGCGGTTCCTTTCAGGAAGACTTTTTTGTTCGGGCCGTTACGGCAGTTCCTGGAAAAGGTTGACAGTATGTTATTGCGAAGGCAGTTTATGGGAAAATATGGTTGGATAATGGTCTTTACGATAAAAAATCCCTTGAAATAGGACGACAGCAGGATGTTTAAAAGAGTGTTTGATGTGTTTGTTGCTTTTATTGGTCTGGTGGTTTTTTCACCCGTTCTGATAGCAACCGGTATGGTGATAAAAAAACAATCGCCTGGTCCCGTTTTTTACAGAGGAATAAGGACGGGGCTTGATGGAAATTTTTTTAGAATATTCAAGTTCAGAACTATGGTGGTCGACGCGGAGAATCTTGGCGGTCCGTCTACAGCATTAAATGACCCAAGGCTTATTCGAATCGGAAAATTTTTAAGAAAGTATAAACTGGATGAATTGCCCCAGCTTTTCAACGTTATCAGGGGGGAGATGAGCATAGTTGGTCCCCGGCCACAGGTTGAAAAATATACAAAGAGGTACAACGACGAAGAAAAAGTTATATTGACCGTAAGGCCCGGGCTCACAGATTATGCTTCGATCAAGTTTATAGATCTGGACAAGATATTAGGTGATGGCCCGGTAGACGAAAAATATCTTAAGGAGATAGAGCCCGAGAAGAATCGGTTGAGGATAAAGTATGCCGAAGAACATTCGATGTTCTTGGATATGAAGATAATTTTTTTGACGATCATTTCTCTTTTTAGGATAAGATCTCTATGGAATACAAAAAGCTGGGAATAACGGGTCTGAAAGTGTCACCTTTAGGGTTTGGCTGTTGGGCCATGGGTGGGCATGGTTATGGAAAAACAGACGATACCGAGTCCATCTTGACGGTAAGAGAAGCTATTGATAAAGGGATAAATTTTTTTGATACTTCAAATGTATATGGATTTGGACACTCGGAAAAGGTTTTAGGTGAAGCGCTAAAGGGTAGGTCCAAGGATGTTATTATAGCGACTAAATTCGGAGTGAATTGGGATAGTAAGGGCAAGACTTACAAGGATTGTAGTCCCGATACCATCGTACACTCCCTACACGATAGTTTGAGACGTTTAAAAGTTGATTGTATACCGCTTTATCAGATACACTGGTATGATGGTAAGACACCTTTTTGCGATATAATGGAAACACTTGAGAAATGTAAGGTTAGCGGTAAGATCGGACATGTCGGGTGTACAAACTTTTCGTTCGATCTTGTCAAAAGGGCGTCATCTAAGGGTAGGGTAGAATCCCTTCAGGTTAACTACAACATTCTGCAGTGCAGTAATCATGAAGATATAGTACAATGTAGGAATAAACTGAATATGGGGATTATCGCCTATAGTGTTCTTGAGCGAGGACTTCTTTCGGGGAAGTTCCATTTGGCCAGTAAGTTCGGCAAAAATGACACAAGGAGTCGAGAAGAAAATTTCATTGGGAAAAAATTTAAAGAAAACCTCAAAATAGTGGATAAACTCAAGGAGATAGGTGAAAGGTACGGGAGGAGCCCGTCTCAAGTTTCAATAAGATGGGTTCTCGACGATCCGATGATAACATGTGCCATCATCGGGGTAAAGAACAGGACACAGCTGGTCGACAATATGGGTGCTCTTGACTATAAACTTTGTGATGAGGATCTTAAGTACATGAACGGCTTGGCGGATGGATCTAATACCCTTATTAGTTAACGGGGTGTAAGAGGTTAAATGAGATATTCCAATGTTTTTCTAAAAAAAATGTACGAGAAAATGGTTCAGATACGGGTATGCGAGGAGAGTCTCGTAGAGCCGATACTGAACGAAGAGGTTAAGTGTCCGGTTCATCTTTATTCTGGAGAAGAGGCGGTAGCGGTCGGGGTATGCGCAGCCTTGAAAAAGAAAGACTATGTTTTTGGGACCCACAGGTCGCATGGGCATTTTTTGGCTAAGGGCGGTAAAGTGGAAGAGCTTATCGCTGAAATATATGGCAAGACTGGTGGATGTTCCGGTGGAAGGGGCGGGTCAATGCACCTTATTGATACCGATAACGGTATGTTGGGCGCAGCTCCAATAGTTGCCGGCACCATTCCCCTCGCTCTTGGTGCGGCTTTGGCCTCTAAGATAAGAAAAGACGGCCGTGTGGTCGTCAGTTTTTTCGGGGATGGCGCCACAGGTGAAGGTGTTCTTTTTGAGGCGCTGAATTTTGCTGCCCTAAAAAATCTGCCGATAATATTTGTTTGCGAGAACAATCTGTATTCAACGCATATGCCGATACGGTCCATCAGGACAAACAACGAGATATACAGGATCGGGGAGCCGTTTGATATTAAAAGCTACCGTGTGGACGGTAACGATGTAATAAAAGTTTTTGAAATTGCCGAAAAAGCTGTCAAAAGATGTCGTAAGGTTATGGGCCCGGTTTTTATGGAGTGTCTTACATATCGTTTTCGCGGGCATGTAGGTGCAGATGATAATGTCCAGGGCAAGCATACTGACATACGTCCGGCGGCAGAAATAAAAGAATGGCACAAGAGAGATCCTATCAAGAGGTATGAGAGATGCCTACTTAAAAATAAGATAGTAAATAGTGATGAACTGAGAAAATGCAGAGAAAGGATAGCGGAAAAAATCAAAAAGGCATTTGAATTTTCGAGTAGAAGCCCTATGCCCAGGGAAGAGGAATTACTGGATAATGTCTTCAGGAAATAGAAAATTACAATTCAGTTTGGCGATAAACGAGGCTTTTCACCAGGTGATGGGAGAGGATGCTTCAGTTTTTCTTATAGGCCAAGGGGTTGAAAGTCCTTGGTATGTCGGGAAGACGGCCAATGGTTTATTGGAGCGATTTGGGCCGGATAGGGTTATAGATACGCCCGTGTCTGAGAACGCTATGACGGGGGCGGCGGTTGGAGCCGCTCTTGCGGGGATGAAGCCAGTTGTTGTACACCCGAGAATGGATTTTATGATGTATGCGTTCGACCCTATAATTAACGAAGCCTCAAATTGGCATTACATGTCTGGGGGGAAGGCATCGGTACCGGTTGTAATATGGGGCATAATTAACAGAGGAGGCGAGCAAGCCGCACAGCACTCACAGGCACTCCACGCTATTTTTGCCCATGTGCCAGGCCTTAAAGTTGTAATGCCATCTACTCCGTTTGATGCAAAGGGACTTATGATATCCGCGATAAGAGATCCTAATCCTGTGGTGTTCATAGACGATAGGTGGTTGTATGACATAGAAGGGCCAGTTCCGGAAGAGATGTATGGCGTGGAGATAGGGAAAGCCTCAGTTCGACGGAAGGGAAGAGATTTAACGATAATTTCTTCTTCTTATGCAGTGGAAGAGTCCTTAAGTGCTGCTAAGGAGCTTCATAAAGAAGGGATAGAGGCCGAAGTGGTAGATCTCAGGACCATTAAACCATTTGATAGGGAAGCGATAAAAAAAACCATAAACAAAACAAATAGAGCCATTGTTGTAGATGGCGGGTGGAGATCTTTTGGTGTATCGGCCGAAATTTCAGCATTTATTTCCGAACAATGTCATGGGATTTTAAGGGGCCCTGTTCGGCGGGTAGCTTTACCGGATTGTCCTGCTCCGGCAAGCGCATTAATAGAGTCAGAATATTACAAAATGAGCGGTAAGATATTTGAAATTGCCAGAAAATTAGTTGAATAGGCAAGAAGCCT
>JAVCCB010000044.1 GCA_030765685.1 Candidatus Tantalella remota | reverse complement strand
TTTCTGTCTCATAATTATAATGTCCCTTTCTACCATATTGCCCTCCTTTCAGAAGAACAATTATAGCATTTGTATAACCGGACATTTTAAAATTGCTCAAATAGGACATTATCACATTGGCGTTACAGAGTTTTTTTACAGAGTCATGGAAACCTGGAGATAAAAAAGGGAAAGGGCCGGGATGAGAGGCAAGTGAAGCTCCCCGCAATAGCAATAATGCGCTTGACTTCGATTAAAGTTATGTTATAATCATTAATCCAAAATGCTAAATATGAATAATACAAAGGAGTTTTCGTGAAAAAGAACCTGACAACAAAGTCTAACCTGAAAAGAAAGAGAAAACACGGGTTTCGCAAAAGAAGCAGCAGCAGTTCCGGGACGGCCATCTTAAACCGCAAGCGTAGAAAGGGAAAGAAAGTCCTTTCAGCGTGAAGATAGACCACGTACTGAAAGCAAAGGAATTTTCCCGGATCTTGCACAAAGGCAGGAAAGTCTCAGGACAGCTCCTTTCGTTGTATATAGAGCAGGATGCTCGCGGAAGCAGGATAAAAGTGGGCATTATCACACCGAAAAAATGGATTCCTACCGCGGTTAGAAGAAATTACGTAAGAAGATGCATATATGCCCATTTCAGAGACCCCGAAGAGGGTATCAGGCCCGGAACGACCGTCGTTGCCAGGGTAAAAAGTGATACACGCGGAACTAGCAGAAAACCGCTGGCAGTGACCGTGAAGAGCGAGTTAAGGGAATTGACAGAAAAAGCCGGAGTTATGAAATGAAAAAAGCGATCATATGGCTGTTAAAAGGGTACAGGAAAGCCATAAGTCCTTTATTTATAAAGAGTTGCAGGTTCCACCCCACATGTTCCGAGTATGCCATGACGGCAGTTGAGAAGCATGGCGTGTTTAAGGGGGCCCTCTTGGCGGGGTGGCGCATCTTAAGGTGCAACCCTTTTTCGCGAGGAGGGTACGAGCCCGTGCCGGAACAAAAGAAAGTGTTCAGAAAACGCTCGGGCGTGAAACGTGAAGCAAAGATAACCGCACAAAAAGAACGACAGATATAAGGAGCAAGATGGAAAAAAGGATGATAGCAGCTATAGCTTTATCGCTTTTGATACTTTTGGGATTTCAGATGATGAAACCCAAACCGGCGCCCGTAGTGGTTTCGCAGACTCAGGAGTTTTCAGGCCAGCAGGGGCAGACACACGCGACTCAGCAGGAAGGCCCCCTTCCCGTCAGCACGACGCCTCTAGGGGCCGTTGGCGCTGTACAGCAAAGCCCCGTACAGGAAGAACTTACGGAAGTAACCCTTGATAATGCGCGTATGGTTTTTTCTAATGTAGGGGGAAGTCTGAAAGAATTATACCTTCTGAGGAACGGGAGTGAAGGCACGGAGGAGCAGCTGTTTGATATTGCCACCCCCGAATTGAGGCCTTTTACGGTAACTATTCCCGCAGCCAGTGGCATGGAAAGGAATAAATTTATCCTGCAGCGCATGGGAAATGGTCTTAAATACTCGTTTTCAGTGCCTGGATCAATAGAGGTAACTAAAACATATACCGTAGACCCCGCCTTGAACCAGATAGGCATGGAACTGTCAATAAAGAACTTGTCCGGCAAGAATACGGCATTTGCCTACCAGATGGTCGGTCCCTCAAACTTAACCGAAGCAGGAAAGGTGGCAGGGCGCAACTTTTTAATGGCATATACCATGATAGACGGAGAACTTTGGAAGGCAAAACCGTCAAAAAATATACAGGCAAAAACAGGCAAGATCTCCTGGACTGCGCTAAAGAACAGGTATTTTGCGGTTATTCTTAAGCCAATAACGCCGCCGGACACAGCTACGGTGCTGACCGCAAACAAAAATGAGATGGAAACCGTCTTAACGAGCGCTCAAGTCACGCTTAGCCCCGGAGAAACGTTATCCGAAAAATATATTATGTACGCGGGCGCGCTTGATTCCAAGAAAATAGCGGCTCTTGGAGCCGATATGCAGGGCATAATTGATTATGGATTTTTTGGGGTAGTAAGCAAGGCCCTGCTTGCAGTTTTGAGGTTTTTTAATGTGGGAGTAAAGAACTGGGGAGTATCAATAATACTCCTCACCATACTGATAAACATCATCCTGTTTCCCCTTACGCTGAAAAGCTTTTCGTCGATGCATCAGATGAAGGCCATACAGCCGCATATACAAAAGCTTAAGGACATACACAAGGACAACCCGCAGAAGCTTAACAAAGAAATGATGGAACTCTATAAGCAGTATAATGTTAACCCCATAGGGGGCTGTCTGCCGATGTTGCTGCAGATGCCCATTTTTATAGCCCTGTATCAGGGGTTGATGCGTTCCGTAGAGCTGAAGGGGTCTTCTTTTCTCTGGATAAAAGACCTTTCTAAACCGGACGCGGTGCCGCTGCCGTTCACCCTGCCCTTTCTTGGAAATCATCTCAACATCCTGCCCCTCCTTATGGTAGGCATGATGGTAGTGCAGCAGAAAATCTCTTCCGGGGCGGGGGGAGCAATGACAGACGAACAGGCGAGCCAGCAGAAGATGATGATGCTCATGATGCCCCTTTTCTTCGGGTTTTTGTTCTACAAGATGCCATCAGGGCTTGTGCTCTACTGGCTTACCAACACCATTCTCATGACGGTGGAACAGACGGCTATCTCTAGAAGGATGATGAATAAAGGTTGAGAAAACCATGGCAAAACATCAGAGTACTATAGAGGTCGAAGCGGCCACCATTGAAGATGCTATCAAGAAGGCGCTCAAGACCCTTCAGGCTAAAAAGTCCGAAGTATCCATAAAGGTTCTCAAAGAGGAGCATAAAGGGTTGTTCGGCATGGAGGGCGCACAGAAGGCCAAGATCAGAGTCACAGTAACTTCCCTCGAAGTAAACTAACCACCATTTTTATCCAAGAATTGTTAACAACCTGTGCATAACTCCGTAAACGCTTTAAAATACGGCCTTTGCGGCCTTAGAGACATGATTCCACGTGGAAACAGCCCCCGCGAACCTGTTGTTGGGGCTGTTCCTCGAGCGTTGCTCCTAAATATCGTCGCGAGAGAAACCTGCTTGCGGACAGGTTTGCTACAGCAATTCCGCGAGTGTTTCGTCCACCTGGCGTCGCGAGCGAAACGGTCCGTGCGCGCTAGTTATTTGTCAACAGTTCCTCAAGCGCTTCGTTTCTTTCGTTGCGCAGAGAAAGATAAATCGGCGAGAGGAACGAGAGGAGCAGCGACAACCCACCCCAGAATTTTTTTTGCGCCCCACCCTACCTAATCATTTAAAAACCTTCCCCAGAAATATCGAAAAAGCTTGACTAAAAAAAGGTATATGTTATAATTTTTGAAACAGCATACTTACCTCTAACCAGAAAGAAAATCTCAGTGAAAAAATTAGCTTTTTGCAATCAAAAAGGAGGCGTTGCCAAAACGACCTCAGCGATCAACATCGCGGCATACCTCGCACTGAACAATAAGAAAACACTTTTGATAGACCTTGACCCGCAAGCCAATGCTACGAGCGGCCTGGGGCTTAACAAGAACGAGGTTGAACAAAGTGTGTACAATGTTTTACATGAACACATCCAGCTGGAACAAGCCATTCACCCTACCGAGATAGCTTTACTAAAAGTAGTTCCGTCAACATTGAACCTTACCGGCGCAGAGGTTGAGTTGGTAAACTTAATGGGGCGAGAATACAGGTTGAAAAAAGCTATCCAGGGGATGAAGGAAGAATTTGATTATATAATTTTTGATTGCCCACCCTCCTTGGGACTTCTAACAATAAACGGTCTGACTGCGGCAGACGCAGTCATTATTCCCGTTCAGTGTGAGTATTATGCGCTGGAAGGCTTGGGGCAGCTTATGACAACGCTGGATCTCATAAGGGATAATTTGAACGAAAGTCTCGCAATAGAAGGCGTTCTTCTGACTCTTGCCGATTTTAGGACAAACCTTACCAAGGAAGTTATCCGGGAAGTAAAAGAGTTTTTCGGACCAAAGGTCTACAAAACCGTTATTCCACGTACCGTCAAGCTTACGGAAGCTCCCGGATTTGGTAAGCCTATTGCTTTGTATGACAAAAAGTCTATCGGAGCCAGGATGTATGCTGATGTAACCAGGGAGCTGTTGGGTTTGCACGTGGAAACCCCCGGCGAAGAAACGCAACCACTTGAAGGAAAAGAACTTACAACTAATTTGGAGGAGTCTCATGGGGAAGCGATTGGGTAAAGGATTAAACGCTTTGATCTCAGAAGAAGCGAGTAAGGCGAAAGAAAAGGTAGATAAAATAAAACTGTCCGAACTTGTTCCTAATCCCTTTCAGCCCAGAAAGCGGTTTGATGAGGAAAAGATGGAAGAACTCATGAGTTCTCTGAAGGAAAAGGGAGTAATACAGCCGGTTCTCGTAAGGCCGGTCGCGGGCGGGTATGAGCTGATAGCCGGAGAGCGCAGATGGCGTGCCGCGCAGAGACTGGAGCTGGACGAGATCCCCGCGATAATCAGGCACGACATAGATGACGCGAACAGCCTGGAAATATCCCTGATCGAGAATATACAGAGGGAAGAGCTGAACCCGATCGAAGAAGCATATGCCTACAACGAGCTCATCAATAAATTCGAATATACCCTGGACAAGGTAGGACAGATGATGGGCAAAGATAAGACCACGATATCAAACAGCTTACGGCTTTTGACGCTCGCGGAAGAACTGCGCGCATATGTCGCGGAAGACAAGATCTCCGCGGGGCACGCTAAGGCCCTATTGTCGGTAGTTAGCGAGGCAAGGCGAGTCAAGATAGCGAAGATGATAATTAGAAAAGGCATATCCGTGAGAGAGACTGAACAGCTTGTCAGGAATCTTGATGATACAAAAAAGAAAAAGTCCAAAATAAAAGATCCTGAGACTCTAAGGATCGAAGAAGAGCTGCGGCATAGACTTGGAACAAAGGTCAACATCCTACAGGGGAAGAAAAGAGGAAGAATAGAAATACAATATTTCTCCAATGAGGACCTAAGTCGTTTGCTGAGGCTTATTTTGCCACAGGAGATGTGACACGGCGAAACCATCCCGTAAGCAAGCTTAAGGATGGTTCCGCGAGCGCCTTGCTTACAAGTATTCGCGAGCGAAACCGCTCGTGTGAGCTCGTTTACTACCGCGGTTCCGCGAGCGTCGCGTCTTCGTGTATGCGCGAGCGAAAATGCTTGACATGACCGGCTCGATATTGTAGTATCTATAGGAGATTTACCTTTTAAACTGGTTCAGAGAGACTGGAAAAGGAGCAAAAATGAACAAAAATATGAACATAAGCCTGCTTGTCCTTGGACGGGGAGGCTATTTTTGTGTCTAGTGAGGGCCAAGCTTAGTCAGGAAGAGCGAAGCTAAGCTTGCTGACCGAACTAGACCCCGCCCTTTTTGTTGTTATAAAAGATTCAAAAGGGCGGGGTTAATGTGCAGACGGTCTTGAGGCCTACAATTTATGCCGTAAAAACTCTATAACTGTCTGCTTATTAAAGGAGAAATGATGGAATTTCAGAAGAGTTCAAAAATTTTAGACGGAGAAGGAATAAAAAGGTCACTTCAAAGGATCGCCCATGAGATCCTGGAAAAAAACCAGGGGATAGAGAACGTGGTCGTTATCGGGATAAAATCCAGGGGAGCGCACCTTGCCGAGCGCATAGCGGAGAACATGGGGAAGATAGAGAACTCGGAAGTTCCCGTGGGGGCGCTTGACATAACCATGTATCGGGATGACCTGACCGAAGTCGCGGAGCAGCCCGTAGTGCACGCGACCGAGATCGATTTTGATATTACCGGGAAAAAGATCATTCTTGTGGACGACGTTCTGTACACCGGGAGGACGGTAAGGTGCGCGCTTGACGAGCTTATAGATTTCGGCAGACCTGCAAACATACAGCTTGCAGTTCTTGTCGACAGGGGCCATCGTGAGCTGCCGATACGGCCGGATTTTGTGGGAAAAAATATTCCCACGGCAAAGGAAGCCAGCGTGGAAGTCAGGCTGAAGGAAACGGATGACACGGAAGAAGTTGTAGTTCTTGCCTGATGCAGGCGGGAAATAAAAAGGACGGGATCGCATGACAAAAAAGAAACAGATACCATGGGAAAAAAAGAATTTGCTCGGGATTGAAGAACTTTCAGAGGAAGAGATACAGCTTATCCTTGACCATGCGGTAGGGTTTAAGGAGATCCTAGGACGCCCGATACCAAAGGTTCCTACGCTGAGAGGCAAAACCATTGTAAATCTTTTCTGTGAACCTTCCACAAGAACAAGGTCGTCTTTTGAGCTCGCCGCAAAAAGATTGAGCGCGGACACGCTGAATGTCGCGACAGCTTCCTCAAGTTTTGCGAAAGGGGAAAGCCTGAAAGATACTGCAAAGAATATAGAGGCGATGAAAATAGACATGATCATAATGCGGCACGCCTGTGCGGGCGCGCCGCTTTTTCTTTCAAAGAATGTAGACGCCTCGGTGATAAATGCCGGAGACGGATCGCACGAACATCCCACGCAGGCTTTGCTTGATGTGTTCACGGTCAGGGAGAAGCTGGGGAAAGTGAGCGGTCTTAAGGTAAGTATCATCGGAGACATTGCTCATTCGAGAGTGGCGAGGAGCAATATCTGGGCGCTTACAAAGATGGGGGCGAGTGTTACGGTGTGTGGGCCAAAGACGCTTCTTCCGGCGGAGATCGAAAAAATGGGAATCAAGGCCACATCTTCTCTTCGGGAAGCAGTAGAAGGTGCCGACGTTTTGAACGTACTCAGGATACAGTTCGAGCGGCAGAAAAAAGCATTTTTCCCAAGCCTTAGGGAATATGTGAGGGAATTTGGCATAAAGGCGGATGTCCTGGAGAAATACGCAAAGAAGGACATAGTCATAATGCACCCCGGACCGATAAACAGAGGGGTCGAGTTGAGTCAGGAAGTGGCGGACGGGCCCTACTCTGTGATACTGGACCAGGTCACCAATGGGGTGGCGGTTAGGATGGCGATACTGTTTCTCCTGGGGCATGCCCGAGGCAAGGGTGGATTAAAGAGCAGAAAAAATGGCAAAAAATAGGATATTTTGCCCAAGAATGTGTATGTGTATAACAAAAATGGAGAGAAAATGTCGATATTGATAAAAAACGGACATATAATAGATCCCGCGCAGGGAATAGACAAAAAAGGTGATATTCTCATCGAGGGAGATGAAATATCCCAGATAGGCGGCAAAATTAAGAAAAAAGCCGACGTGGAGATAAACGCGGAAGGCCTTATCGTGGCTCCCGGGTTTATCGACCTGCACTCTCACCTCAGAGAGCCGGGAGGAGAAGAAAAGGAAACCGTAGAATCCGGTCTTCGCGCGGCAGTTGCAGGCGGGTTTACTACAGTTTGCGCTATGCCGAATACCGACCCTCCTTGTGATACGCGGGCTCAAGTGGAGTTCCTGAAGAACAGGGCGAAGGAAACGGGCCTCGGGACGGGTCTGCCTGTAGGGGCGATCACAAAAGACCGGAAAGGCACCCACATGACGGAGATGTGCGAGCTTAAGGAAGCAGGATGTCTGGCAGTATCAGACGATGGAGATTCTGTAGAAGATTCTGTCATAATGCGGAGAGCCCTGGAATACGCTTCGATGGCGGACCTGGTAGTAATGTCGCATTGCGAGGACAAGGAACTTGTAGATGAGGGTGTAATGAACGAAGGATACTGGTCAACCGTTTTGGGTCTGGGGCCCATTCCCGGGAAGGCGGAGAGCATCATGGTCGATAGGGACATACAGCTGGCAGAGCTTGCGGGAGCCAGGCTTCATATCGCGCACGTTTCGACGGCAGAAAGTGTAGATATAATACGCCGAGCCAAAGCAAGGGGGGTCAGGGTTACGGCGGAGGTGACCCCGCATCACTTAACGCTTAGCGATGAAGCGCTTACGACATATGACACCAACCTTAAGGTCAACCCTCCTCTCAGGTCAGATAATGATATCCGCGAGCTAAAAAAGGGACTAAAAGACGGCACGATAGACGCGATAGCTACCGATCACGCTCCGCACCTGGAGAATGAAAAAGAAAGGGAATTTAATTACGCCCCCTTTGGTATGATAGGGTTTGAAACCGCGTTGCCTCTGGTGAGAAAGGCTCTGATAGAGGAAGGGCACCTGAGTTGGCCGGAGTTAATAAGCAAACTTACAGTTTCTCCGGCAAAGGTCCTTGGATATGACCGCGGGAGCCTTGCTGTGGGGGAAATAGCCGATATTGTACTCATAAACCCCGACAAGGAATGGGTTTATGAAAAAAGCAAGGTACAGTCGAAGTCCAGCAATAGCCCTTTTATAGGCTGGACTCTAAAGGGGGCAGTAGAAGGTGTTATAATAGCCGGAAAACAGGTGCAAGTGGAGCAAAAGTAGCCAATAATAGCAAAATAACTGTAAAATGACCAAAAAAAGACTAAAAAGATGACACGTGATTCAAGAAATGCTAAAATTAGAAAAGAACTGAAGAAAGCCCAGATAGTGTCGAATGTGCAGTTTTGCAGCGACCACTTTTTGATGAAGCTTAAAATGTCGGGCCTGCCCAAAAGGGCTGTTCCGGGACAGTTTGTGAACGTAAAAGTGACAGACCAGGGTACAGACCCTCTTTTGCGAATACCGCTGGGAATTCACACAGCGACCTTGGAGACCATAAGCCTGCTATATAAAACTGTGGGAGAGGGAACGGAGATCTTGAGCTCAAAACGTAAGGGGGAGAGTGTTGATATCCTGGGTCCGCTTGGAAATGGGTTTGATATCTCGAGAGCTAAGGGGAAAAAGGTCTTTGTGGTTGCCGGCGGGCATGGAACGGCGCCGATGTACTGGCTTGTGGAAAAACTGATTCGCCAGGGTCATAATGAAGTAGAATGTTTTCTCGGAGCGTCGAGCAAAAACCACATTCTTTGCAAGGAGGAAATGGAAAAGCTGGGCGCAAAAGTACATGTAGCGACGGAAGACGGGTCTCTTGGATTTAAAGGCTATGTCACGAAGCTTGTTGATGAGCGTATTGATGAAATATCAGCAAGCGGAGAAAACGGACTGATCTTCGGTTGCGGGCCGAAGCCGATGCTTGAAGCTTTGGCGAAAGATGCCCGGATGATCGGTATGCCGGCGCAGGTGTCGCTCGACGCGTACATGGCATGCGGCATAGGAGCGTGCAGAGGGTGTGCCGTGAAAACAAAAAATGGATATAAGCTGGTCTGTTCTGATGGACCCGTTTTTGACGCGCAGGAAATAGACTGGAAAGCCTGAGGGGCAAGATGGATCTTAAAATTAAAATAGGACGAACGACGTATGATAACCCTGTCTGGGTGGCGTCCGGGACTTTCGGAAGCGGGAAGGAATTCGAAGACTTTCTCGAACTGAAAAAAGTCGGAGCTATCGTAGCGAAAACCGTCACGCTGAACGCTCGCGAAGGCAATCCGCCCCCGAGGACAGTAGAGACGCCGTCGGGGATGCTGAACGCTATAGGTCTTGAAAACAAAGGGGCAGCGGAGTTGGTTGCAAATACGTACCCGTTCCTGAAAAGAACAGGGACGAAAATAGTTATCAGCATATCGGGAGCAAATAAAAAAGAATTTGTCGAATGCGCTGACATAGTTGCGGAGAAAAATTTTCCGCACGCTGTAGAGCTTAATCTGTCGTGCCCGAACGTGGAACACGGAGGTACTAAACACAGGCTTATCGCGCAGGACGCCGCTGCTACCGAACGGCTCGTCAAAGCGGTAAGGAGAAAAATAAAATGCGATCTTATCGCGAAGCTTACTCCCAACGTCACAGATATAACCTCGATCGCGATGGCGGCTGAAGCGGGAGGAGCGGATGCGGTAGCGCTGGTGAATACATACATGGGCATGGCCGTGGATGCCGAAACCAGAAAACCGGTTCTCGGGAATATTGCAGGGGGCTTGAGCGGTCCGGCAATTAAGCCCATGGCGCTTAAGGCGGTGAGAGACGCGTATCTGGCGGTAAAGATACCGGTTATCGGCATAGGCGGTATCATGAAAGGAACGGATGTCGTTGAATTTATGCTGTGCGGTGCGACTGCTGTACAGGTCGGGACGGTCAATCTGGTGGATCCCGCTGGACAGGGGAGGATATTGAGAGAATTCGAAACATATCTGAAGAGACACAGGGTTAAAAAAGCTAAAGACCTCATAGGCAAGCTAAAAGGATGACCGGAAGCACAAAGAATTGTAGAGGTTGCCGAGGCGGTCCTGCGGACCACCTCGCAATGACGACTTTTCAGGAGAAGCAATGAAAGCGAAAGAAAGGCTTATAGTAGCGCTGGATGTGGACAGCATGGAGCAGGCGGGCAGTATCATCGATGTCCTTGCGGATGAAGTGGATATTTTCAAAGTCGGTATCGCGCCGTTTACCGGTTATGGCCAGGAAATACTGGACAAGCTGGCAGAAAAAGGGAAAAAATGTTTTCTTGATCTTAAATTCTACGATATTCCCAATACGGTAGCTAATGCCGCGAGAGAGGGAGCCAAAAAGGGCGTCTTCATGATGAATTTTCACTGTCTCGGGGGAGTGAAAATGATGCAGGCGGCGGTTGCCGGAGCAGAAGAAGGGGCAGCTCTAGCCGGGAAAGAGAAGCCGATCCTTTTGGGGGTCACGATATTGACCAGCATGAACGAAGAAGAGATGGCGGAGATGGGCCTTTCGGGAGAAGTGCAGGACAAGGTGGTGGAATTGTCCTCTCTGGCAGAGAAGGCGGGGCTTGACGGCGTCGTAGCTTCGGCGAAAGAAGCGGAAGCGATAAAAAGGGCCAGAGGAGACAAGTTTGTGGTGGTCACTCCCGGAGTAAGACCGGAGTTCCTGACCGCAGGCGACCAGAAAAGGGTCCTCACTCCGAAACAGGCTATTGAGCAGGGAGCGGACTATCTCGTCGTGGGGAGGCCTATTTTACAGGCCGAAGACCCGGCGCAGGCGGCAAAAAAAATAATTGAAGAAATAGGGTAAGCCAAGAAGCAGGAGCAGACAGAAACCTCCCAGCTTCAGGCTCCCAGCTCCATGCTATAAAAACAGACCAACGAGGAGTAGCACATGCAGGATATTGAAATAATGGATATTTTCAAGAAAAGCGGAGCGTATCAGCAGGGACATTTTAAACTTTCCAGCGGCCGGCATTCGGGGGCATATCTGCAATGCGCGCTTGTTTTGCAGGATCCGTTAATAGCGGCCCGTATGTGTGCCGTTCTCGCGCAGAAGTTTGTTCCGGATGCTCCGGATGTTATTTTGGGGCCCGCGATGGGAGGCATTATTTTGGCATATGAGCTTGCTCGCCCCCTCAAGGCGAGAGCAATTTTCACAGAAAGGACACCGGAAGGCAAGATGGCCCTGCGCAGAGGGTTCCGGGTGACGCCGGCCAATAAAGTTCTGATAGCCGAAGATGTTCTTACCACAGGTAAGTCCGTAAAAGAAGTGATCTCACTGCTCCGGGAAGACGGAGTAACCCCAATAGGTATTGCGTCTCTTATAGACAGAAGGTCGAGCCAGGTCGATTTTAGTGGAATTAAGGTTGAAAGCCTGATAAAATTAGACGTCCCGACTTTTGAAGAAGACGCATGCCCTCTGTGTCAGGAAGGTATACCTATCATAAAACCGGGGTCCAGGAAAGACTAAAGGGCACACCAGGGACAAAAAAATCATAAAAACTTTCGTGGGGGAACAATGGTCCGCCGCGGGGGTATGGTTGTTCATATAACACATACGTAAAACATTAAGGAGTACATAATGGAGATGGAACTCAGCAACATAATCGAAAAGCTCAAGAAAGAAGGCGTAGGGGAGGCCGAAAAGGAATCCGCCCGGATAAAAGAAAAAGCCGAAGCCGAAGCCAGAGCCATTGTTGATGCCGCAGAGAACAAAAAAAAGGAGATCGTCTCCTTAGCCCGGCAGGAAGCCGAGAAGTTGCGTTCCAGCGGAGAAGAGTCTGTAAGGCAGGCTTCCCGGGATGCGATCCTGGGTCTCAGGGAAAGCGTGACCGGTCTTTTTGACAGGATAATGCAAAAAGAGGTCAAAGACGCTCTTTCTGCCGAGACGGTTCAGCAAATGATCCTTAAGCTCGCCCAGAACAGCGGTAAGGACGGGATTTTCGACATCGAGGTGCTCCTAAGCGAACAGGACAGAAAATCGCTGGAAGGCGTGCTGGAGAAAACACTCAAAAAAGAACTGAGCAGCGGCATAACGCTCAAGGTGTCACCCAATGTCGAGAAAGGGTTCCGTATCGGCGAAAAGGGAGGGAACACCTACTACGATTTTACCGACGAAGCCATCGCGGAAGCTTTCAGGGCGTATCTTAATCCGAGAGTCGCGCAGCTCCTTACCCCCGAAGGGTCAAAGAAATAATGGCGAACAAATATTACTATCTGGTGGCGTCGCTGCCGTCTCTTCGACTGGGAAGAAAATCCCGAATCACAAAAGAAGCTTTTTTGTACGAATGCGAAAAGTGGCTTACGCCCGGTGACATGAAGTATCTCCTGTCCGCGGATTATGCCGACGGGATGCCGCCGAGGACGGAAAATGAACTGCTCAACGATCTGAGGAAGATGGACTACGGGCTCAGAGAAAACCTCGCGGAGATACGAAAAGCGCAGATGCGGGATGAACCGCCGAGAGTTCCCGAATGGCTGCGCCCGGTGGTGGATGCGGAAGATCCGCTAAAGGCGGAGATGGCGCTCGCGAGGATACGATGGGATATCCTGGAAGAGCGGTCCATCGAGAATTTTTTTGACATTAACTGGCTGGTCCTTTATTTTTTGAAAGTGCAGATGTTGAAGAGGCTAAACGCATTCGACAAGGAAAAGGGCGAAACGTTTTTTTACAAGATGTGTGAGGTACACTATGAAGAAGAGATCCGGTAGTATAGTTTCGGTCAACGGAAACATGATAACCGTCAAGTTCGACGAGGACATAATCCAGAACGAGGTAGGATACGTTTTGAGTCAGGGGAGGCGCCTCAAGTCGGAGGTAATAAAGATCTCCGGAGATATCGCGTTCATGCAGGTCTTTGAATACACCAAAGGCATCAAGGTGGGGGACGAGGTAGAGTTTTCAGGG
>JAVCCB010000042.1 GCA_030765685.1 Candidatus Tantalella remota | reverse complement strand
TCAGTAAGTTTCTGTTTCACCTCGACATCGCCTACATTCCCTGTCCGGTAACGGTCTTTCAGGTCATCGACCTCTTTTTTGTCAGGGTTGAAAATATCATGGTATATAAAAACCGGATTGCCCTCTACCTTGCCCGGAACATCCGCCCGCACTCTGTTCGGATCCGTATACATACTGAAAACCTTTTTCTTGACTTCATCCGGAGTGTCTGACAACGCGATGAAGTTGCCGTAACTTTTAGACATCTTCCTGTTATCCAGACCGACAAGTTTTGAATCCGCGGCCAGAAGCGGTTCCGGCTCACTGAATATCTTTTTCCCATACAGGCTGTGAAACCGTCTGATGATCTCCCGGGCCAGTTCCAAATGATGTACCTGATCTTTGCCGACAGGCACTACATCAGCGTTATACAGAGCTATGTCCGCCGCCTGCAGAACAGGATATCCCAGAAAACCATATGTGGCCAGCATGCGCCCTTTGATCTCTCTCATCTGTTCTTTGTACGTAGGACACCTTTCCAGCCATCCAAGCGGTGTTAAAAGCCCGAATACCATGGCCAGTTCAAGATGTTCCGGTACCATGCTTTGTATGAAAACAACGCTCTTCGTTGGATCGATCCCGCACGATACCCAGTCTTTCACGATCTCGATGCTGCTTTCTTTTATGTCAGACGGTTTTTCGTATTCGCTCATAAGTGCGTGCCAATCAGCTACCATAAAAAAGCACCGGTACTCATCCTGCATCTTTACCCAGTTATCCAAAGCTCCTACCAGATGCCCCAGGTGAAGTCTGCCCGTAGGCCTCATGCCGCTAAGTATAGTTTTCTTTTTAGCCATAATATTTTTCTTTCGTCATCCCCGCGAATGCGGGGATCAAATAACAATAACAGTATTCCCAGATCCCGCGCCGCTTTGCTCGTGCGGGATAACATTCGCACTTATCACTTAACTTCGTTTTACTCGTTAAGTGATGTGCTCATGTTATTTTTCTAGTCTTCTTGCGATTTTTTCTATTATATACGCTTCAATTATATCGTTCTTCCGTATATCGCTGAAATTCTTCAGTAATATACCGCACTCAAAACCTTCTCTCACATCCCTGACATCATCCTTAAACCTTTTGAGCGCGCTTATCGTTCCGTCAAAGACAGTTTCCGTTCCTCTCTTAAGCCGCACTCTGTCATTACGATGTATGATTCCCTTCGTAACTGCGCAACCGGCGACCTTGCCCGCCTTGGATGAGGAAAAAACCTCCTTTATCTGGGCTGTTCCCTGAAATGCCTCACGCTCTTCAGGCTCAAGAAGGCCTTCCATAGCCGCTTTAACATCAGCTATCGCCTCATATATAATATCGTAAATACGCATATCGACCTGCTCGCTCTTTGCCAGGTCTTCCGCGGTAGTCTCAGTCTTAACGTGAAACCCTATAATTACCGCGTTTGATACCACCGCGAGCATCACATCCGATTCGTTCACGTTGCCTACCGCGGAGTGTAGGATATCCAGTTTAACTTCGCTTGTCGAAAGATCTTCAAGCGACTGTTTAAGAGCTTCCGCCGATCCCTGCACATCCGCCTTCAGGATTATCTTCAATTCCTTCATGGTACCTTCCATGATAAGGCTGTGAAAATCCTCAAGCGTCACTCTCTGGCTTCCGGCCATATTATTTTTTCTTCCTTCGCCTTGTTTGAGGAGCGACAGTGTCTTCGCTTTTTTCTCATCCTTGACGATGAAGAACTCATCCCCTGCCTCCGGAACTCCCTGTAATCCCAAAACTTCTACGGGAGTAGAGGGCGGTGCCTCTTCTACACGCTCTCTTACATCATTGAGCATGGCCTTTACTTTACCGTAAAAAGTCCCGCAGAGCACCACGTCGCCGGGCCTTAACGTACCGTTCTGGACCAGGAGCGTAGCTACAACACCCTGACCGGGCGTCTTTTTACCTTCTATTACCACACCGCGCGCGTGAAGATTAGGATTAGCTTTCAGATCCAACATCTCGGATTCCAGCATAAGTATCTCGACCAGCTTGTCCACGCCTTCTCCTGTCTGAGCCGAAACCTCTACCATTATGGTATCGCCTCCCCATTCTTCAGGAGCCAACTGTTCCTGCTGCAGTTCCTGCTTGACCTTGTCAGGGTTGGCGCTCACCATATCACATTTGTTTATAGCTACCACTATGGGAACACCCGCGGCACGGGCGTGATCTATGGCTTCCTTGGTCTGCGGCATAACACCGTCATCAGCGGCTACAACCAGAACAACTACATCTGTGGCATGCGCCCCCCTTGCCCTCATTGCGGTAAAAGCCGCGTGACCGGGGGTATCCAGAAAAGTAACCGACCCTTTGGAGGTCTCGACCTTATACGCTCCTATGTGCTGGGTTATTCCGCCTTTTTCCCCCTCAGTGACCATTGTATTACGTATATAATCCAACAGCGAAGTCTTCCCATGATCGACATGACCCATGAATGTAACTACAGGGGCTCTTGTCTCGCCTTTCCCCTTCGATTCCTCATGATGTTCTTTTACAAGCTCTTGTTCTATTGATTCAATGCTTTCGGGCAGCTCCAGTATATATCCAAAGTTCTTAAGGATATCCCTGACCACGTCTTCTTCTATGTCCTGGTTTATGTTCACAAAAGCTCCACTATCCATCATATACTGCAGGATAACATTCGGTTTAACGTTTATCCTGGGCGCCATGGTCCTGATGTTTGTGGGAACCTGCATCTGTATCTTCTGGGGAGTCTTTCTGGCAGCTGCCTGATCTTCCCCAAAAAGCGCGCCCCCGGCGGCACCTTGTTTCTTTTTTGAAAATTTATCGAACTTTTTGAACTGCGCCGTCGATTTGCCCGAACCGCCGTCTACGATCTCCACTATGGGCCGCTTCTTCAGCGTTTGTTTCCCTCTTTTTACAAACCCCGTTTTCGGCCCCCTTTTGGCCGGGCCGCCCGGGCCGCCCCTGCCGGTAAGTTCCGTCTTAACAAGCTCTTCTATGGAAAGCTGCGCCTTCTTTTCCTTTTCCGCTTTCTTTATCTCGGCCTTTTCCTTCTCTACTTTTTCTTTCGCTTTATCTTCTTCGGCCTTCTTCTCTTCCGGAGTCACTTTCTTTACTATATTTATCTTTCCCGCAGAAGGAGCGGCAGGCCGTTTCTTAGGCTCTTTTTCTTCGGCTTCGGGCGTCTTCTTCTTTTCCTCTTTAGCCTTTGCCTCTTTCTTTTTTACCGGGTTTTTCTGGGACTCTTCTTTCTCGGGCTTATCTTTCTTTTTAGTCGTCTTGGGTTTCGCCTTGGTCTCAACGGTCTTTTTGACAGCCTTTGCCTTCTTAGGTTTTTTCTCTTCTTTTTTCGGCTTCTTGGGGGTTGCCGACCCTCTAAGCTTGATTCGCACAAGCCCGAGTATCTTGTCATCTATTTTGCTTTTCTCATCCTCGACATCCACGTATAACTTACGCAGCTGCTCGATGACCGCTTCGCTCGGTACTCCCAGTTCTTTCGCCAGATCTTTAACCTTCATATTGCAAAACTCCTAACCTATTCTTTATTTTTAGTGTCCTCTTCAGTGGACTGTGGACTGTCGTCTATCGGCTCTTCTTCTATTTTTTCTTCTGTTTCTTCCTCCACGCTCCCCTTGTCCGCCGTAGCTTCAGCGGAGGCGGAGGCTCCCTGCTCCATGCTATCCTCTGACTGCTCTTCTACTTCTTCGATTGCCTCTTCCTCTACTTTTTCCTCTGCTTCTTCTTCAGCGGCTTCTTCAGTTTCTTCCTCCGCGACCTCTTCCGCTACTTCTTCCTCCACGCTCCCCTTGTCCACCGTAGCTTCAGCGGAGGCGGATGCTCCCTGTTCCGTACTATCCTCAGCTACCGGTTCCTCTGCTTCTTCCTCTACGGTCTCTTCCTCAGTGGTCTCTTCCTCGGTTTCCTGCTCACTGTCCTCTAATGACTGATCACTGTCGTCTGTGGACTCTTCCGCGTCTACTTCAGTTCCTTCCTCCGCAGCCTCTTCCTCCACGCTCCCCTTGTCCGCCATAGCTTCAGCGGAGGCGGATGCTCCCTGCTCCGAGCTATCCTCCACCTCTTCCTTAGCTACCGGCTCGGCAGCAAGGGCTTCCGCGGCAGCTTTATCTTCCGCTTCCGCGGCTTCGGAGACCGCTCTCGCTTCCGCTTCCATCGCCGCCTTCATTTCCGCAGCGGCAGTGTAGGCCGCTTCACATGCAACTATTATCTTTTCGGCTGTTTTCTGTCCTATTCCTTCCAGGGCGAGCAACCCATCCACACCAAGCTGAAGCAGGCTCTCCACGTTATCGTATTCTGAATTTTCGAGGTTCTCCATGGTCTTTTTGCCGATCCCCTTGATGTTGGTTATCGGAACATCCAGAGTCTCTCTTACTGCTTCGGCAATGAGCTCCCATCCCAGAAGTTTTGACGCAAGCCTTATATTTCTTCCCTTTTTCCCTATCAACAGAGATAGCTGATCTTGCGGCACCGTAAGGGTTATTGTGTTGTTCTGCCTGTCTAAGACCATTTTTGATACTTCCGCCGGGTTTACAGCCGCAATAAGGTAATCTCTCAGATCTCCATCCCACCTCACGATATCTATCCTTTCCCCGTGAAGTTCCTTGACGATATCCCTTACCCTGGATCCCCTCATCCCGACACAGGCTCCTACAGGATCGACCTTTTCGTCCTTGGAACATACGGCGATCTTAGTACGCTCACCGGCTTCTCTGGCAATAGATTTTATTTCCACTATTCCCTGCGATATCTCCGGAACTTCAAGTTCGAACAGTTTTTTTACGAACCCTTCGTCTGTCCTTGAAAGTTTTATTTCCGGACCGCCCATCCCCCGATCCACATTGACCAGATAAGCCCTTATCTGCTCTCCCTGTCTGAATCTCTCCCTGGGTATCTGTTCATTCTTAGCAAGTACAGCTTCGGTGTCATCAAGTTCAACTATAATATTCCCTTTTTCGAATCGATGTACGGCTCCGGAGACGATACTGCCTTCTTTTTTGACGTATTTCTCGAATATTACGTCTCTTTCCGCTTCCCGGATCTTCTGTATTATCACCTGCTTAGCCGTCTGGGCCGCTATTCTCCCGAAACGCTCGTTCTCAATCTCTTCTCCGTCGGAAAAAACCGTTATGCTCCCCGTTTCCGGGTCAACAGTCACGGTTATATCTTCTTTAGCTACATCAGGATCATCTATCACCTTTTTAGCGGCACTTGCGAGCGCACTTTCAATAGCCTCGAACAGGATCTCCTTGCTGATCCCCTTCTCTCTCTCTATTCTCTCCAGTGCGGTTAATAATTCTCCATTCATCTTTTTTCTCCATTTACTTTATCGTGTTCATTGTTCATCGTCCGTTGCTCCTAGCCCTGTTGATCAACAAGACAAACGATGAACTTTGTCTAGATGCATACTTTCAAACGCGCTTTAGCTACGTTTGTCTTGCTTACACGTACAAAATTTCCTTCTGTTTCCTCTACTACTATGCAAGAGTCCTCCTCGGACTCCAGAAGCTTGCCGATGAGGTTGTTTTTCCCATCAACAGGCTCGTTCATGATTATCTCTATCTGCTTGCCTTCGGCCCATTTATAGTCATTCTCAGTCTTGAGCGGCCTGTCCAGCCCCGGGGAACATACGTCCAGGATATAGGCGGAAGATATTACCGCGCTATCCTCTATCCAGGACAGTATCTTCCTGTTAAAAGAGCTGCATTCATCAATAGTTATGCCGCCTTCTTTATCCATTACTATTTCTATAAGAACACCGGATCCTCCCCTGGATATAATATCCACCAGTTGATATCCCGCGTCTTTCGCTTCATTCCGTATGTGTTCTAACAATTCCTCGGGTATTATGGTCACTGTATATCTCCCTATTTTATCAGCGTATAGCGTTTAGTGTATAACGCAACTTACTAAAATCCCGCACCATACCTATTTACATTTTACTTCGGGGCGGGGTTAATTCGGCCATACCCCCATCGCTTTGCTTCGCAAAGCGAAGCAGCGGGGGTGACCTTATTAAAAAAATAAGCGGGCACCTGGCCCACTTATTCTCAGCATCCCCGTTGTACAGTCGATTCTATTATAATAATATTATATTGTCAAGGTTCTTATGCCTCGGGGCTGACTAATCTTCATTCTCGTGGTCCTGCATGCCGAATATGTCATCAGGCCCCCACCACGGCGGTCCGGCATCCCGGACGACCGATGTGGTACCCTCCGGACGCCCGTAAGAATCATAAAAAGATTCGGTCTCAGGTACCCCGAGAGGCGGAACAGGACTATACTCTTCGGAGAGGTCTATCTGACCGTCTCCAACGTACTGCTTTGATATAAGATCTCCGCTTTGATCATACTGTTTTCTCTCCTGAATATGCCCATCGGCTCCATAATAGCTCTCCTGGGTCAGGTTGCCGTTCTTATAATCCTTCCGCAGGGCGGCCCATCCGTCAGCACCCTCTCTGAGTTTACCTTTCTCATTGTAATAACTTGCTTCTGTCTGATGCCCCATAGAGTCATACTGTTCATGCTGCTCAAGAGTCGCGTCTTTCCTGTAATAGCTGGTCTCGAGCAGGTCTCCAAGATCATTGAATTTTTTGGATATTCTGACCTTCCCGTCCGGCCAGTACTCATCTTTTACTGTCCCGGTACCTTCCGCGGCGCAAACACCTGCTATAAGTATCCCCATTATCAGTATGCATATCGCTTTTTTCATTACCATCTCCTTCAATGAGCTCACAGCTTATGCAACTGGTAAGAAGCATAAGTTGTTTGAGCAAATTTACCCCTCCCTTTTCACAAAAGGGCGGGGTGAGTTCGGCTACACAAGTTATGTTCGCTCCGCTCCATAACTTGTAGCCTCATTAATATCCCATAAAACGCTCCAAGATTATCCTGTCATCCGAAACTCCCATCCCTTCTTTCAGAACAGGGGTAAGACAGTTCACCATAGCAGGAGGCCCGCATACATAATACACCCTCTCGTCGCAATCGGGAAACTCCCGGAATATCATATTCTTGTCTATGAACCCGCAGCACCCCTTCCAGCCGTCAACAGGGCATGCGAGCGTGTGGACAACCTTAAGAAAGCTGTTCTCCTTTTGCATGGCGTCAAAATCATCCCTGAAAACGATCTCATCCTCAGCCGCGTTCCCATAAAGAAGAGCTATATCAACATCCAACCCCGTATCTGTCGCGTATTTACACATGCTTCTTACAGGAGTTATACCTATGCCGCCGGACAGGATAAGGATCTTTTTCCCACCTGCCTCAAGGGAAAAATTCCCATAAGACATTTTTATCTTCGCGACATCACCCGGGACAAGTTTGTCGAGGGTTTTTGAAAAATCGCTTTGCGTGAGGCGTTTGGTGAACTCCAGGTACCCTTTTTCTGTCGGAGAATTTGAAAAAGAGAAGGGTTTTGTCTGCTCCTCTTCTCCAATTTTTATCGTAAGAAAAAACCATTGGCCTGCCGTGAAATCGGCATCTTCTTTCGATCGGAAACGAAAACTTTTTACATCCTTTGTCCGTTGTATGACTTCCAATACCTCTGTGTTGAACTCTATCATGATCCTTCCGTTTCCTCTACGACTTCCCTGCCCCAGGCCTCTACCTTGTTCTTTATCTGATCCCTGATTATTTTAACCTTTTCTTCCTTTTCATCGTCTGTTCCGGTAACCGCCGAAGGATCATCAAATTCCCAGTGGATCTTTTCTCGCGACCCGGGGAACACCGGACACCTTTCAGCGTTGGCTCCGTCGCATACCGCTACTATAAAGTCGAAGGTCCTTCCCTCTTCGAGCATCGCGGCAACGCTCTTCGTCACGTTCCCAGAAATGTCCACACCCTCCTCCAGCATGACCTCTACCACTACCGGATTCAGCGTACCGGGTTCCAATCCCGCGCTTTCAGCCGCGAATTTATCTCCGGCAATCCCGTTCAGAAAAGCCTCAGCTATCTGGCTCCGAGCCGAATTATGGACACATACGAATAATACTTTGATCTTATCCATGTTGTGCTCCTTCGTAAAATACCATTATAGGTTAAGATTAAGATTGAGGTTAAGGAAAACACCTACCCCCTAAACCTTAATCTTAATCTCAACCTTTTCTCATCCCCTCTATGCGATCCCTAATGTAGTCAACCGCCCTATCGGCGTCCACTAACTCTTTCTCTCCTGAGATACGATCGTTTACCTCGATCTTCCCCTGATCGAGACTCTTCTTCCCTATTACCGCCTGCACCGGGAATCCTATAAGATCCGCGTCTTTGAACTTCACACCGGCTGTTTTTTCCCTGTCATCAATAAGGACATCAACTCCATTGTCTTTCAAGGCCTTATATATTCCTTCCGCTTCATTGACTAAACCCTCATCATCTTTTTTCAGAGGAATAACGACTACTTCATAAGGACTGAGCGATACAGGCCATATAATACCGTTTTTATCATTACTTGTCTCTATGAGTGACGCGAGTATCCTGTTTACGCCTATGCCGTAGCAACCCATTATCGCCGGGCGCTGTTTGCCGCTTTTATCCAGAAAACCTGCTCCCAGGACTTCTGAATATTTCGTGCCAAGCTTGAACGTGTGGCCGATCTCTATAGCGTTTTTGATCGTGATGCTCCCGCCGCATTTGGGACACACGTCATCCGCGGTAATGACCCTCGCGTCGATCCATTCCGTTACATCAAAATCTTTGCCCGGCGTCACGTTACTGAGATGTTTGTCTTTCTCGTTGGCTCCAGTAACAGCGTTCACCATACCGCGTACAGAATGATCCGCTATTATTTTTACGGAAAGACCTACCGGACCGGAAAACCCCATAGCCGCGCCGGTGATCTCTTCCACTTTTTTTTCATCGGCAAGTTCAAAAACTCTGGCCTTAAGGCTGTTCTTAAGTTTCGTTTCATTAGCCTCATGATCCCCTCTAATAAGAACGGCGACAGTCTCATCGTCAGCTACATAGATAAGGGTCTTTATAATATCCGCCGGTGTCACTTTAAGAAATCGGCTGACATCTTCTACGGTACTCGCGCCCGGGGTGCTCACTTCCTCAGGGGCAGATCCTCCCTCGGCACCAGTCTTATCCTCCGACACAACTCCTTTAACCGCAGCAACTTCCGTACTCGCGGCATAACCGCAGGCTAAGCAGCTTGCTATCCTGTCTTCGCCTATATCGGAAGGCACCATGAACTCGTGTGAGACAGTTCCTCCCATCATCCCGGGATCGGCTTCTACCGGCACGTATGGAATACCGCATCTTTCGAATATCCGGCAATAAGCGTCATACATCTTTTTATAGCTCTTTTCCATGGCTTCGGCATCCACGTCAAAACTGTAAGCATCCTTCATAATGAACTCACAGCTTCGCACGATACCAAAACGGGGCCTGACTTCGTCCCGGAACTTGGTCTGGATCTGATAAAGTGTCAACGGAAGGTCTTTATACGACCGGACCTCTCTTGATACAAGATCCGTTATTATCTCTTCATGTGTAGGACCGAGAGCCACTTCTCTTCCATGACGATCTTTATATTTTATCATCACGTCACCTATGTCATCATATCTGCCCGTCTTCTTCCACAAGTCCACAGGCTGAAGCGCGGGCATCAAAAGTTCTATCGCCCCCGCTTTATTCATCTCTTCGCGAACTATATTCTCCGCTTTCTTCAGGATCTTGTAACCCAGCGGAAGATAGGTGTAAGCACCCGCGGCAAGACGGCGCACAAGGCCGGCCCTTACCATCAGCTTGTGGCTTATCGCTTCCGCTTCCTGCGGATCTTCCTTAAGTGTGGGTATGAATGTATTACTCCAACGCATATTTTTCTCCTTCTATAAATACAACTGCATACTAAATACTTAATACTATGTTTCCTCGCGGATCATCTCCAGCAGCTCTTTTACCGCTAAGTCTGCTTTTATCGTCTTGACTATCTCTCCCCTACGGAAGATGACACCCTTTCCCTTCCCGAAAGCTATCCCTATGTCAGCCTCCATCGCCTCCCCGGGACCGTTAACCTCGCAGCCCATTACGGCGATGAGTAGTTGTTTATCCGTATTTTGTATATCATTTTTCGTATTTCGTTTTAATTCGGTCTCCAATTCCTGCACTATTGAGACCAGGTCTACCTGGCAGCGGCCGCATGTAGGGCACGCTATTATCCTGGAACCGAAATGACGCGATCCCACAGAGTCCAAAATACGTTTAGCCGTATGTACCTCTTCGACCGAATCTCCTGTCAGAGACACTCTTATAGTGTCTCCTATTCCGTCCAGGAGAAGGCTGCCTATACCGACGCTCGAACGGACCATCCCGTCAGCTGGAAGCCCGGCTGCTGTGACTCCCAAATGAAAAGGATAATCGCATCTTTCGGCCATCTTTCTATATGCTTCCACAGTTCTGGGAACATCCGACGACTTGAGCGAAAGCACAATATCATCAAACTTCCTTTTATGAAAATGTTCGATATAATCGGTAAGGGAATCTACCATCATATCCACAGAAGCGGCCCTTCCGGTAGTCACATCTATCAGGGAACCCGAGTTTACCCCCAGCCGTACCGGTATATTCCTCTCTGATACCGCGTCTATTACAGCGTCTATATCCGAAGGCTCCGTGATGTTGCCCGGATTTATTCTTATCTTATCGGCCCCTTTGTCGGCTGCCGTAACGGCAAGCCTGTGGTCAAAATGTATATCCGCGACCAGAGGTATTGTCGTTTCCTGTTTTATCGCCGCTATGGCATTAGCGTCATCTTCACTCTTGACCGCTACACGCACTATCTCACAGCCGGCACCCTCCAGTTCACGTATCTGCGCTGAGGCAGCTTTAATGTCCGACGTCAGCACCTTGGTCATGGATTGTATCGCTACCGGATACCCTGACCCGATCTTTACGTTACCTATAGTTACTGTGCGTGTTTCTCGTCTTTTAATCATTTTGATCAACCGTCATCCCCGCGCGACCGAGGGGCAAGAGCCCCCGAAGAAGTGCCGAAAGCCAGAGGGCTTCGACGAAGCGGGGACCAAATAAAAACAATAATAGATCCCCGGGCCCTCTTCGTTCGCCGGGGATAACATTCGTCCTTATAACTTACAGCTCTGCCGAGCTGTAAGTTATGGCCTCATGTCACTTTCCGCCTAATGGCGTAAATTTCAACACATCCTGCCAGCTCACGAATAACGCGAACGCGATAAGCAGAATAAGCGCTGCCTGGGTTATAATATCCTGGACCCTTACGCTTAAAGGCTTTCCACGTAGCTTTTCAAGTCCCAGAAAAATGATATGCCCTCCATCAAGAACGGGAAAAGGCAAAAGGTTGAATACCGCCAGCGCCATACTTACATGCGCTGTGATGATCATAAGCGGTACTATTCCTATGCGGGCAGCCTGCCCCATAAGATTCGCGATACCTATTGGCCCGGAAACCGAAGCCTTAACCGGCATTCCGCCGGTAAGAAGAAGCCATATCCCCTTATATGTCATGCCCGTAAGCACCAGGAGCTTCTTCCCGCCGTAATACACGGCCCGGAACGGATCGTATGATACGTCCAGCATTTTATCCCTGGGCGCGATACCTACCATGGGACGTGTTATGGTCTGGCCAAAAATGTTCGTCACACTCGATATCTGCGGCTTCACTTCTATGTTACGAATAGCATCACCCCTGACTATCTCAAAATCCAGCGTACTGTTTTCAGACGAGTCTTTTCGTATCGTATCCACTATATCTTCCCAATAAACTACTTTAGTGCCGTTAATAGATATTATCTTATCCCCGACTTCCATCCCGGATGTCACGGCCGGATACCCCTTAAGGACCTGGCCTATCTCATTCGAAAGCGTGGGAACGCCTATCATGAATATCATACTGAAGAGCAGAAAAGCGAAAATATAATTAGTGATCGCCCCGGAAGCCATTATCCAGAACCGGTGCCCTGCAGGTTTGGAAGCAAGCTCGTCTTCCCCTCCCGAAGCTTCAGACGGTTCGTCACCCAACATTTTTATGTATCCTCCAAAGGGGATTATAGAGACTCTATAATCCGTGCCTCCGATCTCCACCCCAAAAAGACGTTTCCCGAACCCCAGAGAAAACACTTCCACTTTCACACCAAACTTTTTTGCCGCGAACAGATGGCCAGCTTCATGAATAATTATCAACACACTAAAAACAAAAATAGCAACAATGATCGTCAACAAGATCGTAACACCTCCTCGGCCGCCCACTTCTCGGTTTCAATAATATCCTCCAAGAGAGGCTCCTCTATGTTTTTATGGTTTTCCATTGTTTTCTGTACCAGCTTGACTATATTAGTAAACTTTATTTTCCCGTCCAGAAAAAGCGTAACGGCCTTTTCATTAGCACTGTTCAGTACCGCGGGCATCGTACCTCCCACCCTGAGAGCTTCGAAAGCAAGCTCAAGCGCGGGAAACTTCACCGTGTCAGGTTCCAAGAACGAAAGGTTACCTACCTTCGCGAAATCCAATCTTTCCAGATCGCTAGCGATCACCTGCGGATGCGACAGCGCCCGGAGTATCGGGAACCGCATATCAGGGCAGAACATGCCCGCGGACACCACCCCGTCCACGAACTCCACCATAGCGTGTATTATGGCTTGCGGTTGTATCACAACTTTTATTTTTTCGGGCGGAACATCAAAAAGCCACCTGGCCTCTATCACTTCCAGCCCCTTGTTCATAAGAGTGGCTGAATCAACTGTTATTTTGGGACCCATATCCCATTTCGGATGATCCAGTATCTGTCCTATGGAAAGAGAATCAAAAGACTTTTCGGCTTTGTCCTTAAGGGGGCCTCCACTGCCGGTAAGATACAGGGTCCTTACCTCTTCCGTCCTCCTACCGGCTAGACATTGCGCTACAGCGCTGTGCTCACTGTCAACCGGCAGTATCACTCCATGGCTTTTTTCGACCATCCTCTGTATTATCGAACCCGCGCTTACTATGGGCTCTTTACTGGCCAATGCGACTTTTCTTCCCTTCTCAAGAGCAAGGACAAGCGGCTTAAGCGCCGCTGTCCCGGATATCGCCATAAAAACGATGTCCGCGGACTCTTCTGCCGCCAGATACTCCAGCCCCTCCTCTCCCGCGACCACCTTACAGGGATAGTTTATCCTCTTCGCCAGGTCATCCTTTAAATCTTTTTTCCCGACAGCCACGATATCCGGCTTGAACTCTGCCGCCTGGGCGGAAAGCGAATCTATGTTCCTGTTGCTGCTTATGGCTTTTATACGAAACTTGTCCGGATAACTTCTTGCGATCTCAAGAACGTTCCGTCCTACCGAGCCTGTGGATCCTAGTAAAATGATATCCTTCATAATAGTGTGTGCCTATCTGATCACTGATCACTCTTAAAATGTTTTTACGTAAAAGTAGAATACTGGTGCCGTGAACAAGAGACTGTCTATCAAGTCCAGTACCCCGCCTATCCCGGATAAATATGACCCGGTATCCTTAGCGTTACAATCCCGTTTTATCAGGCTTTCCGCCAGATCCCCAACCTGTCCCAGTGTAGCCAGAAGTATTCCCAGGACAAAAAGATGCGGGAATGAAAACCCCGTAAGAGCTCTGCCAAGGGTCATCGCCAGCAAAAGACTGAACAGAATACCACCTATAGTACCCTCTTTTGTCTTTTTGGGACTTATCCTTGGAATAAGTTCCGTCTTCCCGAAACGGCTTCCCAGAAGGTATGCCCCTATATCCGCGCCTTTCGTCACAAGCACAACGAAAGCTATAAGATTAACCCCATTCGTCAGAAATCTTATCTTTACGAAAAACGAAAAGAACCATCCTATGTAAAAAAGAGCAAAAAGCGTCAGCGCCATGCTTACCAAATGGTCCCGGGCGTTATCGGTCCTGGTAAACTGTAATGTAAACGCCAGCAAACTGGCTACGACGATCAATATCGGCTCAAGGTTCTTAATTTCCGGGAAGCTGTTCCCTAAAAAAATAACTACAGGGACAAGGGTCCCTACAACCGTACCAAAATACTTATAGACAAAGATGCCTCTATTCTCGACAAGTTTAAAGAACTCCCACTGTCCGAAGGCTATAAAAAGAGTGATGACCAGGCAGAAAAACCAGATGGGAGAAACAAAAATGACCGCAGCCACTATAACTATCAATATCAGACTGACTATTCCCCGCCGCACTAAGTTATCCACCAAATCTCCTTTCCCTGTCGCTATATTCATCCAGGGCTTTCGTCAATTCAGCCGCGTTAAAATCAGGCCACAGCGTTTCGGTCACATAAAACTCTGAATATGCCGACTGCCACAGCAGAAAATTACTTACCCTCATCTCGCCGCTGGTACGTATAACAAGATCCAGCTCCGGCAGCCCTGCCGTGTAAAGGTGCTTCGCCAAAGTGTCTTCATCCCATAAAGAGATATCTTCGCCGCTCGCCGCCGCGGAGGAACATGCCTCCTTGAACGCGTCGAGTATCTCCTGCCTGCCGCCGTAATTGAGCGCGAGCGTAAGAACCATACCTGTATTAGATCCCGTAAGCGCCTTGGTATCGTCGATCCTGCCCTGAAGAGACTGCGGTAATTCCCCCAGACGTCCTATCGCGTTGAACCTGATATTGTTCTTATGTATCTTTGAGCCATACTTGTCCAGACATTGCCCTAAAAGGGCCATCAACGCGTCGACTTCCTTGCGGGGACGTTTCCAGTTTTCAGTCGAGAACGTATAGAGGGTAAGTGCCTTTATGCCCATACCCGCGCTGGCCTCGGTGATATCATCCACTGTCTTTATCCCGGCACGATGGCCCATAATGGCAGGCTGATTGCGTTTTCTTGCCCACCTGCCGTTCCCGTCCATTATGATCGCTACGTGCCGCGGTACCCCCATGTCACATCCCCTTAATAAAAGTAAAGAGCAGAAGGCCGAGGGAAACTGTTTTCTCTCTACTTTCTACTCTCTACTCTCCGCTCTTTGTTGCTATTTAACGAGACTATCGTCCTTTTTCTCCCCGTATTCGGGCAAAATCACTATTTCGACCCTTCTATTCTTCGCGCGGGATACGGCGGTATCGTTCGAGGCGATCGGCCTGTGTTCACCGTAACCTGTGGCTGAAAGACGTTTCGGAGATATCCCCCTGCTCTCAAGGTAATGCAGAACATTGGTAGCTCTTGTGGTAGAAAGTTCCCAGTTCGATTTCCAGTTCGAACGCACTATCGCCACGTTATCCGTATGTCCACTTACTCCGATATTCTTTCCCGGGACCTTTTTCTTTATGATGTCGGCCACCTTATCCAGTATCGGGAACGCGGCTCTCTTGACCTCGGCCTTTCCTGAATCAAAAAGTATATTGTCAGACAGTATTATGACCAGACCCCCGTCAATCATCTTAAGCGAAATACTCTTATCGTCTATCTGTCCGCTGAGTTTTCTTTCCAGCATGCGTTTGGTATCTTCAAACTGAGCTCGCTCCGCCTGCCTCTCCGCTTCAAGATCGCTGATCTTATCCTGCAGCGTTTTTATTTTTTCTTTGCTGCGAGGACTCTGTTTAAAAAAATTGACCGCGCAACCCGAGACCATCAGGCTCATAATGAGCACAACGACCGATCCTGCCAGAAAAAAGTTTCTACCTCGCATAATACCCTCCTTAACATAGTGGAAGTTGAAAAATTATACCTTCTTTATTTATAACTCAACGTCTGTTTTCTGCTTTTACCGACAGAAACCAGCATTATCTCTGTTCCCACAAGCTCTTTTATCCTATCCAGGTACTTCCGGGCATTCTCCGGAAGATCTCCGTATGCGGTTACGCTGGAGGTGTCCGTCATCCATCCAGGGTGTTCTTCATACACAGGCACACATCTGTCGAGAAAATGCGGTTCTCCCGGAATGTTGTTGTACGATCTCCCTTTGTGTTCATACGAGGTGCATATCTTGATGGTTTCCAGATCGTCAAGAACGTCCAGCTTTGTTATGACCATCTGATCTATTCCGTTGATGTCTACCGAATTTTTTACCAAAACGCTGTCGAACCAGCCGCACCTGCGAGCTCTGCCCGTGGTAGCTCCGAATTCTCCGCCCTTCTCTCTTATAGTCTCCATCAGGTCCGGCCCGAACTCTGTGGGAAAAGGTCCCTCTCCGACACGCGTGGTATACGCCTTTACTACCCCTATGACCCTGTCTATCCTGGACGGACCCACTCCCGCGCCGGTACAAGCCCCTCCGGCCGTAGAGTTCGAGGACGTCACATAAGGATACGTGCCGTAATCTACGTCGAGAAAAGTCCCCTGTGCTCCTTCGAACAATATGGACTCGTCCTTCTTCAGCGCTTCGTTCAGCAACAGCATAGTATCGCAGACATATTCCTTCAGGAACGCGGCGTATTCCATATATTTGTCGAAAATGTCCTGTACTGAGAAACCCTCAAAACCGTAGAGGTCCTTGAATACAGCGTTCTTTTCCGCTATGTTTATCTCAAGCCGTTCCTTCAAATATTCTTCGTCAAAAAGATCCGCTATGCGTATGCCTACACGCGCTACCTTATCAGAATAACACGGACCTATACCTTTTTTTGTGGTCCCTATCTTTCCTTTTTTCCTTTTCATCTCCCTAAGTTCATCAAGTTTCTGATGATAAGGAAAAATAACATGCGCTTTATCGCTGATCTTAAGACGTCCTTCACAGATAATGCCCTTTTCCTTCAGGAGCTCTATCTCTTTTATAAGCGCCTGCGGATCGATCACAACACCGTGCCCTATAACGCATATTTTTCCTTCATGCAGTATCCCTGACGGGATAAGATGAAGTACGTATTTATCTTCACCTATTACGACCGTATGACCGGCATTGTTGCCACCCTGGTAGCGTATTATGTACTGCACATCCTCTGTTAGTATGTCTATTACTTTGCCTTTACCTTCGTCTCCCCATTGGGCTCCCACTAAAACTGTTCCGTATCCCATAATTTCCTTTCTTTAGTTTTTTACCGTCTCGGCGGCTGCGCCGGTGGTGCTGGCGGCCGCGGTGGCTGCGGTGGCATCTGAGGCCGCGGCGGCGGCTGCGGCGGTATAAATACCTGCGGCGGCGACATCGGTTGCGGTGGCGGCTGCGGTATGTTCTGACTGCTTCTTCTGATCTGCTCAAGCTGCTGAAGCTGTCTTACCAGACGCTCCGTGTTTATCCTGGTCGCCTCATTATTGATCCTTGAAAACAAATTGTACAAGGTTTTTTTATTGAGCGCGTCCAACGGAAGAGTTTTCCCACTATCACCCGTATAAAAATATTCCCTGCCCCCGGAATCCGTCTCGGAAAAAGAAAGTCCCGGGATAATATAGATGATCTCAGAATACACCTTCAGGCGTTTTTCTATCCTCTCGAGCATCTCATCCTTGTCAAGCGGTATTTCTTCTTCCAGAGTCTCCTCCTCGGCTTCCGTATCCATGGCTTCGTCCTTTTCCAACTCTTCTGACTCTTCCAGGGCTTCAACTACCGGCACCTTTGAGTCTTTGGGAATAAGCATCGCGGGAACCCGGGGGAGCACTTTCGCCGGTACCTTTGCTTTTTCTTCATCTATTTTCTTGAGCAGACCATTCAGCGTTTCACGATCCAGCCTTATAAGCCTGCGAGCTGTCTCCCCGGGAGGAGCATAATAGTAGTAGAACCCTTCGTCCTTCACACTTTTCTTACTGTAAAGGTTGGGTATGGTCTCCATGAGCGCGGGTTTCTTCTTCAGACGCGCTTCTATTTCCTTTACGAGCGGCTCATTTGCCGCCAAGTCAGCCGGGATCGCCGCTGTCTTTTTTTCTTTTTTCACTGACGGCATTATCTCTTCGACCTTTTCGACTGCCTTCGGTTTTACCTGTGGCACTGGTTTCAATGGGAACTCAACCTGCTTTTTTTCTATCTCCGTCTCTTTCGCGGCGGTCGGTTCAGCTACAGGCGGTTTCGGCTTCTGAACCTCAGAATGCGTGATCCTCTCCCACCACCTCACCAGAAATCCCTTTTCCGGCGCCTTCGCGTGCGCTGTGCCGCAGCAAAACAGGATCGATACCAGCAGTATCGGACCCAAGATATACTTTAACGATCTCTTCATTTTTATTCCTTTAAAAGCCCGCCCTCAAATATCAGGAGGGGGACATCGTAAATATCTTTTTCGCTGCATCCGGATACTTGGCAATGAACCGAAGTTCGTCACGGACCAGTGGTTTCTGTGTGTGCACGTTCGCGTACCTGACAAGCTCCAGTATCTTCGTAGCCTCTTTATCGTCCTTGAATTTCACTTCAAGTTTATTGTAAACGTTGCGGAACCCTTTAATGCCGCTGTATTCTCCGGCCGTTATATTCCTGCCTGTATCTATGATCTCCGGGTCCCCCCTGCCAAGCTCTTCGTAATCGTAAAGCTCGTAATTCCTGCGATCTTTAAGCGCGCCGTCCGCGTGTATTCCCGACTCATGCGCGAACGCGTTCAACCCGACACCTACCTGATTGATCGGTAGCGGAACTCCAAAAGCATAAGAAGCGTATTTAGCGAGTTTCCACGCCATCTTCAGGTTGATGTTCGGATCCAGTTTGTATTTTCGATTGTTTTTAAACCCGCTGGAATATTTAAGGGCCAGTATGCAGCTTACCAGATCAGCGTTACCCGCCCTTTCACCCATGCCGTTCACGGTAGTATTTATGTACGCGTCAACACCGCAGTCTATCGCGGCTTTCGCTCCAGCGACACTTACTGCTACTACCATGCCAAGATCGTTATGGCAGTGGAGCTCTATCGGCATCTTTACCTTGCTGGCCAGCGCGGAAACCCTGTCATATATGGTAAAGGGGTCATCAAACCCGAGAGTATCGCAATACCTCACCCTGTCCGCACCGTTCGCCTTAGCGGCCTCGGCAAATTCTATAAGATAGTCAAGATCCGTCCGTGACGCGTCTTCCGCGTTGACTCCGACCGTCTTAAAACCGCTCTTTTTCGCGAGCCTTAAAGCTTTTGTCATTGCCTTTATGACCCCGGCACGGTCCATTTTCCCGGCGAACTTTTTCTCTATCATAAGGTCCGACGTGGAAATAGACATGTTAATATGCTTTAGCCTGGGAGTATTTTTGGTCGTAGACCTGACATCCACCTCGATAGCCCGTATCCATCCTTCCAGCCGCATAGGATATATGGCCTTTTTTTCGGCCAGATCAAGATTCGCGTTAAGATAGTTCAACTCATGGCGAGTGAACGGGAAACCATATTCCGACTGGAATACTCCCATCTTGCTGAGATAAAGGTTAACTATGGTCTTCTGGAGCTTCGCGAGCCCCAGACGCGATGTCTGCACACCGTCACGGTTAGTAACATCTATTAAACGGATCATATTTTTTTTGGTAGTTTTCTCTGCCATGCTTGTCTCCTTTTATATTTTGGCCGCGCCTTACACGCGTACCTGTTTTACGTCCAGAATATCTTTCGCCTGCTTGAGTTTTCTTATTACATCCTTCGGGACCTCGCTGTCCACGTTGAGAAGGCTTATGGCTTTACCCGACTTTTCATCCCTGCCAAAGCTCATCTCGGCGATATTGATCCCTTGCTTTCCAAGCAGTGTTCCTATCTTGCCCACCACTCCGGGCGCGTCGTTGTTCGAAACAACCAGCATATATCCCGAAGGAACGGCTTCCACCTGGAACTTGTCTATCTTTATTATCCGGGGTTCCTTGTTGGAAAAAAGTGTACCCATAATAAAATGTTTTTTCTTGCCGGTATCAAATTCCACACTGAGAAGATTGGCAAAGTCCATTATCTGAGACGTCCTCTTCTCCGTGATCTGGATACCACGCTCCTGTGCTATCAGCAAAGCGTTAACATAATTAACATCCTCATCCAATATCGGGTCGAATATACCCTTTATCAGGGCCCTCGTTATGACAGAAACGTCAAGATTCGCTATCTCGCCGATGTATTTTACTGTGATCGACTTAATGGGCTCATCTGTGAGCTGTGCCTGTATGCATCCGAGGCGCTCCGCCAAGTTAACGTAAGGCTGCACCGCTACCAAAGCTTCCTCTTCCAGAACCGGCATGTTCGCGGCATTGCGGAATCCCTTCCCGAGAAGCGCGTCCGAAATGCTCTTTGCCATATCTATGGCAACATTCACCTGGGCTTCGGAAGTAGCTGCTCCGAGATGAGGGGTGGTTACCACCTGTGGCATATTCACTACCGGGCTGTCAACGGGAGGTTTTGACTTGGTATCATACACGTCCAGGGCTGCTCCCGCCACCTTGCCGCTCTTAAGGTTCTTCGCCAGAGCTTTCTCGTCCACTATCCCGCCTCTTGCCGCGTTAACTATGCGGACTCCTTTTTTCATCTTTTTAAAGGCTTTTTCATCAAGAAGATACCTAGTCTCATCAGTAAGCGGCGTATGTATGGTTATAAAATCCGCGTTTTTGAGAAGCGTATCCATATCAGCGGGTTCCACGTTGAGCGCCTTTGCCCTTTCCTCCGAAAGAAAGGGGTCGAAAGCCAGTATTTTCATACCAAAGCTGAGGGCTCTTTTGGAAAATTCAGCCCCTATGCGTCCGAGACCTATGACGCCAAGGGTCTTTCCGCAAAGCTCCACGCCCATGAATTTTTTCCGGTCCCACCTGCCTTCTTTGACGGACTGGCTGGCCTGCGGTATATTTCTAGACAGGGCCATCATAAGGCTGAACGCGAGCTCCGCCGTAGAAACAGTATTCCCGGACGGCGCGTTCATCACGACTATGCCTTTTTTTGAAGCCGCTTTTACATCAATGTTATCCAGGCCTACCCCTGCCCGGCCTATGACCTTAAGATTGTCTGATGCGTCGATTATTCTTTTGGTCACAGTGGTACCGCTTCTCACTATCAGAGCGTCATAGCCCTTTACCTTTTTCACCAGTTCGTTTTCCGATAACTTGGATACTTCCGTGACTTTGAATTTATTATCCTTCAGTATCTTCACTCCCTCTTGCGAGAGTGGATCACTGATCAGAACCTTGATAGCCATCTTGTACAACTCCTTCAGTTTTATCTTTAGACCCCGCCCTTTTTACAAAAGGGCGGGATAACTTCGGCCAAATAACTTACGTCGCTATGCTCCGTAAGTTATGGCCTCAGTTATTTAAGCATTTCCTGGGCTTTAGCCACGCCTTTACCTAGTTCCATATCATACCCAAGCTGCGTCAACACCATTTCGATGCCTGCTATGGTCGTTATAGTATCAAATCCATCCATATAACCAAGATGCCCTACCCTGAATATTTTCCCTTTAAGCTCCGCCTGTCCTCCGGCTATAGTAACGCCCTGCTCATCTCTCATCTTCTTGACAAGCGCCGTACCGTCCACTCCTTCAGGGACTTTTACAGAGGTCACCGCGTTAGACGGACTGGAGGAAAACAGCTCAAGCCCCATAGCCTTAACGGCCTCACGCGTGATTTCCGCGAGCCGGGCATGCCTGGTGAGCACATTATCGACTCCTTCCTCAAGAAGCATATCCAGTACCTCATTGAGCCCCATGATCAGGGAGATCGCCGGTGTCCACGGAGTATCGTCTCTGTCGTGCGCTTTTTTCGCCGCCGCCAGATCAAAATAATATTTCGGGAGGTCTGACCTCTCAACCAGTTTCTCCGCTTTAGAACTAAGACTTAAGAATCCCAGCCCGGGAGGAAGCATCAGCCCCTTCTGAGAACCGCAAACCGCTACATCAACTCCCCAGCCGTCCACCCTCAGCTCATCGGCGGATAATCCGCTTATAGCATCCACCACGATCACCGCGTCCGTTTTTGACGTGACAGCGGCTATTGCCTCGATATCATGGACTACTCCCGTAGATGTCTCACACAATGTAGAAAAAACCACTTTTATCGAGGGGTCATCTTTAAGCATCTTCTCCACTATAGATGGATCGGCAGCTTCTCCCCACTTAACGTCATACGTAACTACTTCTATACCGTATGCCTCTGATATCTCGGCGAACCTTCCTCCAAACTTTCCACCTCTTACGACAAGCGCCTTGTCCCCTTTTGACAACAGATTCACGACAGAGGCTTCCATGGCTCCGGAACCGCTTGAAGCTAATACGAACACCGGGTTCTTCGTACAAAAGACCTTCTTTAATTTGGCATGCACATCCTTAAGTACCGCCTTGAACTGCGGAGTACGGTGATGGATGATAGTGTCTGCCATCTTCAGCAGCACTTTCTCAGGCACCGGCGTCGGTCCGGGGGACATAAGCCTCTTTTTCCTCATTACACGCTTCTCTCTTTCTTTTTCATATCTGATCTTTCGCGTAGATCCTTCGACTTATTCGCTTCGCTCCGGCACAGGGCAAGCTCTCATTTTATTTTTTCATATTCTCGATTACAGTATCCACGATGCCGTATTCCCTGGCTTCTTCAGCACTCATAAAATAGTCTCTGTCTGTATCCTCTTTTATCCTCTCGATAGGCTGCCCGGTATGATGCGACAGGATACCCTCCAGCTGCTCTTTCATCCTGAGTATTTCCGTAGCCTGGATGTGTATATCGGCCGCCGCTCCCTGAACGCCGCCCCACGGCTGGTGTACCATTATCCGGGCGTGCGGAAGAGCGAACCTTTTCCCCTTGGCTCCCGCCGCGAGAAGAACAGCCCCCATACTGGAAGCCTGCCCCATACAGTATGTGTTCACGTCGGGTTTGACGAACTGCATGGTATCGTAGATGGAAAGACCGCTCGTAACAGAACCACCGGGGGTGTTTATATAAACGCTTATGTCCTTGTCCGAATCTTCCATCTGGAGAAACAAAAGCTCGGCCACGATTATGTTGGCTACGTTATCATCTATGGGGGTACCTATAAAGATGATACGATCTTTCAACAGACGTGAGTAGATATCGTAGGCTCTTTCCAGCCTTCCTTCTTTTTCGATCACCATCGGAACAATACTCATCAGATCCTCCTTAGAATAGATTATCAGCGCAGATACCTGGCTTATATTATTTTTTGCTCTTTTCGTTCACGCTCGCTTCTGATAAAAGGTACTCCAACGTCTTTTCTTCCCGGAGCTGCTCCCTAAGGCCGTTTATCAGATCATGCTCTTCGTAGTACTTCTTAACGCTCTCTACGGGCTGACTATATGAGGCCGCTAACGCGCTAAGCCACTGGTCAACATCCTCATCTGAGACTTTTACATCTTCACGGTTTCCGATCTCATCCAGTATGAAATATGCCCTTACTTTGTTCTCCGCTTCTTTCCCTAGCTGTTCCGAAAGCTTTTCCTTGTGCGACTCTATTGCTTCCTTCTCGACACCCTTATGGAGAAGATCGTTCTCCGCTTTCTGGATCAGCACTTCAAGCTGCCTTTTGACCATGGATTCCGGCAAAGAAAAAGTATGTGCCTTCAAAAGCTGGTCAAGGATCTGGTTCTGCATCTCCACCTTCACATTGGCCTCTTTTTTTTCAAGAAGCTGGCTCTTTATCTCTTCCCTGGCTTCCGCGATGCTGTCCTTGCCTATTTTTTTAGCCAGTTCATCATCGATCTCGGGAAGTATTTTTTCTTTTGTCTCTTTTATATCTATCTTAAAGGTCGCCTTCTTGCCGGCATATTTCTTGTCGGGATACCCTTCCGGAAGAGTCACTTCAACTTCCTTCGAGTCGCCCTTTTTCGCCCCGCAGAGATCTTCTCCCATTCCGAGCATCGACGCTTCCTTGTCAGCTTCTACCCACATGTTCTCTCGTTTTTTTGAGATCACTTTGCCGTCCATAACGGTCTCTACATCGCATATGGCGAAATCGCCCTTCTGTATCGGCCTGTCTACATCCTTGAATTCCGCGTTGATGTTCCGAAACCTTTCGAAAGTCTCGCTGATCTCATTATCGTCGATACCGACTTTAGTCGCAACTACCTTAAGGCCTTTATACTTTTTCAAGCCCACTTCAGGATGAGTATCGACCTTGGCTTTGAACTTCAGGACTCCCGCGACGGACATCTCCACATCCGAGACTTCCGGATAGCTTACCGGAGCTACAGCATGCTCTTCCAGAGCCTGCTGATATCCCTGGGGGATAAGGCGTCTCTGCGCCTCTTCCATGGCTTCCATCTGACTGTTCTTTACTACCATGTCAAGGGGCGCTTTGCCCTTTCTGAAACCTGGTATTTCGGTATTTTTCCTTATTTCCTCAAGTACCTCGTTGATCTTCCGCTCAACGATCTCTTTAGGCATTTCTATATCCAGCTGCTTCGATGTTCCTTCAAGTTTCTTAAGTTTACTCTTCACTGTAATTCACCTTTCCTGTATTTTTTGGTCAGAACTTCGGTTCTATCAGGCCGTAATCTCCGTCAGCCCTCTTGTATAGCACGTTGACTTCACCCGTGTCCGCGTTCTTGAACGTTATAAACACCTTTTCCATCATATCAAGCTCCAGCCTGGCCTCTTCCGGAAGCATCGGCTTACTCGCGAAAAAATCCGCTTTAACTATGAAGCCCCGGGGCTCGGCCACTACCGTATCTTCCGATATACCGAAATATTCCGCGGGTTTCATAAAACGTCCGAACATCGCCTTTCTCCTGCGGGAGGATACCCTTCCGCTCAACCTTCTAAGCTGCTTCTTCACATTATCACACGCGTTATCTATGGAGGCGTACATGTCCGGCGAACTCTCCTTGGCGACTATCCTGTTCCTTTTAAGATATAGTATTATTTCCGCGTTCTTCCTTACCTTTTCTTCATCGAGAACGACTTCGCATTTATATATCCGCTTGTATACCTTTTCCAACTTTCCGAGCTTTTTGTTCAAATAGGCCTTGATACTTTTGTCAAGATCGAGGTTCCTGCCCGTGATGTTTATATCTAACATATCTGCTCCTTATTTTGTTTACAACACCCTTGGCTCCGATTAGAACGAAATACTATACCACTATATATGTAGCTTTTCAATAGCTTCTGTAGCTTTTCAGCACCCTTTGTGACTGTTTTCACAAAGTTTCTACGCCTGTGCCCTCCATTTGCCGCGTAGACCCCCGTCGTTTTGCTTCGCAAAGCGAAGTAGTGGAGGTAAATTCGGCTAAACAACTTATGTCGCTTTCGCTCCATACTTCTTTCTCTATAGACCTCACTTTCGTTCGGTCTGAGACCCCGCCCTTTTTACAAAAGGGCGGGGTAAATTCGCACTTATTACTTACACTCCCTCCGGTAGCTGCCCGGATCTCTATAGACCTCACTGCGTTCGGTCTGAGATCCTTCGCTTCGCTCAGGATAAATTCGCACTTATTACTTACGCTCCCTTCGGTAGCGTAAGTAATGTGCTCATTTACATACTAAAACGCTCTCCCAGGTATATCTCTCTCGCCTTGGGGTCGTTTATCAGTTTTTCTTTCTCTCCAGCTATCAGTATTCTGCCTTCATACATGATGTACGAACGGTCTGTTATAGACAGCGTTTCCCTCACATTATGGTCCGTTAAGAGGATTCCCAGACCCATTTCCTTAAGCTCTCTAATGACTTCCTGGCAGTCATACACCGCTATGGGGTCTATGCCGCTAAATGGCTCATCAAGAAGGATGAACATGGGATTAGTTACAAGTGTCCTGGTGATCTCAAGACGCCTTCTCTCTCCTCCGGACAGTGTATACGCCTTACTTTTTCTTAGATGTGCAATTTTGAGCTGGCTCAGAAGATTGTCCAACTGGCGGTCCCTTTCTTTACGGGGAAACCCCAGCGTCTCCATGATCGCCATAATGTTCTCTTCCACCGTCAGTTTTCGAAAAATGGACGGCTCCTGCGAGAGATACCCAATACCGGAACGGGCTCTCTGATGTATGGGCAGCTTGGTTATATCTTTCTTATCAAAGATGACTTTCCCTTCGTCCGGTCGGATTATACCGGTTATCATATAGAACATTGTTGTCTTCCCCGCGCCGTTAGGTCCCAGAAGCCCTACAACCTCGCCCCTTCTGACATTTATACTCACGCCTTTGACGACCCTTCTGCCACCATACTGTTTTATCAGTTCTCTTGTCTCTAAAAGATGCATATTATCCCTTTCCGGATTTACTCTGTCGGAGTTTCTTCTTTCCCGAAACTTTCAAGTTTTGAAAGTTCTGTCGGGTCTATAATTATCCTTGGCCTTCCCTCAAGCCTCGCGCTTTTAGTGCTCTCAGTGTACACTGCCTTCTCGCTTATCGTATAGCTCTTGCCCCGTTTTACTTTTACGTTACCTTCCGCTATGACCTTGGCCAGCTTCTTTGTGTCGGGATCGAACTCTACCGTAAGTTTGTCGGCGAAAAGATTGCCATCTTTATCTTTGACCTTCACGTCATCCATAAAAATAGCTATATTATCGTTGTACCTTACTTCGAGGGACCCCGCGCAATCCACTCGCGTATCCGGCTCTATGGTTACGGTGACATCCTCCTTCAGGAACGCTGTCCTTTCATCAGAATTAGCCATTCCGCCTTTGCCGCGCGCGACCATCCCCTCAGCGCGTATATCTACTATAGCGTCCGTGGATATCTCTTTGGTCGACTGGGACCACGTAGCGCGATCGGTATCAAGTTCGAAACCGCTGTCCGCCACCACTTTCACATTACCGATAAGCTCGACCTCGCCTTTCTTTTTGTTATACACACCGAAGTCCGATTTAAGGTCGACCTTTACGTCATCACCGTATACCTCAGCCTTAAGATCATTGAGATGTATATCATCTCCTATTATTTCGGCGGATTCACCTTCCAGATGCCATTGGTTCGCGCCGGTGGGACTGCGCCCGTCAATAGTGAACGAAAATATTTTCTGCTCAAGACCTGTGGATTTCGAGTCTTTTGCGAAGGCGGCGACATTTGACGACGCCTTTTTCTCATTATTCCGACACCGGTAGAACCATATACCCGCGGCGACAAGAACAATGATGACTATCCATATGATCTTCTTTTTCATTTTATATCCGATATCTTTTTTATGCTTTTTCTCCGGCTTCCTGACTTACCGGTTCGGTTTCCGGGGGACTGCTCTTCCATCTGCGGTGCAGCCATACCCACTGGTCCGGATATTCCCGGATGTACTTTTCCAGGACAGCCGTCCATTCCTGCGTGAGCCTCAGGACATCCTCTTCCTTATCCTTACCCTGAGGCGATGATATGGGTTTCTCCCATACCATCTTATATGTGTTATCAGGCTTACGTATCATAAACCCCGGCAATAGAGGCGCTCCCGTTGCCATACTCAGTTTTACCGGCGCCGTAGGCGTAAACGCGGGTTTTCCAAAAAAATCCACGAAGACTCCCTCGACACTGTCCACATCCTGGTCAGCAAGGATCCCCAGGATACCGCCATCCCTAAGTACTCTGAGAGATTTTTTGGGTGATTCATCCCTGTATATCACAGGTGTCCCAAAACGGTTCCTGAGCCGCGTGATAAGCTTGTCATACTTATGAAAGTATATCCTTCTTCCTACCACCGCGCCCTTATATCCTTTGGTGCTCAAATATATGAGAAGAAGTTCCCAGTTACCGAAATGTGAACCCAGGCCTATTACCCCCTTACCTTTCTCAAGAGCCTCATGAAGGTTGTCAAGCCCGTGCACTTCAGTGACCATACGCTGGATACCGCTTTTGGAAATGGACATCATCTTTATCCAGTCCGCCCCGTTCTTGGCCATATTGCTGAACACGCCCTCGGCGATGCGAACGTTTTCCCGGTGACTTCCGCCCATAACTTCATCGAGATTTCCTACTGCTATGCTTCTCTCTTTTTCGAGCAGTCTGAACGCGCCCTTCCCCAGCGCGGAAGCCAGGAAAAGACTTATCTGCCTGGGAACGATACTTATGACAAAGAACAATATTCTCGCTAAATAATATAAGTAATATCGTCGTGTTTTTATTTTCATTCTTTGTATTCCGCTTCCACTGTCGTCGTTATCCCGCCACGGATATTGAATATTCCCGTTACTTTCATCCAGCGAGGTAAGGTCGACTTTACAAGGTCTTCAAGAACACGGTTGACGACATGCTCATGAAAAATGCCCACATCCCTGTACGCGAAAAGGTATTCCTTGAAAGATTTAAGTTCCACACATTTTTCCGAGGGAGAATATTCTATAAAAATTTGAGCGAAATCCGGAAGTCCCGTCTTTGGACATATACAGGTAAACTCGTCCGTATCAAAACTGACGGTATAGTTTTTCTCCGGATATTTATTGCTCCAGACATCTACCTTGGGGAGTTTAAGTTTTCTGATATCCCCCTGAAGACCCTCGTATGATTTTTTCTTTGAATTCTTTTTCATAGTATTTTTCCTTTTATCCGATATCGAGTATCGGGTATTGAGTATTGGGTAAAACCCTTCTCGGACACTCCCCGCTCCATGCCCCCTGCTCCACGCTATCTAATTCCCAAATATTTATGAACCTGGCCTAGCACTACCGTCTCCAGGCCGGTTTCTTTTTTCAAATAAGCCTTAAAATATGACATCATCTCCCCGTCCGGAACGCCGACGTTTTCGTTCACCGGAGTAACGGGCTGCAATACGATCACGGGCCCTCTTTCGGTGCCGGACAATATCCCACCCATCTTTTTAATGTCATCCATGGTGGTAGAGGCGGTGACTACCGCTTTTACCACAAGCTCCTTCTGCGCCGCTATGTCTATCGACTCGGCATGCTCGTTCCACATGCCGCTCTTAGATCCGGACGATGAAGGAAGTTTAACATCCATCGCTATCGTATCAACAAGATCTATTATCTTTTTCATCTTCTCCGGCAGCGTCCCGTTAGTCTCCAGATAGACTTTATGGTCTCTGTGCCTTTTAAAAAGTGTCAGGAATCCCCTGATAAAATCCGCGTGCAACAGCGGCTCCCCTCCCGTGAGAGTCAGCTCGTTATAATCGTCATCAAAATCAAGCACCTTCCCCAACAAAGCTTCTCTTGAAAAACATTTGTAGCTCTCAAGGGACGTATCGCAATATTCGCAGTTAAGATTGCAACCATAGAAACGGACAAATAGCTGGCGGCTTCCCACAAAGGGACCTTCGCCCTGATATGAGAGAAATATCTCTGATATTCCGGCTTCGTCGTGTTTCGTATATCGTATATCGTATTTCGTATTTCGCATTGTCCCTCTACGCTAACCGCTACTTGTCCGCCATAGCCTTGGCGAAGGCGGATCCGCTTTTCTTTGATATCAACGGGTCATCAATGCCTGCCGCCGCGAAGGCTTCCTCTCTAAAATGACACGATTCACATTTCCCGCAGGGATCCTCATCTCCTGTGTAACACGACCACGTATCTTCAAAAGGAACACCAAGTCGCAGCCCTTCACTCAGGATATCTTTTTTTGCCATATTAAGGACGGGGGTGGCTATTTTTACGCCGTTACCCTCTACTCCCTGCTTTGTGCCCCTCCGGACCATCTCCTGAAAAGCTTCGAAAAACTCACCCCGGCAATCCGGATAATTCGAAAAATCCATCTGATGGGCACCGATAAAGACCGTTTCGGCGCCTATGGCTTCCGCGTAAGAAACACCGTAACTCAAAAAAATAATATTCCTTGCCGGAACATACGTAGACGGTATACTTCCGGAAGTGCTTGCCCCTTTTTCCGGAACGGCTATCGTCTCATCAAGAAGAGCACTTCCTTCCCAGGGCATGGATATATTCAACATCGTGAACGGTACTTTCGCTTTTTCCGATACCCGCGCAGCCATATCAACCTCTTTGAGGGCTTTCTGTCCGTAATTAAATATGAGGGCATGACATTCATACTCTTTCATGGCCATAAAAAGCGTGACCGCAGAATCCATACCTCCCGATAATAAGACAATTGCTTTATTCATAGTAAAAATTCAAGTTAGATACTAGATCCTAGATACTCGTTAAATCATCACCGAGAATCAAGAACCAAGTATCGAGAATCTAAAATAGCGCCCTTCATACACTATACGTAGCCTCCGACGTATCCGTCTCCCATACGGTAACATACTGTACCCTAAGCTCCTTATCCTTAGCGGATATCTCATCATATACGTATTTAGCGATGTTCTCGGATGTAGGATTAATGGTCGAGAAAGGCGCCAGATCGTTCAGGTTCGTGTGATCAAGCTCCTCCATGACCTCATTGAGGAATTTTTTGAGGTCCTTAAAGTCTACGACCATACCCGTCTTATTAAGCGACTCGGAAGAGACCGCTACCTCGACCTTCCAGTTATGTCCGTGGAGGTCCTCGCATTTGCCTTTATAATCCCTGAGGTTATGCGCGCTGCTAAAATTTGCTCTGACTTTTACCGTATACATAGCACTAATCGTTAAAATACCTTTCTGTTACTTCGTCCCATTTCCCCTGTGCTTTGAGCAGAAAATCACAGACTTCCCTGACCGCGCCCCTGCCGCCGTTCTTTTCCGTGATCAAATGCGAAAAGGGCTTAACTTCCTCCATCGCTCCCGGAGGAGATACCGCAAGCCCCACTCTTTTCAGGACAGGGATATCTATAAGGTCGTCTCCCACAAAACATATCTGGTCATCCGTTACCCTGAATTGCCTTCTGATCTTTCTTAGCGCGTCTATCTTATAGTGAAACCCCTGGTACAATTTATCTATTCTCAGCTCTTTGGTCCTTTTGGCCACGACTCGTGACGTTTTTGCCGTCAGGATCACGCATTTCATCCCCGCTTTTCGGACAAGATATACGCCGAGTCCGTCGCTTACGTCAAAATTCTTTATTTCGTCTCCGTAGTTTCCGTATATTATCTTGCCGTCAGTAAGGACTCCGTCCACGTCAAGAACCAGGATCTTTATTTTTTTAGCCCTCTCAATAACATCAGGAGAATAGTCTGTAGTCATATTAATCCTCTCATCTAAAGGTTGAGATTAAGATTGAGGTTAAGAACTGTTTCCTGCCACTTAATCTTAACCTTAACCTAAACCTGCTCTTTTATACTAGTCCTGCTTTCAAAATATCCTGCACGTCCAGTATGCCCACGGGGTGGCCCTTGCCGTCCACAACCGGTATTTCGTCTATCTCTTTGTCTCTGAGTATGTCGAACGCTTCAGCCGCCAAACGTTCCTGAGTTATAGTTATCGGAGATTTTGTCATCACTTCCTTGACCTTGCGGTTAAGAAGGCCTTCACCTTCTTCAAAACATCTCCTCAGGTCACCATCGGTGAATATCCCCGCCAGTTTCTTTTTACTGTCCACAACGATCGCGCAACCGGCATGCATCCCTGTTATCTTAAGCAGAACGTCCTTCACTTTAGCATTCTCGGTTACTGTCGGGGTCTCACCCTTAGGCCTCATTATATCCCCCACACTCAAGAGGAGACGTTTCCCCAGGGCCCCTCCGGGATGATACAATGCGAAATCCTTAGGTGTGAAATTTTTCTTTTCAAGAAGGGCTACAGCCAGGGCGTCACCCCAGGCGAGCATAACCGTGGTCGATGTGGTAGGGGCCAGCCCCATCGGGTCAGCCTCCTTGTCCACGGAACTATCTAGAACAAAATCACTGTTCACGGCCAAGGCGGACTTCACTTTTCCCGTGACGGCTACCATCTTGGCTCCTATTTTTTTTATTATCGGTATAAGCTTTACGACCTCTTCGGTCTCTCCGCTGTTCGAGAACGCCAGCACCACGTCATCGGCGGTAACGCGCCCGAGATCCCCGTGAAGGGCTTCCGCCGGGTGCAGGTAAAGCGAAGGAGTTCCGGTAGACGACATCGTAGCCGAGACTTTCTGGGCTATGAAACCGGGCTTACCCATACCCGTTACTATCACGCGCCCTTTTATTCCGGCCAAAAGTTTAATTATTTTTTCGAACTTACCATCCACCCTTCCGGCAAGCTTGGCTATGGCTTTGCTCTCATTGATCAAGACCTTCTTTGCCCTGGAAATGCTCATTTTTTCCTAACCGCCTTTTCTATTTTTTTTACCTGCTCAAGACATTCTTCAAGCCCCTTAAAGTCAAGCATATTAGGGCCATCGCTTTTAGCTTTCGCCGGTTCTTCATGAACTTCAAGGAACAATGCGTCACAACCTATGGCAACCGCTGCCCTGGAAAGAGGTATGACAAATTCCGACTGGCCTCCGGAAACTGTCCCCTTACCTCCCGGCATCTGTACCGAATGTGTGGCATCGTACACTACCGGATACCCCGTTCCTCTCATGATCTCCAGCGCCCTGAAATCGTTTACTAGCATGTTGTAACCAAAAAATGTGCCTCTCTCCGTAAGGAGAAGGTTCTCACCTCCCGCGGATTCGACCTTGCCTACCACATTGCTCATTTCCTGCGGCGACATGAACTGCCCCTTCTTAATATTCAAAGCTTTCGCTTTTTTTGCGGCTTCGACCACCAGATCGGTCTGCCTGCACAAGAAAGCGGGTATCTGCAAAACATCCAGGACTTCGGCGGCTTGCTCAACTTCGCATACACTGTGAACGTCGCTTAAGACAGGTAGGCCCAGGTCATTCTTCACCTGAGAAAGGATCTTAAGGCCTTCCTCTATCCCCGGGCCCCGGAAAGACTCCGAGGACGACCGATTCGCCTTATCATAGCTGGCCTTGAAAACGAACGGCACACCAGCTTTGCCTGCCACTTCTTTTATCTTCTCAGCGTGCCTTAGCACGCTGTCGGCGGACTCCATCACGCACGGCCCCGCTATCAGTACCAGGGGACCCCCTCCGCCTACCGTAATGTTCCCTATTTTCACTTTCTTGGTATCCATATTATTCTCCAATATAACTACCGTTTGAGATTAAGGTTAAGATTGGGATTGAGATCGGTTCTTAACCTTAACCTAAATCTAAACCTTATCTGTGCCTTCACCTTGCGCTAATATCCCCCGTACCGTCTCAAGGTCTTCCTGCGTATCGACACCGATGGTATCATATCTTGTTTCTACCGTTCTGATCTTGTATCCGTGCTCAAGTACCCTCAGCTGTTCAAGCTTCTCATCGGACTCCAGCGTCGATTTAGGAAGATTGGTGTAGGTAAAAATAAAATCCTTTGTGTAGGCATATATGCCTACATGCTTGAAATATCTTCCGCTTATATCGCCCGGGTGCTGCCCCTCGGAGCTATCCTGCCCTTCATCATCGCGCACATACGGGATAGGACTTCTTGAAAAATAAAGCGCGAACCCTTTTCTGTCCACCACACATTTTACGACATTGGGATCGGAGATCTCGTCTCTCTTATGTATGCGTTTGATGAGAGTGGCCATCTGTATGTTACGCTCATATTGAAACACCTGCGCGAGTTCGTCCACCATCAGGGGGTGAACAAGAGGTTCGTCCGCCTGTATGTTTATATACACATCGGCGTCTATAGAGTTGGCCACTTCCGCTATCCTGTCCGTCCCCGAGGGCTGTTCCGGAGATGTGTACACTGCCTTGCCTCCGAAAGCCTCTACCGCTTTCTGAACTCTTTCCCGGTCTACCGCCACAACGACCTCGTCCACCTCATGAGCGCGGCTTACTCTCTCCCAGACATGCTGCACCATGGGCTTGCCGTTTATATCCGCCAGCACTTTACCTTTGAGTCTCGTGGATCTCCACCTTGCCGGGATAACAGCTACTATCTTCATTTTCCCACCTTCTTTATCTCGAGTTTCAACCTGCTCAAAAGTTCTTCTTTTTTCACCGTGGCCACTCCTACCTTGCCTACCACAATACCCGCCGCGCAGTTGGCTATATGCGCGGCTATTAGAGGTGACGCGCCGCTTATGACAGATAATGTGTACGTGGCAATGACCGTATCCCCGGCGCCGGACACATCGAATACTTCCTGTGCCAGAGTAGATATCTTCCGGGCTGGTTTTCCTTTTTCGAACACCATCATCCCTTCTTCTCCCAAAGTGAGTAAAATGACCTGGGCCTTAAGTTTCCGGAGAAGCTGCTCTCCCGCTTTTTTCCGGGATACCGGATCGTTCAGGGGGAACCCTACTGCCCTGGCGGCCTCATGATGGTTGGGTGTTATAACGTTCACTCCCTTATAGAAAGAAAAATGGTCTTCCTTGGGATCCACCGCGACCATCTTTTTATATTTTTTGGCTACAGGCATGATCTTCTCCAGAAGAAACGACGTTATCACGCCTTTGCCATAATCCTCCAGGATTATACCGTCGACGTTACGTATATTATCCCTTACGTAATCGATTATCTTGACCTGTCGTTTTCTTCTAAGGGTATTCAAATCCTCCCTGTCTATCCTGACTACCTGCTGATTATGAGCTATGACTCTCGTCTTAAGTATGGTCGGCCTTTCTGAGTCGGATATCACTCCCTCTATGGAGATGTTCCTCTTGCTAAGCTGCGTCCTCAATATATCGGCTTTCTCGTCGGCGCCGACTACTCCCACTATAGACACATCCGCGCCCAGCTCGGCAAGGTTATTGGCAACATTACAGGCGCCACCGGGCATAAATTCCTCTTTCCGGACCCATACAACAGGAACGGGAGCTTCCGGAGATATGCGGGATACATCTCCCCATATGAACTGGTCCAGAAGGAGATCTCCTATGACCATAAGCTTCTTGTTCTTAAACTTTTTTATGATATTTGCCAGGCTGGAATATTTATACTGCTTCAACTCTTACCCCTCCTCTTATGTCTTTATTAAAAACTCTCTGAACGGCAGGATACTAACACCCATATAATATTACTTTATACGCTATGCGGGTATTTTAGCATGTATTTCACGGGGATGTCAATTTCAATAAGAATATTGGTGAAGGCCCTTCATGAAACAAGCGGTCCCGGCATTTTCGGACATATATCCGCGCCGGGACCGCCAGTCGCGATCATTACCTAACTTCTTTAAATAAAATCGTTTATCTTAGCAGTGATGCTGTCTTTCCCCACAGCCCCTATGATCTTGTCCTTTACCTCTCCTCCTTTGAACATCATCAAAGTAGGAATATTCATAACACCATAGATAGAGGCAGTTTGCGGCCCCTCTTCCACATTAAGTTTACACACTTTGATCTTTCCGGAATACTCCTGTGCGATCTCTTCTATCATGGGAGCGACCATACGACACGGACCACACCATTCCGCCCAGAAATCTACCAGTACCAGAAGAGAAGCGTCTATTACTTCCTCTTTAAAATTACTGTCATTAACGTTGATTTCGTGTTTTTCTTCCATATTTGCTCTCCTTTGATTAATATCACTTCTGACTTTTACATTATAGTCGTTTTAGGGTCCTGCCGCAAGCGCGCTATTCCCGCATGCCTCCGAAAAACTATCATTCCCCGAAGTTCTCCTGTGCCGCGGAGAGAACATCTTCCGGCGTGATCGCTTTCAGGCACGCGAATTCTTTCTCACAGTTATGTGCCAGGCACTTCCCACAGCCAGGATCTTTGTGTAAAACAGCGCTTTCCGAACCCAGCGGCCCCCACCTCCTGGGTGAAAGTCCCGGATCATTCCTTCCGAAAATGGCTACAACGGGAGTTTTCACCGACACCGCGACGTGGACCGGCCCCGAATCGTTTGATACGAACCCGCGGCATCTCGAAAGAAGTTCCGCGAGTTCCCCAACCTGAAGCATACCCGTAAGATCCGTAGCCTTTGTTCTCATTCCAGCTATAGCGGCTCGGCTAAACTCGGACGTTTCATCTCCTCCGACAAAGACTATTTTTGAACCGTATTTTTCAGTCAGCTTATCCGCAACCGCGGCGAAATTCTCAGGCGCCCATCTTTTTGACGGGCAGCTTGCTCCGGCGTGGATCGCTATGATATTGTCCTTCAGCCCGTGGTCCTTCATCACCGAATCTATCACGCGCTTGTCGTTCTCCGAAGTCTCCATATACGGTGTTCTTTCAGTTTGAGATATATCGAACCCCGAGCTCTCCAAAAGATCGAGATTGAAATCCACTTCGTGTTTTGTTCCCGCCTGTTTTTTGTGTGCCACCCTCTCCGTCAATAACCACGGTAACTTCCGGTCGTACCCTATGCGCCTTGGTATCCCCGCCGCGAACATCATGATATGCACCCTGTTGGTGGGATGCAATGCTATGGCTGTATCAAAATTTTTCTTTTTCAGGCTTAGCGCGAACCTGACCGTGCTCCAAAGGCTTTTCTGTTTCCGGCATTTGTCATAGACGATGACTTCATCAAGATGCGGATTGTTAATAACGACTTCCCTGTTGGACGGTTGTACCATAAACGCTATGTAGGCATCCGGAAACAATTTGCGCATATGTTTTATTACCGGTGTGGAAAGGACCACGTCTCCAAGACGGTCTGTTCGGGTTATCAGGATGCGTTTGGGCACCAATTTTGTATTTAGTATTTTGTATTTAGTATTCAGTTCTTTGTCTGACATTGCTCTACTTTAGTTCCTCGTATATACGTTTATATACTTCAAAGTCACCCGGGGAGAAACAGACGTATACTATCTCGTCAAAATCGTCGATGTATTCCATTCCTGTCCTTATTGCTATCTTTGTCGCTTCTTCAAGCGGATACCTGTAAACACCGGTGCTTATAGCGGGGAACGCTATCGTCTTAAGGCCGTTACTCCTGGCGATCTCAAAACTGTTTTCATAGCAGGACCTCAAGAGCTCCGTCTCTCCGGACTTTCCGCCGTTCCATACGGGGCCGGGAGTATGTATGATCTTTTTTGTGTAAAGCTCTCCGGCTTCGGTTATAACCGCCTCTCCCGTTCTGCAGCGTCCTATTCTTTTACATTCCTCCAGGACCGAAGGCCCGGCCGCGGCCTGTATAGCGCCGTCGACGCCACCACCCCCCGCGAGACGGGTATTTGCGGCGTTCACTATTGCCTCTACCTTTTCGGTAGTGATGTTCCCCTGTTTTATGACTATCTTACCCATGGCTTGTTCGCCTATAAAAATTTTTTTACCGCCGCAAAGACCGTCTTAATATCCACGTCCGAGATGCATCCCTCATCGGGCCCCTTACCACAAAGAGCCTTTTCGCATGGACGGCACGGTACTTCCGGGGTCACTGTTATGTGCCGTTCGGACAGCGGTCCGTACTTTTTTTCATCCGAAGGTCCGAAAATGGCGACGGTAGGCGCATTCACGGCGCTTGCCACATGCAGAGGAGCGCTATCGTTGGTAACAACAAGATCCGCCTCGGACATAAGCCCGGCAAGTGTTCCCAATGAGGTCTTTGAACACAGGTCTTCGACAGGCGTAGTCACCGAAGATACCACTTTTCCGACCACCTCCCTGTCCTCATCGCACCCGACCAGCACCACCCGGCTTTTAAATTCAGTGACTATCATATCAGTAAGCTTCGCGAATTTGAACGCGTCCCACCTTTTGAGATGGCTCTTCGCTCCCGGGTTCATTACCACAAGTCTTTTCCAGTCGCCACCCACAAAACTGTCGGCATATCGCTTCTCCTCCGGTTTTACGGATATAAAGAACTTAATATCTGACAAAGGATCGTCAACCAGCCCCGTAAGTTTTAAAAGGTGCTCTTCGACCTTATGTCTTACTCCGGTAGGATCAAACGTTATCTTCGCGTGCATACGGGCACCCGCCAGGAAAGGTGTAAGAGGGTTCTTAAGGTCTATTATGAGATCGTATCTCTTTTTTCTGATGCTGAGAGTCTGTTTAACTCGCCCGCTGAAGGTGCGTATTTTCTGTGCCGCATCCACCGCCCCTACCGCCGGATGGTCCCGGAACACTTCCCTGCCGGGCTCTCCGCACATAACGTCAATAACCGCGTTCGGAAATTCTGAATGAAGCTTATTCACGACGGGAGTGGTCAGTATGATATCTCCCAAATTACTGAGCGTTATCAGCAGTATCTTTTTGATTTTTGACTTATCTATCCGCATATCTGTCACAATTAGTTGTTGTTAATAGTTTTGGTTTTAGTAGCTGGTATGGTCTCTGGTTTTAGGTTTTAGGTTTTAGGGTTCATGTTCCAGACCAAAACCACAGCCCTAAAACCATACCAGTTTCCAAAACCTTAACCTTAGACCACCACCCGGTCCCTGATCTCCTGATACCCTGATAACCACCGCGCACCGAGAACCGCACTTTCTACCCCCGAAGCTCTACCTCCAACACCGCGAAGACCTCTTCAACGGGAATAGATCTCATACACATAAATTCCTTATCGCATTCCGCGACATAACACGGGACCTCGCAGTCAATATCCTTCGATATGACGATATTCTTGCCTTCCCCTCTGGGCCCGGTGATATTGCGCGACGTAGGACCATATAAGCCTATTGTTGTGGTACCTGTCGCGGAAGCAAGATGCAGCGGGCCCGAATCAGCGCTTACGACAAGCTCACATTTTTTAAAAAGAGATGCCAGCTCATTGAGACCCGTTCTTCCCGCCACGGTGTAGCATCTCTCATCAGAAACACTTGCAACCATTTCCTGTGTAGTGATCATATCTTTCATGGCGCCGGTAAACATTATTTCCACATCATCAAAACGGTCCAGTATCTTTTTTGCCAACTCGATAAAATTCGATCCTGCCCATTTCTTCGCGTCCCAGTTGCCTCCTGTATTCAGCGCTACCATCCGTCTGGAACCGCCGCCTGCATGCCTGAGGACTTTATCCGCTCTTTCAGAATCCTCAGGAGTCACAAAATATACGTACGATCCATTCGCCTCTTTTACTCCGGCGACCCCCGCCAGAGAAAGTATCTGATCAGCCCTGTGTATCTCCCTAGAAGGAGGTGCTACTTCTTTTGTCAACGCTCCTTTTTTACCACTAAAACCGATCCTTTCTCCGATACCGGCAAAGGCGGCCATCATAGCCTTGGTCCTGGATGGTTTGAGTAAAAAACAGGTATCATATTTCTCTTTCCTGATCATTTTAACAAAAGCCATCTTTTCGTTTATTGAAAACATGTCCCTGGCATCACTAAGAACATGAGCAAAATTTATCCACGGATTATTGAGGAACAGTTCCACATATCTGGGCACCGTTACACAGCAGATATACGCATCGGGAAAACGCTCTCGCAAAGCCCTGTGGAACGGAAAGGAAAACAATATGTCCCCCATCCAGTTCAGTTCAAAAACAAGTATTCGTTTTGGTTCGGTCATTTGTTTCCAATTGTGTTCGCCGGGTTAGTTCCTTGTCCACAAAATAAGTAAAAAGTAAAAAGGATAAAGGAAAAAGGATAGGTTTCTTGTTGGATATACAGCCTCTTCCTATATCTTTTCGCTGCGCCTTCGGCTTGCGGATCCTGCGTCGCGGAGTTTACCCTGAACCGAACTTGTTCTGGTTTAGGGCTCCTTGTTTTCCCTTTTACTTTTTCCCTTTTCCTTGATTCCACTCACTATTCCCTCTTCCCAATTCTCCATTCCCCGATACCCGGTACCTTCTAAGTGCCTACTACTCCTTTGTACATCTCAATCATGCGCTCTATATTATCTTCTATAGCGAATTTATTAAAAGCTTTCTTGCGCGCGACATTAGCCAGGCGCTCCCTGAGCGGGAAGTCTTCCGCCAGACGCTTAACAGCCACGGCCAATGCCTGCGAGTCAGCGACGGGGATCAGGATGCCGTCCTGTTCATCCGTGATCAGTTCCGCCAGTCCGCCCACATTGGTCGCTATGCACGCGCGTCCGGCCGCCATGGCCTCCATCAGGGATAATCCCAGGCCCTCATGTATAGATGGCAGACAAAAAATATCAAAAAGCGTCATATACTGTTCCAGTGATACCTCCCCCGGAGTTATAAAGACCTTATCTTCAAGATCCAGATCCCTGATCTGATCTTTAAGATTATTCTCTTCCGGCCCTTCCCCTACCATTACAAGCTGTACATTGCACCCTGAATCGACCACTTCTT
>JAVCCB010000023.1 GCA_030765685.1 Candidatus Tantalella remota | reverse complement strand
GATCAACTGCCTTCATACGCACCTCATCCCCCTCGACCCTGAACGAATACGACCTTGTGCCAGCGCCAACCGAGATCTCTCCTGAAAAATGCTGCGGCCCTGTTCTTTCCCCTTTCAGATCAACGGCATTCATGCCCGAGGGATGTTCGCCAAAAATATACGCGGTTACCCATAACGCCAACCTCATCCAAACAGACATTATTTTTGGTTCTTTTATTTTGGGTTCCTTTACGGGTACGGCTGTATTCCATACGACATCGCGAACTGGCAAAAACATAGTACGCTCAAAAGCGTACTCCATAGTCATATCCCTTTCTTCCTCTTCAAGAGGTTCGGTCCGGCAATTGGTCTCGAACGATTTCTGCGCGACATCAAGCCTGTGGTAATTCCCTCCACTATCGCGGTATTCAGCCCATCCATGCCCCATAAAGCGGCGGTAAAATGTTCTGCCATGCAGATAGCCTCCCGCTATAAGACGCTCCAGAACAGACGTCACTATGATACCGTGATGCCGGCAAACGCCGCGGCCCGGCGCGATAGCCGCGTCACCTATCAGGACCCACTTACCCTTGTATTTATCCTTCAGTTCGCCGTCCACGTAATCAAGATCATATTCGACCATACTCTCTACCGTATCGTAAACTATGCGTACCAGGCGTCCTTTTACCGCTCCCGGAAGCTGCACTTCTGATCTGTCTCCCCACATCCTCGACAAAATTACCCGTGCCATCGCCGCTATTCCGATCTCCCTCCAGAGCCTTATATAAAACCTGATCATAAATCCTCTGTAGAATTTCCTCAAGACCCTGTCTTCGGAAAAATCGACTATTATCTTTTCTCTCTTATCGTCCCCGCTGCGTCCGGTACTTTTACCACCGTTTATCGCGTGACCAAACCTGCCCATTTCATGCCCTATCTGATGTCTCTGGTCCCCCGTCTCCTCGAGACGTTCCATAAGGTTTTCCGATTTCTTTTTTCTTATCTCTTTTAAATACCGGGACAGGTCACTTCTTGCTAAAGGGCTGAGCATTACCTCCAACCCTACATAAAAAATATTTGATAAAACCGGGAGTCCGACGATAAGCAGGATCTTTAATTGAGTATCAAGTGAAAGCCCTGAACCTAAGAGCAGACCATCAAATAAAAAGAACGCGGCCACGCCGCAAACTATACCAGCGATATTTCCAGCTATCCCTCCCCACCCCAGCACCACACCATGAACACCCCTGGCCCTTCCGCTGTAAAATATATCCCTCAAGAATATGCCCCTCGCCTTCGACCGCAGTATCGGTCTAAAAGAATCGTGCTTCCTGATAGTATCTTTCAGTTTTTCGTCTTTTCTGTAACCCGTCCTTCCCTTATTGCTTTTATCTATCTCCCACGCTATCTTGTCTACTGCCGCTTCCCTGTAGGCTTTTATCATCGTTTCCCGGCTCTTCCTGCTGAAAGAACTGAGAATTACATGGCCCATTTCATGCGCGAAGGTGGCGAGAGTGGCCAGCCCCCACAATCTTGACGGACGGTTCAGCTGACGCGAATATTTCCCATTGAAAAAATTAGTGGCAGTCGCGTTCGCGGGGTCATCCGCGATTCCGCTCCGTTTACCGTAGTGAGTGCCTGTGAACGTGTCTCTGACCTCCTTAAAATCCACATCGCCGAACAATGTCCAGTCCCAGAATAGGATCCTTGGTACTATATGTCTGGCTACCTCAACCCTGCTCTGCAGAAGGAACACGCCATCCGGTGATAATCTGTCAGCGAGCTTTTCCAGCAGAGTTCTCAACTCATCTACATTTATCATTACCGACGGAGAATTGCTCTCTCCATCTATAGAATCGGGGGCATTGAAAAGTATCAGGTCATAAGATCCCTCAAGATCCCTGAACTCGTCCCCCTTTTCCACCTTTCTCACGCTAAGCCTGTCTTTTTCTCCTATAAGATGCGGGAAGACTTCGTTATAATTAAAAAGTACGTTATCGCACGCGTCCTGGCTGATATCTATCGCGTCGACCTCCACCTCTAGCTCAACACCCAGTTCCTCCGCGTATTTCTTGGCATGATTAACAACCGCCATAGAAGTTATGCCGGTTCCCGTCCCGAAATCCAGGATGCGCATGCGCCGCTGTCCGTTCTCTACGAGTTCTTCTACCACTCGCTTTGCTTCCTTGGCCGCCATACCTGCAAATTTGATCGCGTCACCATTGTCTACGACTGGAGAATAAACTTCGTCAGATATTTTTTTGGCAAGAAAACCTTTTTCGAGAAGGTGCTTTAATAATCCGTAAGAGTCATGCTTATATCCCCCTACAACCTCATATTCCCCGCCGCCTTTTTGCAATACCGTCTCCTCTTCGGCTCTTAGCTGCGATAATTCTTCTTCCGAGACATTCTGGTATTTCCTCCACCTTACTTCGCAAACAAGGTCTCCCCGCCCAAAACGGCCGCCAAAAACCTCGCCAAAAGCAAATATAAGATTAACCACAGAAATTACAGACAGAACAAAAGCAGGTGTCTTGAATGAAAACAATGTTGAAACTATGGAAAACAGACCTGCGGTAAGACCGAGCAAAATATTCATACTGGCTCCGGCAAAATATACTTCAGGAGGACCACGCTGTACTGTTACTTCGCCCACGAAGATCCCCCTGAACAGATCCCATCCTCTCTCCTTAAGTTTTCCCCCGTTCTTAAGAGAAGCCCGTATATGTCCCCACTCATGAGCAGGGGTCGCCAACGTCAAAAGACCCAATATCCTCAACGGCAGGTTCTTTAATCCCGAAAATCGTTCCGTAAAAATATTAGCTGCCAATGCCTGAGGTGTCATCATCATATTACTCTCGAAAAAATCTAACGGATCTCCTGCCTCATCGCTACTGCCCCGCTCCCCGACTACTCCCTGATAAACGCAATTTCTATATTCTGGCTGAATAAGATCTTTCCGGTCATAAGCCTTGTATAGGTCTTCGCTCTCATCTAGCGTCGCGTTAAAATACTTTTTCATTAAGTGCGGTACGACTTTAAAACTTCCGTCCTCATGCCTCTCTTCGATAGCTACGGCCGATATGTTCATTGAGGGATATTTTTCCTCAAGTTCTTCCGCGAACCTCTCGAACACTCCGCCCATCAACCCCTTGCCGCGTAACCTCTCCCCGTAATGCCTTCCCATGGAAAGATTATATATATGGATTGCCTTTTCTTTAGGGTAGACTTTGAAATGCAATATGAATTCCGACCGGTTCGTTGGAATATTGTCCATCCAGATATTTTCCGTTTTCTTTAGTATGGTGTCCCCTGGGATCTCTTCGGGTTTGTCGACAACAATAAAATGATCTATCCCGTCCCAACCTGTCTTGCTAAGCGTGAACATCCCGAATCTGCCTTTGGGTGCATTTTTAAGACCGTCATAAAGTTTCCTGAAAGCAGCAGGGTCGTTACCCGAAACGTGGACAGCATAGGGTTCTTTGCCGCCATCTATGTCTCTGAAAGCATTTTTCAGATCTTCCGTCAGAATGGACGAAAGATCTATTCTGCTGTTATATGAAAGATCTCCTTTCCCGAATGATCTTCCTGCCAGTTCTGCTTCCACAGAGATCATATTTATTGTTCCCAGATAAAGAAGCGATATGTACAGGAACATTCCCGCATATCCATAGGCAGACAAGGTAGTCATACTCCCGAAAGAAATACCGGAAGCTATAAGGTTTCCTACTATACCGCCCCACTTTGCAGGAGAACCTCTTAGTCCATAGACTTCTCCCTTAAAGAACGAACGTGAGGTCTCCCTCTGCCCTGAAAGACGCCCCCATACAATATGACCCAACTCATGAAAAGGTGTAGAGCCGACAGCGAAGACCCGCAACACCCGGTTTATCCAAACATGATCTTCCGTAAAGATATTTGCCAGGAGAGACCAGCTGGGATCTTTCTCTTCAGCAAGACCAAATAAGATCTCCAACTCCGGAAGATACCTCTCCCTTATATCCTTATTGATAGCATTGAGGATACTGCTGTCAGATCTTATTATTTTGTTATACCTGTATCCTGATATATCCGTTACATCCTCTACTCTCAACATTGATTCAAGGATAACATTTACATAAATACCAAATTCCGGTACCGTCAGGTCGATCCCCTTATGCCACAAATAGTTCCTTAGATCCTGACCCACCATGCGGGGGTGATTCTTATTCAATCTATAAAGAACAAGAAAAGTCATCAACCTGGCAAGGATCTCCTCCTTTGCTTTTATCTCGGGGGGAAGTTCTTTCTCTACGTTTCCGTCCGTGCGCAAATGAGCTTCCTTGAATCCCGTAAAGACATAACACGCGAAAATGTGACCGACGACCTCGTGAAGAACTTCTATCTTTTTTATATTTTCCTTCACCTTCATCGTCTCCGAACCATTATTCGCCACGACCCTCTCGAGCGCGCTCGTATCTACAAGGAGATGCACTTCTCCCGGCTCAGGGGTATAAAGTTTTGTAATAAATCTCGGCTGACGCACCCCTGCCTGCGCGGCGCTGTCCACAAAATCTATTTTCGGAATAACCTCCGACACTGGGACGCCAAGTAGTTCAAGATGCTCTCTTATCCCCAGTCTGTTGATGACATTGTACAAGAAGATCTTAATATCAAACTCGGCGTCTATAAAATCTTTTCTATTTGCCAGCAACTCAGAGTCCATCCTCGCCCTTTCTTCTACGGAAGCGGCGGCGGCTTTTGCTGCGACAGCCGCGGGTCTCTCGGCAGTATTGTTAATATACTCTACATACGGCCTAAGAGACTCAATGTAGGGCTTAACAACCTGGCCGGACAACTCATCTATTTGCTCCTGATCCAGAAGATCTCTGATGCCCCCCCCCAAAGTCGCCATGACATTAGCGGTATTAACATCATCGGCCATTACGGGATACGCATTGTCCCTGGGCGTGAGCCAGTGCAGGATATTAGGCTTCGTTATCACCGCGGTGGGAACTCCGTAAACTCCGTTCCCTATATGGCTGAGTCCTGTATCCAGGGTCACAAGACCGCTGCTTATACCCAGGATATCATTAATATATGGATATATGTTGACCCTCGGTATAAGGATATCGCTGCCGTGGGCACGAAGCTTATTCACTATCGTGTCTATGTAATAAGTGTCCCCGTCCATCTCTCCGCCGGAGGTAAAAATAAAATAAGCGTTGTCTATGTTCTCCACGAGATAATCTATCAGCTCAGACCACATATCAGATGTCAGGATATCCTGCCAGTGAGTAACGGCATAGACATTGACAACTATGATCTTTTTTGTCGGATCAAAATCTTCCGGAGAAGCCCCGGAATTCATACTGTAAAACCATTCTTTAAGTATCATGAGCGCGCCAACAGACTCTTCAACACTAAGCTTGATCTGTGTCAGGTTTTTATTGTCTACATCCAGACCCATCATCCGCAAGACACACATATTAGTCTCCCAAATACCTGCCTTTCCAAGAACATTTCCTGGCATTATGGTCTCTTTCAGGTCTTCTATCCCCGCAACCCCGTAGACATTTCCCTCCCTGTCTTCGTAGTCAGGCCCCTGGAAATTCCCCCAGACGTCCGGAGAAAAAGCGTGCGTAGCGCCTATCGCGGATCTTATGGAAAAGACATGTGGAGAAGGTTTCCCCGGATAAGCTTTCGCCATTCTTTTGTGGACATCCCTGTAATACGCGGGCATCACACCCATGTCAAAGACAAGATCTATTTCTTTCTCCGCGAGAAACCTGAGTCGTCTTTGAGACATATCGTTCCTGACCTTTTCAGAATCCTCTAACCGGTATCTGTACGACGGTATGTCAGAAGTCCAGATCATCTTGTCGATAGTAAAATCCCTCCATTCATCCTCCTCGTAACCAAAATCTTCTATGTCATATTCACGTGTCGGCATGGGAACTACTTTCCCGTCAAACTGGTCCGCCCTGAAGATACCGGGGAAAGTGGTCCCGACATATATGACCGCCTCAGGGTACTTTTTATGGACCGAAGTGACCAGCGCCCACAGGTCTATAACGCTTTCGCCGATCTTCTTGGTGGCTTTTAAAAGAACGTCGCTCATAATAAGTATCTGTTTGACATCGTCTTCGGGAATATGCTGCAGTGGCTTCACCGCCATTTTTTTGCCGGTTTCGTCCACCTCAAACGATCCGTCGTTTTTATTTTTCTTTTCCCCGACTCCTTTTGGCCCTATATTGTCCACCATCACTCCGAGAGTCTTGTCCAGCCGGCGTTTTGCCTCCTTAAATACTTCTATTTTTTTATCCCTGTTGTTCCTTAAAAGTTCCCTGAATAAATACAGCGGCCCTATCTCGGAAGGCGCCGGATTTTCTTTTGTCCATACAACGTCAGTAAGGTTATCTATAAACCGCGGATTTGTCCAAGTATCGTTCAGAAGCATAGATACAGCTGATACCTTCAACCTGTATTCGGGGAAACTTTTGATAAGAACTTCGACTATGGCGTCTTTTTCGGGGCCGTTCGAGAATCCGGGCAGGCTATTGACGATCGTTCCAAAAGTCGCCAGCGCTCCGTGCCTCAACCAGTTCCGCAGCGTCAAAAATACCGGCTGGTCGGTCACATGCTCCCTCGTCCACACCTTGGCTACAGGGTCATCGAGACTTGCCACGATGTCAACGATCTCCATGATGTAATTCGAATAATCAGCAAGATTCTCCCGCAACACAGCTTCGTCCCATTCCGGCTCTTCGGGCCAGTCGATCTTCGTATTCACCTCGACCG
>JAVCCB010000050.1 GCA_030765685.1 Candidatus Tantalella remota | reverse complement strand
CATTCAATCCCAATTTATTAATCCTAGAGTTATTTGTCTATATATTAGTATTTCCACCTGCTAAACAATACTCCCCCTCCAAAACAGACCTTTTTTCCTCACGAAACCCCGCAGGTAATAAACGGTCGTTTGTTTAGTTTTTCCTGCACTGATCAAACTTTTGTTCCGGGGCAAGGCCTGCCCACAAAACATCACTAATCTCTTTGTGAAAAATCGATGAAATATGACTTTCACTTTTTACTAACCAAAAATCCGTTTTAACTTAGTCATTATCGTTAGAAACGTGGGAGAAAACAAAGAAATCATTTTATCATTTTCTAAACTGTATGCATGCCCGCTGCTAATATCATGCCATATAGGCCCTAAATCACCAAGCTTAACGACATAATAAAAGTCGTATGAATTGGTAAGACACACCTTGCTTACAATATCTCTCCCTCTCGTTTCAATAGTGAAAATATGACCATCTAAGAAATATTTATTTGTTGTTTCATCGGCTAAAATATGTCCTTTTTGAATCTCAACCAATTGCATGCCTGATCCATTTACGCCTCGAATATAATCTCTTATTACATCAAATTTTGAATTTAATGCATATTTGGCACCTCTTATTTTCGATAGATAATTGAAGGCAATCTTCGCTATAGTTCGGAATATAACTGTATCCATTGTTCCCGCAATTTCAACCTCAAGCTTCCCCTCATCGTTTACTGCAGTTTGCGGCAAACCAGTAACGTTATCATCGAATTTCTTTCCTAATCCTAACATTCGATCCATTGCATCATCATACTCATCTTTATTGTGTGCATACAATCCAAACTTGCCATCAATCTTCGCTATCTCATCGTCTATCATTTCCTCAAGCAAATAATGTCTATTACCTACAGACCCCTTACTTATAACAACCTGAGCAGGTAGATACAGGCTATCCTTCTGAGAAAAATCAGCGTATAGGATCAACCCTTGAAATTCACCATATTTGTCTTCATCTGGCAAGCTAATCTTAATTCGTGTTTGCTTTATTGGTTTTTTAGATCGAGATCCTATCTTTTTCAACCGCCATATACCTTCTATGCTATCACCCGCCATACTTCGCTCAATAGTGCCCCCAAATTCATTATTACATTTACGGCAAACACAATCTATTGTCCATGAATCTGGACACCCAAAAGATTTAGGAAAAACATGCTCAGTTGATGAATTAGTATTATCGAGTTCCTTTTTGCAATAAATACATAGCATGCTCTCGGTTATCCTCCCTTATTATATTTCTCATAAATTTCGTTCAGAAAAGTATATCCTTCCCTAGCATATTTATCGCAAATAGGATTTGCAGCATTTCTATTTAACCCAGCTTTAAATAATTTATCAACAATTGACTGAATATTTTCTTGCTTGTAGGAAGGAACACATTTCCGCAACATAACAATAAAAACTTCACCAACCTCATCAGGATTTACATCTACCAGTCTATCTAAATATTCAAGCACAAATGAACTATGATATCGTTCTTCAACATATTGAACTGCTTGTTTCAACCAGTCTTTGTGATCTCCTTCTAACCCCTCGAAAAATACAGCAAGTAAATTCAAATTAGAAAGAACATCCTTATTGTCATTTTCTTTCCCCTTCATGTGGTCAAAGCAATACTTCCAAAAATTAAATATTCTCTCCTTTTGTGCACAATTCAATTCCACGTCTCTATGTGACCAAAAAAGGCTTATCACTTTTTCAATATCACCAGATTCCCATTCCTTCAAAACAAGCGAAAACAAGCTGTCTTGACCATTCATAGTTTCCTTCCCACGCAAATAGGATATTGCAATATTATCTACAATTCTTTTCCTTATCGGATCACTCGACAGTTTTATATCTAGCGCTCGTTTCAAATGTCCATTCCTTTTTAATAGGTCATAAATAACCTCATAGACAGTATTTACATAAGAATACCCTTGCATGGCACATAGCCAAGGTTTTCTTTCTTTAGGGAAAACATTGTTAATGTTCTGATTAACCCAATCATGGCTCAAATAATATAAATTCGGTAAAAATGTTCCTGAAATGCTTAAAAATTCGAAGTTCCCTTTTTTAGTTCGCTCAATCTCTCGATCAAATAATCCCACCACAGTTGCCCAAAAAACTTCTTTTTCTTTTATTCCATTATCATGTAATTTTTCATACTCTCGGTACCGCCTAAGGACATAGCTGTTAAGACATTCCAATACATGGCCTTTGGGGCTATTAATCGCTTCCGTTACAGCATCCTTGTCCTTGCCGCTTGCTGTTGATTTTTGTTTATCGAGTAACGTTCTAATGATAGAATCCATGCTCTTAAAAGTTTTTTCTGTAAAAATAATTGTATCCTCTTGTACCCCTTTCCTGATTAACCCCGCTATCACAGATGGAATCCAGCTTTTCTTAGGTTCAAGAGGGAAATCACTCTTTTTTTCTTTCCCATCCCACAGCGCATCATCCTCAACAACAGACTCACAAAATGCTAGTACGTCATTCCATTTAATCTCCTTTTTTTCTTGGAGGAGTTCATCATATGTTTGTATCACATAATACCAATATTCATACTTTGCTTTCTTAAATTCGATAAGATTATTTTCAAACACTTCTCGACTTGATTTAATTGCTTCCTTTAAAGACTGCCCCGCCTCCCGTATTGCGGTTTCACCAAACCGATTTTTACCCTCATATTTATTCAGAAATTCTATGATATTATTAATATTTCCTTCTGCTAACAATTCTGCACCTGTAAACAATGATTCCTCTCCCCAAGACACTGTCCCCATATAACTTAAAAATTCCGGATGCTCTGGTTCGTACACAGTCTTTCCAAAATTTTTATTGTAAATGTGATTAGGAAGCGAATAGCCAGACTTCTTAATCGCATGCAACCATCTTCTTCGTAGTATAATATTCAATCTATCCTTATCTGCAGATTCTTTCCAGTCACCCACTAAATTGCATACTGTAGAGATTAGCAATGATTGGACATCTTGAGATAATGAATTAAAATGGTTTGCAATCAACAAGAATAGTTCATGATGATAATTACTTTCGAGAAATATTTTGTCACAATTTTCTTTTAGAATTATTTCTGCAACATTCACATACTTATCAAATAATTGGTTCAAGACAAACAACATAACACGCTTTATTATGTATTTCTGGGAGAGAAATAATTTTTCCAGATATGCAGTAGCATCATGAGTTGATGCAAAACTTAGACAAATATCTCTAAAACCTGAAATCAAAATATGCCTATACTCGTCTGTAGAAATATTTTGCTCGTGATGTTCAATCGCAGGCCTCCAAACATAGCAATAGCTATCATCTTTTTCAGCGACAATATTATCTGTTTTATCTTTCAATATGCTCAAAACGTTTGGAGCACATTTTTCTCCAAGTAACCCTGAATTATTTTTAAACATTTCCTGAAAACTATGCGATAACATCCCGTGTCTGCTCTCTATCTTTACAGAATCCAATAAAACTTTAACCATCCGTACTATTTTTTTTGAATCTGATTTTGTGTTTGCTTCATCCAATAACTTTGGTAAAAGCGTATTCCCTATCTCCAAAACAACCATTGATATATCAAACTTGCTATTTAACCAATCTGAAATTAGCTCTATATCATTATAGCCAATTACTTTACCGGGAAGATTAGCCATTATTTTTACAAATGATTGCCATGTTCGCCAATTATCTTGTTTTACGGCAGGTTGGATTGGTCTTGATACTTTTCGAATAATGTCGAGTATTCTTTCGGTGTCTTTAGTATTAGGGTTCATCGAGACTTTTTCTAAATATAGAACTGCTGCCCACAATGGAATATTATAAAATCCTTCATTTTTCTCAGATTCTACTGGTGCAAGATTACAAGCAAAAAAACCTGCCGCATATAGGTGCGTGAGCCATTTAGGATTTGAAAGATTTTTTAAAATATATAAACTATATTCTTTTCCTTTGCGACAATAATCTATCGCTATCTTGATCTGACTGGCCGTTGGATCATCTTCGTTTAAAATGACATCAATAACTTTACGATCTTTGTGAAAATCCTTATTCGCAACAAGGTCATTGTCAACTAACCAATAATGAATTCTTCTATAAAGATCCTCATACTTGGAATCAAATTCTGAATCAAAAGAAAAATCGATCCATTTGTCACCAGACTCATGCTGCTGATCTATCGTAAAACTCAAGTCCACCATTAGTGCGTCAGAGCAATTATTTTTTACTGGGATGATGAGGGGGAATTTCTCGGATTGTTTTCTTTCTTTGGCTCGATCTAATTCAGAAGTACAATTATTGCTCTCTTTAAAAGAATCTCCAATTATCGGGATAAAAACATATGATTGATCTACAGATGTGTTTAAATCAGCAGCAGTGTTCCATCTTTCGTCCTGACAAGCTACAAATGCTTCAATACCCTCAAGATCTCTAGATAATTTCTGTGATAATTTAACTGCTAAATTACAATTACAACCAGCGTCACAGATATGACAGAAGAATACTGGAATCATCTCAATAATACTCCCGAATATATCCGTAGGCCCTGTCAAAAAGGTCTTGGTCGGTGTGAAGTTTATATTTAAGCAAAGTCTTACGAATAGCTTTTTTTACTTCGCGCTCACCAGATGCGGTTGATTGCCAACCGGGGAAGCGAACAACTTTAACAATTTCATCTATATCATTAATGATTCTCTCTACAATTGCTGGGGTCTGTTCAGTGCGAACTTCTAAGAACAATTCTGTAAGCACTGACTTTGCTCCCTTTTTCTCATGCTCTACCTCAATTTCCTTCTCAGCAGCAACAACATCTTTCGCTAATTCGATTAAAGATTTTAGAAAATCAACGCTATTAATCAACCCCCGTTCAGCTTTATCCCGTAAATCTTCAAGTCGTTTTCCAAGTTCCTGAAATTTTGGTTTACCTTTGTTTTTACGCAATCGATTAACTATTTCTATTTCAATAAGTTTTGTCTTTGTACTGTCTTTTGCTTTCATTAGATCTTCAATAACATCAGCATCAAGAATAATTTTTTCTAAATCATCGCTTATTTTTTCAACATGAATATGTTCATGTATCAACTTTATAGTTTGTGCCCCTAAAGCATGCCACAACAAGCGACCCGTATCCCCCGACGTCGGTTTGACAGATTCATATATTTTTGAAAGCCATCGATAATCTTTCTCATAGTCATTTAATATGGAATCAGGAGATAGTGCTTCCCACAACTTTGACAAATAGCTATAATCTTTAGCAAAATCGTCTCTTTTAGTATTTGTATTTACACATTCTTGCGCCAACAAAAGACCCTCGTATCCCTCAATCCCTCTATCCACATTTGGGAAATGCATAAGACATAAAGCAACCGCTTGTTTAAATTGATCTTTCAAGCTACCAATATTAGTAATCACGTGTCGGACTGATTTCTCGTCAAACTCTAACGCCTTTGCAACATTATCAAAAACACCATAATAATCAACAATTAGACCATGTGACTTCTCTTTATATACCCTATTAGTCCTGCAAACTGCTTGTAAGAGGTTGTGGTCCTTCATCGATTTATCTAGATACATGGCTTGCAATATAGGTGCATCGAATCCTGTTAGGAGCTTTGATGTCACAATAACAAATTTTAGTGGATCAATGGGATCTCGAAAACGATCTAAAACCTTTTCTTGTTGATCCCTCTCCATGCGATATTTCCTCTTAAACTCATCGGTATCCGTGTTATTGATTGAAATCACAACTACACTTTCGTCTGGAGAAACAATCTCATCTAATATTGTTTTATATTGATCACAGGCAAACCTGTCTGGACATACAATCTGTGCTTTTAATCCTTGTGGTTCAATTTTCTCTCTAAAATGGCTAACAATATCTTCAACTATCTTCCTTACTCTATCTGGTGCTTTTAGAAACGCTGACATCTGACCAGCTTTCTGAACTAACTGTGCTCGTTGTTCTTCTGTCAATGTTTCGGTCATAGCATCAAATCCAGCATCAAGAAGCTCTTTATCAACATGAACGTCTAACAGCCGAGGTTCAAAGTGCAGCGGTAGTGTAGCTTTATCTCTTATGGATTCTTCAAACGAATAACGCGATAAATAACCGCTCAAATCCTCTTCGGCACTGAATGTGCGGAATGTGTTTCTGTCTCTTTTATTTATCGGGGTCCCTGTAAGACCAAAGAAAAATGCATTTGGTAACGCATCTCGCAACTTTCTCCCTAAGTCACCCTCTTGAGTTCTGTGGGCTTCATCGACAAGTGCTATGATGTTTTCTCGGTCGTTCAACACCCCTTCTGCTTCAGCAAACTTATGCATCGTGGTAATAAGTATTTTTCGTGTATCTTGTTTCAATAATCTTTCCAGCTCGTCTCTGCTCTCAGTAGCTACAATATTTGGAACATCACATGCGTTAAATGTTGCGGTTATCTGCGTATCAAGATCAACGCGATCAACGATAATAACAACCGTGGGGCTTTTTAACTCAGGAACATGTCGCAATTTTTGTGCCACAAAAACCATAAGAAGCGATTTTCCTGAACCCTGAAAATGCCATATAAGTCCTTTCTTAACAACCCCTTGTTTGACTCTTTCCAATATTAGATTAGCACCTTCATATTGTTGATATCGAGCTATTACTTTAATTCGTTGATTTTTACTATCTGTAGCAAAGATAGTAAAGTTTTCTAAAATATCCATGACGACTGTAGGGTTAAGCAATGCTTCAACTGCTACTTCTACTTCCCTTAATCCTGCTACTTCATCATCTTTGACTTTTAATTCATCCCTCCATGGTCCCCATATCTCGAGTGGCATACGGATTGACCCGTATCTAAAAGTCTTTCCCTCGCTGGAGAAAGAAAATATGTTTGGTACAAAAAGCTCAGGAATGCTATTCTCATAGTCATCATGTATCTGCACAGCCCCATCCAACCATGATATTGCTGGTCTTACAGGGGTTTTGAACTCACCAACAATAACAGGAATACCGTTAATCAAAAGAACCATATCTGGGATCTTTGTTACCCCACGTGTTACTTTATATTGGTTCGTAACAATAAATGTATTGTTGTCTTCATCCTCAATATCTATAAGTCGCACAGGTACATGTTGATTGTTTTCTCCAAATGGCATAGTCTTTTCACCCTGGAGCCATTTAGTAAATTCTTCGTTTGCTCTCACCAACCCAACTTCATTGACAGATAAGAGAATAGCTCTTAATCTATAAATAACCTCATCTGCGCGCTCAGGGATCATTCTTATTTCAGGGTTAATCCTCATGAGGGACTTCTTCAATAAACTCTCTATCAAAATACCTTGTTCATCCCTGCCTAACTGATCAGATGGTATATACTTCCATTTATTGGATAGTTTTGAAATCACATATTCTTCAATTGTATTTTGTTCGTTAAAAGTCATAACTTTCCCTTTTTAGCTTCCTCTGCATGAGCAAGTAGTTTTTTGACAGTGGCAACGGTCAAATATCCGTTTTGGTTGTCGCGTGTTCGCTCAAATATTGTAATCATATTCTTCTGAAAATGAGAATAGAATACAACTCGCAAGCGACTGTTCTTACTCTGCTGATGATTATTAAGTATCAACGTCTCGAATATTTTCATATACCCAGCCATTTCACTTCGTGATGTTTCGTCAAATATTACTTTATCTGAATCTTCCGTTTTTCCCTTATTGCGTTCATTGAAAATCCTATTGAGGTCTGACCTGAAATCATCAATAACACAGATTAATGTTTTATCATGCTTAGACTCTAATGTTCTATTTTTGAAATAATCATAAACATACGGTCCAAAAAGAGCGACCACTACTGCCCCTAGAGTTAACCAATCTTGTACTGTATTCACCTTACCCCTCATCCAAATATTTTGTTAATAAGTTGCTTTTGAACGTATTGAGATTTTTTTATTTGTTTTTCTAAAGACATCTTAATCTCAATGATATCCGATATAGCTTTCGCAATTTTTTTTTGTTCTGATAGAGTGGGAACTAAAATTCTTGCTTTCCTAAAATCATCTAGGCTTAAAGTCATCCGTGTAACACCTTTTGCCCGCGAGGTGAAATACCTCATAACTCTAGGATTATTAAATACAAACCGTTTATATTCCAGATCCAAATCATGTTCATCGTAAAATCTCAATCGAACTAAATGATAACTGTACAATGTTTCCGGGGAGCTCTCATATACGACAGCCGAATGTCCAATATCATCAGATGTCTCGGAACTCGGGGTGAACAGTATATCTCCTTTTTGCACTTGGTTTTTAATAAGCTGATTTTCATTTGCTGAAACTTGCATAAACTCTATGCCACTCGTAATTTTTTTGTCTTCACTTTTATACACATCCATGTAATTAATCAAATTAACAACTTTTTCTCCCTTTTTAATCTTCTTATTTACACTGCTTGTACTAATTACTCCCAGTTCAGATATTGTTTTTTCTTTCCATCCTTTAGGAAAAGTATTTTTATGAACGATCATGTGTTTGGCATTTAACAGTTGATCCATTTTCACCCGGTTAAATATACATGTCTCTTCAAGTAATTTTTTAGATTTTTCAATAAAAACATCCCCACTCCACAATAAATCCGAAAGTTGTTTTTGTTCGGAAAGAGTCGGTAGTTTGAATTTCAGCTTACCTAAATCTTTAAATTTTGTTCTCGGAGACAATGACCCTGCTGATGTTTTAATTGCGTAATCAAAAAACTTATCACTATGAACTATAAAAGGTAAAAGTTCAGGAATGACATTCTCTTCGTTCGCCTCAAACACAAGAATATCCCCGGAACATACCCCATCAAAATCTGCTAACGCTGCTTTTTTTTGATATGCACGTCTTTTACCAAATAAAACCTGCCCTTTTCTGAATATCCGAGTGAATGTTGTTCCATCTTTAACATTGCCCCATGATTTAATGTGCATATTCTCTGGTTCAATATGTTCCAATCCAACATATCTCTTATATCCTACCGATAAGGGATCCTTTATAGACATCGTTAAATTGTTTGCTAAATCACTAAACCCATATGTTTTCCAATTGGCTGTATTAATTATCATATATTCTCCGCCGATAACTCTTCAATAATTTTTGATAAATCTTTCTTCAGCAAATTGGACTGTTCTTGCCAGTCTTTCAGCAAATCAGCTAAGGACGTTGTTTCTCCATTCGAGACCCCATTATATTGATCATGGGCATATAAAGAAATAGCCATATTCCCATTATTAGCTAGAACATCCTTAGCTATCATAACTTTAGCAAATCCATCAATATCCTTGTACCCAATAAATGCCTCATGAATCTTGCCAATATGTTCATCTGTTAAATAACTAAACGCACTCTCCCGCTTAACATCATTAACTGCATTAATAAACAGAATTTTACCCTGCCGTTCTTTTGTCTTTCCTTTATTACAGACTAAAACGCACGCTTCCATTGGTGAGTTGTAAAACAAGTTTGGCCCTAGACCAATAACAGCTTCAACAACATCGGACTGTATCATTTTCTTGCGCATTTCAGCTTCTGCATCGCGAAATAGTATTCCATGCGGCCAGAGAATCGCACATCTTCCATTTTTATCATCAAGGCTTTTAATTATATGCTGCTGAAAAGCATAATCAGCTGTTCCTTGAGGCGGTGTTCCATAAATATTCCGGCCATAGGGGTCTTTCTCAAATTCAGTTCTATTCCACTGTTTTATGGAATACGGCGGATTAGCGAGAATGATATTAAATATTTTAAGCTTATCCATTTCCAAAAACGCCGGTTGCTTAAGTGTGTCACCTCTTACAATGTTGAAATCCTCTATTCCGTGTAAGAACATATTCATTCGAGCAATCGCAGAAGTCATAAGATTGAGCTCTTGCCCATATAGTTTTAACGAACGATATTCATTGCCGTCATTTTTTAGTTTGTTTACACACGACAAAAGCATTCCCCCTGACCCACAGGTGGGATCATATATAGACTCACCGGCCTTTGGCTCCATAATGAGCGTCATAAGTTCAACAACTGTTCTATTTGTATAAAATTCTGCTGCCGTATGTCCACTATCATCAGCAAATTGTTTAATGAGATATTCGTACCCATTGCCCAATTGATCATCGGGTATATTATTTATAGATAAAGTATGTGATGAAAAATGTTCGAGCAAATTAATCAAAGTTTCGTCGCTTAGCCTATCTTTGTTTGTCCATTGCGCATCGCCAAATATACCAAAAAGAGTGTCTGGATTTTCTTTTTCTATCTGGCGCATGGCTTTTTGAATGGCAGTTCCTACATTCTTTGTATTCTCACGTACGTGATTCCAATGTGATCCTTCTGGTATTTGAAACCTATGATTTTCAGAAAATGCAGCATACTCTAGATCTCCGTTAGAGTCCTTAATCGCATTTCCATACTCTTCATCGTATACATCACAAATACGTTTAAAAAATAACAATGGGAAAATATACTGTTTGTAATCTCCAGCATCTATTAACCCACGTAAAAGTATTGCTGCGTTCCATAAGTATTTTTCTAATTCTTGTTGTTTCATCATTTCAATAGTCCAAACTTCTTCAAGTTGCCCTTCATCTTGTCCTCCGCCTTAATTGCATCATCGAATGCCATCTTCAGGTTTTCTAAGGCTTCACTGACGGAAGGTAAATTGTCTTCTATTTTCTTTTCCACATAGAGTGGAATGTTTAAATTAAAATCGTTTAGTTTCATTTGTTTAATATCTATAACTTTGGAATAATTTTGTACATCCCTGTATTCCCTATACCATTTATATATGCACTCTATGTGGCCTTTCTCGAGATAGTTTTGTGCCCGCCCCACTCTCATTTGATCTGAAGCATCAATAAAAAAAACTTTATTTTTCTTTTCAATCTTCTTAAGCGCTCTAAAAACTAAAACACATGCTGACAATGGTGTGCCATAAAATATATTGGGTCCTAAACCTATTACTGCCTCAATAAGATCCATTTTTAAAAGTTGTTCCCGGATCTTGCCTTCTTTCCCCTTTCTAAATAAGACTCCAGGAGGAAGAATCACCGCCACTCTACCATTTGGGTATTCCATAGATTTAACCATGTGCTGAACCCAAGCAAGGTCACCATTACTATCAGGCGGAACGCCTGCTATGTTACGACCATATGGATCTTTCTCCCATTGCGACGCACCCCACTTTTCAAGAGAAAACGGTGGGTTTGCAATAACACAATCAAAGGTTGCAAGATTATCCCCACTAAAAAATGCAGGGTTTCTAAGGGTATCATCACGCACGATAGTAAAATCTTCTAACCCATGCAAAAACATATTCATCCGCGCGATTGTGGATGTTGTAAGATTTTTTTCCTGTCCAAATATTTTTAGTGTTCTATAATCCTGATTATTCTCTTGAAGATGACTTATACATTCGAGTAGCATGCCTCCCGTACCACAAGCAGGATCATATATTGATTCGCCAGGTTTGGCATCAATAATTTTACCCATTAAATTTACTACTGACCTTGGAGTATAAAACTCTCCTGCCTTTTTATTAGTAAGGTCTGCAAAGTGCTTAATAAGATATTCATACGCTTGCCCCAAAATATCCGGCTCGGCTTTTGTGTTAGAAAGATTGTATTGGGAAAAATGTTCTATGAGATTGATAAGAAGTTCGTCGGAAAGGCGTTCTTTGTTGGTCCACTGGGCATCACCAAAAATGCCATAAAGAAATTTCTGGTTAGCTTTCTCTATTTCCCGAAACGCGAACTGAAGAGCCTGCCCGACATTAGTCGTTATTTCTCGCACATCGTTCCAATGACAATTTTCTGGAATAATAAATCTATGAAATTCTGGAAGACTAGCATATTCTACATCACCACCAGATTCTTCTAAGGCCTGTTTATATTCTTCGTCGTAAACATCTGAAATTCGTTTGAAGAATAAAAGCGGGAAAATATAAACTTTGAAATCCGCAGCATCAACGGGTCCTTTTAATATCCATGCTGCCTTGGATAGATATTGTTCAAGTTGTGATAAAGTTATCTTATTTGTTGTCATTTAGGCCTTTTCTCTTATTCTTTGCCATTTTTTGAGTTCTTTGCTATCTAGTCTCCACTGCCCACCAAATTTAAAACATGGTATCTTCTTTTCCCGGCAAAGACGGCGTATGGTATAAGGATGCATTTTAAAAGCTTCCGCAACTTCTTCAGCTGTAAGAAATTGTTCAACTTTGCTCATCTGCATCCCCGCTTATTTCAAACTCCATATCTTTATCGCAATTTTTGCAAATTCTCGGGACCTTTCTTCCACCTGCTTAAATTTAAAAATTGAATAGTTTGTCACTAAATCCTGTGTTAACTGTATATTGGACTTTGTGTATTCTTTTTTCTTAGCCCTAAAAGGGTTATTGGACGCCTTAATATTTAACTTCTGTCCTAATAACGTATAATTCCCAATTCTATCGACATAACGAGGATGCTTACTAATAGCATCTTTACCGAGATAGCTTACCCAATCCCCAAATTCTCTCAGGGATTTCTTTGTGTTAATAGTTTGTGGGATAATGTGCTCTAAATGAACATCATTTCCAGAATTGATAACATATTCACCTTGATCCTGAATCAGGTTATACTCAAACTGTTCTAAAACGTATTTTGCTCTTTCCGGGTTTCCTTTGAAACTATGCGCAGCAATCTTTGTCTTGAAATCATCATCCTCAGGTAAGTATTTAGATAATCGTTTCTTAATGTCTACAAGAATATTCTTTCGGTCAACATCCGTTAACTTTGAAAAAATATCATCGAGTTCTGCTGTTCTAGTCTCAGAAATGTGACGCCTCAACATAAATGTTTCAATTAATTTAAGAACCTTAACCACAACCTTATTGTCAATCTTAACCTGAAGTAACGAAAGGAGAAAAGTATACGATGGAGTAGATTCAATTCTTTGCAGATTATAAATACGCTGATTGATACTTTTATCAGGGAATGTCCTGTTAACTATTTTCCCATAGGTATCAGCGGCGGTTTTTAGTGTATTAGCGAAAGCAACTATTGATAGTTTCTTTTTCCCCTTGGTGACTTTTTTCTTTAAATCTTCAACAAGTAGATTGTCCTCGACTACTTCATCTGCACTATATTCTTCTTCGTCATCATAATCCGCAAACTCATTATATAGCCTATATTCCGGAAGAATTTCCGCTTCTTTGACAGTTGTTAAATAATATTTTTTGAATTCAGAAATGAGTTTGGTAAATGTCACCTTCTTTTTCAATACTCCCATCAAGTATTGCCTAAAGAAATTATCAGTTTCTATCCCATCCAGGCTGACAATTACACTTTTCCACGATTCACGAACATCGTTTAAAACGCTTTCTCCTACCATAGAAGCATGTCCTAAAAGAAAGTTTTTAATTATATCCGTTGGACTAAGTCTCAAACCTCTATTATTAATGGTTTCAAACAACTTATATGCATCTTTTGCCTTCTCCGTGTCAAGTCTAACAACAATTGTGTTGTTAATCAGTTTGAAGTAATACTCGTTAAGTTTTTCATAGCTAAATTCATTTATCCACTTTTTGAAATCTATATAAGCATTTAACAATTTTTTGTTCTTTATTTCTTCTTCACAACTCAAATCTTCCTCGTTATTGAGTTTTAATACTTTTGAATAGTCAGGCTCATCGAGATCACCTAAAATGATTTTATTTTGTTTCTTCCTATCTAATCCCTGACAATATATTAATGACCCTATTTCTTGAACAATTTCCTGTTGATCTAATTCAGCAAACCTATCCCTTATCGCCTCTATCAGCAATGATAGCGATATAATTCTTTGCTGCCCGTCAACTACTTCAAGCCTATTAATACTAGCCCGATGTGACTCTGTAAGGAGTAAAATAGTTCCCAAGAAATGAGAGTCATTCTTATCGAGTAAATTTATATCCTCAAACAATTCAACTAATTGTTTATTTCCCCAAGCATACCGCCGTTGATAAGCTGGAATAAAAAACTGTTCATTATTGCTACTTAATAATTGGGCAATAGTCAACTGACTTGATGTGATTTTCAAATTCTAGCTCCTTTTTTACCTTGTTACATTTTAAACCATATTATAACACTTAAAATGCTAGATTTCTAACGGTTTTATTAGAAGGATTTTGAAGGGGTAGGACCTTTCTCAGAACCGGTAATTATTTCTTATTTACCCAACGCATATTATATCCAGACTTGCGTCTTGCTTTTTTATCCTTGGACCCTTTGGGACGGCCCAATCGTTTGCCATTCGATATAGCCTTTTTCAAGCCTGCCTTCGTTCTTTCTACAATTCTTTTGCGCTCCTGCTCTGCTACCCAGGAGAATATTGCGATGAGAAGTTGTCCTAAGGATTCATCTCGGGTATCTAGCCAGGATTCCTGAAGGCTTTTCAAGGCTATACCGTTCCTCTTTAAGCGGGCGAGATAGCCGAGTGTGTTTGATATACCTTCCCTGCTTAGTCTGTCTAAAGCCCATACCAATACCAGGTCGAATTTTCTCTTATCTGCGTCCTCGAGCATCTGTAAGAATCTATTTCTATCTGCGCTCCCTCCACCGCTTGCTAAATCAATTTCAGATTGCTTAAAGCGAATGTCCTTGAGGATCTTGTAGCACGGAATAAAACCTGTGTGAGTCCATTCGTAGAGCGTACTCCGCCTTACGGAAAGATACTCACACAGATCATTTATTGTTAGGAGTTTGTCCATTTTCAGACTTCTTTTTGTCCAATGAGCCCTATACGTTCTTTAATAAGTTTCCCAGCTTTAATTAGAAAATACCCCTCTTCAGAACTATCCTTATCTCTTGAATGATATTTGTATACAAAATGAAGCCTTTCGAACATTCGTGAAATTGAGATTATTCCTCTTGCAATTACTCCACCATATGAGTCAAAAGTATACTCATATTCATTTCCATTTATTTGAATATTTTCAAGTTCGTTAACCATGCCCCAATGCATATCCATCCAGTCGTGTCCAGTGGTTATACCATATTTTAAAAACATTTCTTCACACTCATTATCCTCAAGATCATCGTCATCATTTACATGTTCAATAAGATCCTCGGGCAAGGGCATTATATTCCATAGTAAAAATGTCTCTTTTTTTCCTTCCGGTTGTTCAATTGAAATGGCTAGAGCTTTCTTGTGAAATCTTTCCTTTTCATTTGCCGGTCCTACTACTTTCAAATAATTGCTGTAATCATACATCTTTCTCCTCCTCATTTTTAGGGTTTAGAGTGCCTTACTCTAAACTAATTCACCTTTCGAACCATCAATATTTTACTATGCAAACCCATTCTAAATATCCTCCTATTATTTATTATTCACCCACCTCATATTATATCCAGATTTTCTTCTTACCTTTTTGTCCTTGGATCCTTTGGGTCTGCCCAATCGTTTGCCGTTGGCTTTCGCCTTCTTCAAACCTGCCTTCGTTCTTTCTACTATTCTTAATCTCTCTTGAGCGGCAACCCAACTGAAGATAGCTATTAACAGCTGCCCTAAAGATTCGTCCCGGGTATCAAGCCAGGACTCCTGCAGACTTTTCAAGGCTATACCGTTCCTCTTTAATCGATCGAGATATCCAAGCGTGTTTGAGATACCTTCTCTCGAAAAACGATCTAATGCCCATATTAATACCAGATCAAATTTGTGTTTGTCAGCATCCTCAAGCATCTGCAAAAACCTAACTCTATCAGCACTGCCTCCTCCACTTGCTAAATCAACATACTCTTCAACCACTATTCCCTTTAACGCTTTGGCGTAATCTCTCAAGGGCTGTAACTGATTTTGAGGATCCTGAGAATCATCGTTCTTTGAGACCCTCGCATAAATAGCTATTTTCATAACGCTCCTTTGACTACGGTAATATTTTAACTGGTACCTTAAACCCGTCACAGTCCCGCAAGAAATCCACAAAATGCTTGACGGTTTCCTCACTGAAGTTGTATCGCCCCACGCCTCGTCCACGACAAAAGCTACACTCCTCTCTGTCAGCACCATATTTACTATGATATCCAGCACCGTTGCAATAATCACATTCGCTTTCCGGCAACAATGCCATCCTTTTATTGAACTCCAAAGCGTATTCTTTAACCCGCTGTTGGCTAAGCAGATGCATCAGACGTATAGCGATTCGACTGGCCTTACCAGCATCTATTAATTTCCCCTCATGGATATCATCATCTTCTTCACTAATGATATCAGGGCAACTTCGGTAGAGATATGTCAGGAACGAATCCCAACCCCACCTATTGATGCAAAATAAGTCGCCTGGCGACCTATCAGCCTTTAGACCACGTAATACCATAAATATCCTCCTATTGGTTGTTTCCAGACAACGCGTGTTATATCCCGATTTTCTCCATACTGTTCAGATTACTCCCATTAGTATTACCTAGCTATAAAGCCTTCTCAGAATCATTTGCAATCACATACTTTATGCTCCTGTTTTTTTCTGATGTATACTTCTGTCTCTCTTTTTGGGTTAGATGGATTGTATCCTTATCATTTGGATTATTCGTCATCCATATAAACTTAGGAAAACCCTCAAATCTATCATCCGCATTAACAAGCTTATAATTATCCACGCTGTAAATATTATAGAACATATAGTTATGGGGCTTCTCCTCATATTCACCAGAACAAACATCAGTGATTATTATTTCATATTTATCATCACCGTCTATATCCACAAAATTTCCCATCCCTCCAAACAAGTTATCGTATTGAATGTGAACATACTGTTCTTTTGATTTCAAATATATATCAACTTGTACGCTACTGGCTCCTAGACCATTACCCATATGTGTTGAAATTACTATAAAATCATTAAATCCATTATTGTCTATGTCTGTCCAATAAACATTCCATGGTTGTGGCAACGTTTCTTCTATGTCCAAGTTTTCTACTAAAATGTTGTCACCATCACGAACTATAAAATGAACGCCATCAAGTGTTTTTTTCATTTTAACTTCAATCTTACCACCCTGTGCGCTAAACTCACTCTGTTCCGTGTCATAAGTAACAACTGGTTCACATTCTAAATGTGGATATGGTTTGCCCGTAAATTTGCGTGGTGGGTAGTCTTCGAAATAGGCGAAGGAGCTCCGTACAAACATAAGAACAAACAAAATACCAACCAAGATAATTCTATTCATAATCAATCCACTCCATTTTTTAGTTGATTTGTCAGACCTCTCCGTTATACTTTTTTGTTTTTGTATAATAGGGAGGGTTAAACACCTTTCCTCATCCCATTACTTAAAATCACGACCTTCTTCATCAACAATCCCAACAATCTCTACTGTAGATAATTGACTTATCTTCTCCACAATGTTAGCCACAATGGTGCCTGGAATCTTTTCCCCCAACCTGTCCGCTATTTGAATAAGGACATACCCCTGATCCTCGTAAAGGAATACATAACCACGACCCCAGCCTCCATCATTAACTTTCACCTCTGAGAATATTTTACCATCAAAATGTGAGGTAGCCTCTTCAGAATAAATCAGCTTTCCACTCGGGACATGATAGCAAAATATCCCGACTTGAGACTTCTCCTTACTGTACGCCAACCCCATAACGCGTGGAATTACTATTTCCCCTCGATGATCGTTAATATCCTCCATCTTTTTTAACTTGTCTAACAGCTCATTATTCATGCTCCTACCTCCTTTTGCAGCCTTTCTGACTGCTATTTATGCCTTAGTCCTTAATTGCCCACCATCATTAGCAGCGTTTGAAAGACATCTACCAGCATATCTTCTGAAATAAGGTCAAAGTCAGCATCGTGCACACCACCATGCTGCGCCTCAAATATATCACTTATCAAACTATCCCCACGCAGTCCTGTGCACATCAGAATGTTTGGTACCTCATACTGACGTAGGATATGACTATCGCTAAAAGGTACTCCAGCATAATACTTTACATGCTTAGGTATTTTGAAAGCCTTAACCTCGCCATACATTTCGTAAAAGATTGTGCCATCCAGCCCAACCACATCTACATTAATAGCTGAAACTGGTCTTGCCCAGTTCTCCAAGTAATGCCTACAGCCTCTACCCCCAAACTCTTCTTTGTCAGTAAAAACCAACTCAACATTATCTTTAACCCGACCGACCAGCCTCACCAGCATTGCTACTCCGGTTGAATTGTCATTAAAACCAGCCGAACCCGGATAAATATCATGGTGCGCCATGACAGTTATCTTGTTTTTTTGTGTCTTTGCCGGAACAATTATATTAGTTACGTTACTACCTTCTTGCAAAACAAAATTATCACCACACTCCTTGGTAATAAATTCCACTCTATCCATATCACGATACTTTGCTAGCTCCCACACTAAGTGTTTATTTGTTGTGTACTTCTCTTTTTCTCCTTTATAGCTCACGTAACTCCTTTAATAGCCTCTCTGCCTGCTTTTTATGCCTAATGCCTCGACCTGTGCCCGAGTTATCCTCTTCGGCCCTAAGGTAGAGAGTGAGATACCTTTTGGCCTTCTTAGGATTACTTGAAATATACCATCGACCTAGCTTAAATAGTTCAACTGGGCCGCCTGGCAAAGGTAAGAAATCTTTACCCATTTTTGAATATGCAGTCATTAAATACTCATATTCCTTCATGGCCTCTTTAATAAGCCCCTGCTTTTCATAGTATCTGCCTACAGTCTCAGCATGCCAGAAGGGCTTTCCAGCCTTATGATAAGCTTTCAAAGCTTCTTTATACATCTTTCTCTTCCAGAACGCCTCAAATTTTGTGTAATAAAGTTCGATTTCTCCTTTTTGGGAAAAGAGTATTTTACTCGCATTGCCCACCGTATTTGCATCAACTAAATTTTTCTTCAAAATAAGCCGGCGAACCTTTCTCAACATAACATCATGAAACTTATCTACATCACTCTTAATCATTTGTCCTCCAGTTTCTCATTGTGAAATTTGTGAATAATAGTTGCAACTGCTATAAAGGCGGGTATCCGTTTTATAATAGCTTCCGCATCTTCATTGCCAGCATATTCCTCCTTCAAAGGTATATCTGCTTTCCGAATCCCATTGGCAAAAACATTGAAAAGATCGCCTCTGTACTGTGAAGTTATGAATATAACTTCAATCATATTTATCAACTGCCCAATACTCTGTTCCATAAAAACCTCCTTAATTTCCTTCGAATACTCATAAATGCACTACTTCAAAATGCCAGATTAAAATTACAGTTCTTTGTGTTTATTATGTTCTCCCATAATGTATAAATAACTCTGAAACGGAAAAAGTGGGGAGGATATAATAATTATTTTTGGGTTTTCTTATCCTCCTGAACATTTACATCACTTTTTTTAACATTTCTTCCTAAACAACCCTTAAATCAGCTCCTTGAAAGTTAAAACAAAATTACGGTTTTTTCTGAAATCATGTTCTCCCATGTTGTATAAATAACTCTAAGATGATAAAACTGGGGAGAATAAAATAATTATTTTTGTTTTTTTCTGTCATTCTGAACCATATTTTGCTAATTTAACCTTCATAAGCCTTACTACTGCTCTTATTCTCTCTCTTGCTAATGTATGCGAATAACAAAACATATCTGCTATTTCTTGGTATGTATAGTTCCTCAGATACTTCAGCTTAAACATTGTCATACTCTCTTCTTTTACTTTTCCTTCTTCTACTAACTCTCTCATTGCATCTTGTACATCAATCTTCTTCATAATAGCACTTTGCTCTCTATACGTTGCTACCCCAGCTGCCTCCTCCGGACACATTATTTCTCCTGTCAAACCACTAGATATATGCCGTACTTCCCACCTAACTTTTCTCCCTACTTCCTTCTTGATATAGCCTTGCAAAAATCTAGGAAAACTGTGGAGGGATGATTTAGATATATCAAATGCTTTCATTGCTTGATGCAAGCAAACATAGGATGCATTATACAAGTCTGGAATATCACCCTGATTTAATGTTTTATACCTTCTTATCTCTTGCTGTAGCATTCTCAAGATCAATCTACTAAGTACTCTCATTGTTGAATGTATGCTATATATGTCTCCTGTAGATCTATACTTATCAATGTAATACTCTAGCTCATCTACTAAAACTGTGCCCGGCTTTTGTACCTTCTCCGGGTTTATAAAATCTGGTTCATTAGAATACCTGAGCCGCCTTAACGGACCTAAATCTTTTAAGTGTCTTATCTGCCCCGTATTCGGTACCGGAGGGATTGGAATACCTGGGTGCTTCTTTACATAGATTGGTTCGTATTCTACCGTCATAGCATTTACTCCTCGTCTAGCAATTGTTTATACTCGATCACTTTATTCTCCTGTCTTGTCATTGGTAATCTTTATGACCACTCCGTCCCCTACCTCTTCAATGTCTATTTTTCCCTTCTTTATCACCCTGATGCTCCCTATCGGTAATTGCTCTTTAATTGCCCCTCTAACTGGCAAAGTCGTATAAGCCATGTGTCTACCCTCATAATCATTCTTGTGCATGAAATCCTTTGCTGAGTCGTTCTTTTTATCGTTAGAAATCGTTTTTTTTATTACTCTGCCAGGTCCTACACCCTTTCGGGCAAAGTTTTTCCCCATTTTGTACTCGAATAGTGGGCACTCCTCTACCTGACATAGCCTCACTTCCTTCGGCCTTCCTGCGCATTGTTTACAATACGCTCTAATTGCTTTCAGTGGCGTCATCTTGTTTTTATTACTCACATCCCACCGCCCTTAATTATTGCCGTTCTTTCCAAAAAATCTCACTTTGGTCCCTATCCACTTTACTTAATCGATAATTGTTATCTGATTTTTGTGTTAACTGCTAACTTCTAACTCCTTCACAGGATATAAGTTAAATCATCTTTTTCGAATGTTATCATTGTTATCAGCTATGCTCGCCCCAGCCCCAGATTTTGCCTTAAGGTGAAGGTTCTACTGACAAAATGCTTCCATTTAAGCTAACTTGCTAACATATATATGTTTTTTCATATATATATCTATACATAAAGAACTTACAGTGTTATCACCATGTGCTAATATTCAGCTAACATTTGCTAATCCGCAATAATATCCCTTATCTTCTTCGTACCTTAAAAAACCCTTATCAATAAGACTTTCTATTGCTGGTCTATACTCCTTTGCTGGCGTATGCAGTCGGGGCGCGAGTTCTCGGTGTTTTATACCCGGATCTTTTTTCACAATCTCAATAATCTTTTTTTCGAGACCCATTTCCTTGCTAAAGACTACTTTATTCACAACCAAATCTACATAGCACTCCTTTATATAATGCAAACAAGTCACAGCTTCAACCATCGTGTCTTTATTTATACAAAAACTCCCATCTTTAACAAGCTGGAATACCATCGCCATTTTTAATATATTTGCACCTAATCGTGAAAAAAATGGTTTCAAAAGCTCCCCATCAGAAAACTGATTCAATTCCTTTCGGTCTTCACAATAAATGTGATCATAATAATGTCCTGCATCATCAGACATTGTTACCTCCCCAGAAAGCACAGAGAGCTCAGCCAAGGTTTTAACAAAACCATTAATTTTTAATTCATTTTTTCTTGGTGGTCTGGGGATAAGTCGTTTTTCTCCACCAGACAGGATAGGCAAAAATCTCCCAAGGAACCCCCCTGTTATATCTGATTTATTGATGGCGAACCAATCCATCGTTGTTGCACTTAAGAGTGTCAGATATATCCCTGTAATGTTTCGTTTTTCTACCGGAATGTTCTTGAATCCTACGGATATGTTTTCAGGACAAGCCCACGCTCGCGTTAAAAATGAGATGAGTCCCTTCCCATAAGACTTTCCTTCTAAATCCGTAAGCTGTTTGAACTCATCAAAGAATATAAACCTCGTAGGATTAATTTCAAGTGCTTCCAGCAATGCCTCAGTACTAAACGAGTCATACATTTTATAGTCTGGATTTATCCTATGTAGCAGTTTTTCAGCTTCGCCGATAGCGGTTGATTTCCGACTTATTCCTGACTCCCCGATAACAAGCAAGTAAAAGTTTGGATATATTCTATTTGCCCCCCATTCGATAAAGGTATCTTTACCCAAAACCGTACTAACTGCACTCAACACAGCAGCAAAGTGAAATATGTCGCTTGCTTCTGTAAGAGTTTTGTAATAATCAATGTAGTCCCTAAAAAAGCCCTTCGGAACAGCATCCATCGGGAACCCCCCTTCAGGTGGCTTTATTTTTTTCTGTTGTAGACTTTCCATATTTTGTTCAGCCCCCTCTAATATAGCTTGCATATCGATATTCATTTCCACCTCCTCGAATTGCGGACAGAACAGTAGGGAACACAATAACTAGCAAGAACATCTTCACACCCATAAGATCCATATAAGTGTTGATAAGAAGATCTTACAGTTGCCCTAATTTCATGTTCCCTTATCGAGGGTTTGCAATTTTTAGCATTAAAATTCAGAAGAATTTGTTCCGTTTCGTTTTGCGAATACCCATTTTTTCGGTACATTTTTGAAAGAGAAAATACTATATTTGCACGAGATCCAGGCAGTATAGTGGAATTTAGAATTTTTTTAGCACATGGCGGCAAAATACCCTTACATCCCCTATTGAACATAGGTGTCTTTTCCTGAGAACGTATTACCTCCCTCTCAAATTCTTTGAAATCTTCAAGAGCGTATCTTCTTGCAGGCGACAGGAATTGTATTTCACATTTTTTTGGGTTCACAGGACACTTTAAGTTAAAAGTTCCGGGAACTCTTAGAATTCGGGGTATATCCGTGCTTTTGGGATCGCTTCCAGTTGCGACTTGCAGTCCCTTGAGTATGCCTGCTACTCTGGAATCTACCTGAACAGGATCACTTAGTAGCCAATAAACATGGAAACCATGTCCACTTGAAACCACAATAGAAGGTGGTAAAGGAACGGCATTTATTCTATCTTCTAGAGGAATAGTCAGATCATCTACGTCAATCCAGAAGGTAGTAAGATATTTTATCGATGTAGCAGTGCCATTTCGTTTGGACCTCGGACATACCCCGAAGAAGAGTTCGTTCTTGGTGGTATACTGAAGAACATCGCAAATATTTGTACAAAAGTACTGCCGAACTTTGGGGTTGAAACTTCGAAGCTCTATATACCCACCATGTATTTTTAAGCTGTCTGCAAATACTGTTTCAAAAAAGGTCTGCTTTATAGTTTTCATTTTTAACCTCACTCGTTAACGTGTCGGGAAATACAAGCTTCACCTTTGAAGCATTAAGATATTTTCCTTTTGGTGTAGCTACTTCTGGATTAAATTCACATTTTGTTCCGGTAATTGGAAACACAGCACACTTCGAATCTTGAGTTATAGATCGCCAGCCTGCAAAGTAGACCTGTCCATCCTCGCCATCTATCAATCCATACCCAGCTTTGCGATTATAAAATTTGAACTTTCCAGTCATAACAACCTCCTCTATAAATAAAAAAACCGCTACGACAAATTAATGCCATAACGGTTAAATGATAATTCCACCTAGTTTCCACCAAGTTCAATTGAATAATATTGCAAAAGACGACAGTTAATAACAGCCGATACCAGTGCTTGCCAGTTGTTCTACGACCCCTGATTTTACAGGGTTTTAACGCAAAAAGCCGACCCCGTGATGGGAATCGGCTTTCATTGTTTTTCATATGGTGGAGGTGCCGGGATTCGAACCCGGGTCCATGAACCCTAACCAAAGAGTATCTACATGCTTAGTCTACCATTGATCTTTTCCCGAAGTGCCTGATAAACGAGACATTTTCGGGAGCATCCCCCTAATACACCTGAAGTTAGGAGAAATCCCTCCAGGAGTCCTTGTTAGTTGGGTTCGTTTAGTACGCCAAGGCGCTTACTAAGGAACCAGTTCCAGCTAAAGCTGAAACATTTAACGCGTCTGAAGCCAAGATAGACTCAGCTTCAGCTACTGGATTGTAGTCTGCGTTTATTTGTTTTTCAGGTTTTTATAGAGGCCACCTGAACCCTCTGCATGCTGCTCCAAGGCTACAAAGCCATGTCGAGGCCTGTCACCCCCCGAATGAGACTGCTGTTTCAGGAGCAAAACGAACTGAAACAGTCAAGCCAAATTCGTCCGCCGTAGCCAAATAACACATAAATAAATCGGCGAAGGCGGACCTTGTAACAATTTTCGATTTTTTCTCTTTATGCCTAATTTCAAAGAGCTGCTTGCTAAATACTAAATACAAAACTCTGCGACCTATCATTTATTTTTATGGCTCAGGGCTCTGTCCATCTCCCGTTTTGCCTGTTTTTCCTTTAGCGATACGCGTTTGTCGTGCATTTTCTTACCGCGCCCCAGGGCTATCTCTACCTTAGCGTACCCCCGATGAAAATATATCTTTGTCGGAATTATGGCATAACCCTTTTGGGACGACTCTACCTCAAGATGTTTTACCTGCGCGCTGTGAAGCAAAAGTTTTCTCGGCCTTACAGGATCGACATCATCCCGGGAAAACTTATAAGGCGTTATGTGCATATTATAGATGAAAACTTCGCCTTTAGTTATGCTTACAAAACTGCCTTTAAGGTTCGCGTTCCCGTTACGAAGGGATTTTACTTCATTCCCTTTTAACTGCAGTCCGGCTTCAAGGGGTTTTTCAAGATAATAATCCCTTGCCGCCTGACGGTTGCTAATGACTGTTTTGTTATGCGCCATGTTCCTATACTATTATATAACAATAAGTTATGGTTAACAACGGTTCTGTTTTAGACCGCTTCACGTCAATTCCCCCCACTCAAAGGGATCATAATGTATAATGATTTTGACGATACAAGTTATTTATAGTATAATTCTCTTCTGAGATTGTCAACAAGTGAAATAGTGCGGGCGTGGCGGAATGGCAGACGCGCATGGTTCAGGTCCATGTGGGGGCAACCCCTTGGAGGTTCAAGTCCTCTCGCCCGCACCAGTTAAATAAAAAGCCGACCAACTGGTCGGTTTTTTATTTAACAGAGCATTGGAGCATTGGAGCATTAGAACATTACGTAACCCAAATGCGACAATGCGGTCTATTGTTCCACTGCTCTAATGTTCAGGCGCCATGTCCCTCGCTCATATCCTGTGTTGGCTCTCGGAATCCTGCGGCCCTCGCTTGGCTCGTCCCTGATACCCCGATAACCTAGTCCCCAATCTTCCGCTCCCCTGATATCCCGTTGTGGTTAATAGTTTTGGTTTTAGCTGCTAGTATGGTCTGTGGTCAAAAGGAGGGCGGTCTATACCAAAACCACATACCTTGGAACCATACTAGTATCCAAAACTAAACCCCCGAACCAGTTCACTGTTTACAGTTTACTGTTCCCAATTTGCCTTTTCCCCTTTAGCATGGTATATTCACGATAGGTTACACTTTTCCTTTTATTTCACTAAGGGGGTAAACATGAAAGCTATTGGTAATATTCTTGCGATAATAGGTACTCTGCTCTTTGTCTATGCGCTTGTGGGAAGGTTTCTTGGAGACAAAAGCATCATGGGCCTTACTTCCGTGCCGCTTCTCGGTAACGGTTTTACGGCTGTAGGTGTGTTCTCCGCAGCCGCGTGCGTGCTTCTTATCGCGCTCATTGCTCTCACAAAAGCAAAAGACTAAACTTGTCAAGTTCCATAAAAAAAAGCCGCTGCGAATAACAGCGGCTTTTTTTATTCTATAACACTTTTAGGAAGCCATTGATCCCTTATGTGACACAAGAGTTATACCCCTCTCCTCTATCCGGGACATCCACCCTTCGTCGAGCAGGATATCAAGTTCCTGCTGAGCGTTACGATGCCACGGTGAAGTCTCAATAAGTTTCGGGGACATAACACCCGGATGCATCGCTAGCTCGCATACGCCCTCGGGGACGATATCAAGCAGCTTCAGCAAGATCTCCTTGTTCATCCGACCAGAATGAAAATGTCCTAAAAACGCGTCATTGCACCCCGTGGTACCGGAAACCAGCCTTTTCTTCGACGCATACGCAAAGACCTTAAGTCCGGCGTACCGGGCCAGGTCTTTCATGGAAAGGTCTACTCCCGCCGCGCCCGAAGGTTCTAGTGGCAGCCGTATATACGGAACATCGAACTCTTTTGCCAACTCCAGCGTAACTTTTAATACCGGCGGCAGCATATGAACGTGTTCGTGGCTGTCAAGATGTGTGATGGTAAGACCTACATCTTTAACCCTGGATACCTGGGCCTTTAGCTCACGGTAAATTTCATCCGTCTTCAGAGTCCCTCTCAGATATTTGACCAAAAAAGGCCCGTACCCTTTGACAAAACTCCTCTTGCCAGCAAGCAGCCCCTTGATACGAGAGGTCTCCTTTTCTCTCGGAGGGAACCCGCCTGTAAGTGTGAGATGGACTCCCACATCTGTCTTTTTAATATCACGCAGGATAGCCGCTCCTTCACGGAAAGCACTCCCGCAGGAGATTACGCTTACCCCCGTTATGGAACCCGAATTGTAACAATCTCTGGCGGCTTCGTTTATCGAGGCGGAGAGTCCGATATCATCGGCATTTACGATGAGGTTTTTCACGCCTTTTTTCTGCATGAAATTATCCTCACTTTGATCATATCTGTAAAAGTCGCCCAGATGATGGGCAGCCCGGCTATGTATGACTTGCCTCCCGTTCTCTGCAGGAAGACCAGCGGATACTGGCGTACACGGGCATCTTTTCTCTTGGCATGAAGGAAGAGCTCCACATCCACGAAAGGACTTCGGGAAATGAACTCAGCGTCTTTAACAATATCCCTTTTCACCACTTTGTACCCTGAATTTATATCCTTTATGTGGAGGCCGAAAAGTGTCTGGACCATAAGGTTGTAAATGCCTGATATGACCTTGCGCTTAAGGGTATCGCCCTTTTTGACGCTGCTGTATCCGGTGACGATGTCCGCCTCGACTATGAGCGGCAGGGACGCTTTTATATCTTCGATGCTTACCGGAAGGTCCGAATCCATATACACTATCACGTCTTTAGTTGCGCGACGGAACCCTTCAGAAAAAGCGCCTCCGAATTTCGTGTTCTCCGACAAACGGAATGACTTGACCCTGGGGTCTTCGGCAGATATCCGTTCGACTATATCGACAGCGTTGTCCGTCGAAGCGTCGTCGACCACAACTATCTCATAGTCTTTAAAAGCAAGCTCGCCAGCCAAAGCCGTTAGCGCCGCTATCGTAGCCCCGATATTTTCCGATTCATTGAACATCGGGAGAACAAAAGATATGCTGTAATTATCGATCACTTGCTATTACCTTCTTCCAGTATCGGCTGGTTGCTTATCAGAACATATTTGCCGGACTCAGCGGCAGGGCCGTAGATCACGTCACCGAGCTGTCCTTTGAGCTGAGTGTAATGTTTTTTCTGTATGATACCCCACACACGGTCTTTTCTTCTGAAAAACTCTACAAGCGAATGGTACGGGTGGATATCCACTATATCCGTCCTGCCCGTATAGAAGGCTATGCCCCCCCTATGGTCATCCTCCCCGCCAATAGGTTCATCCGGCGCGGCAAGAGCGTTCACCCGGAGAGATAAAGTCTTGCTGGATTCATATTTTTCCACGATCGGAAATATGTGACGCACCACCGGCCCCATCATCATCAATATGGTCAACACTACGCACAAGACCGATAGATCCCTTTTCTTCTTCACAAAAAGGATAAGTGAAAAAAGCAGACCGCCTGTGAATACCACACCCGCCTGTATGATCCCCAGAAGGATCTGGGGATACCTGTTCGCGAACACGAAATATACGACTGCCGTCGACAGGATACCCGTCCCCACAAGGATGTAGAACGCTATACTGACGTGCCGGGTTATCTGCTCATTTTTTCTTTCCTTGAAGGCGAACCTCTCCCACAACCTTCCGGCAACAAGCGCCATCACGGGGAACAACGGAAGTATATACGTCACCAGCTTTGTCCTGGAAACGGAAAAGAAGACAAACACCGTAAGAAACCATACCAGAAGAAATAAACGGTATGCCGGCAGTTTAGCATCGTTTGTCTTATCTTTATACATGAGCCACGCGCCAGAAGGCAGAAAAACACTCCACGGAAAGAACCCGCCAAGCACTATGGGTATATAGAAGAACGGGCTGTCCCCTATCCTGTGTTCAGGTTCAAGAAAACGCGTGATGTTCCTGAACCCGAAAAACTCGTTAATAAACCCCGCGCCATGGATCTTTGTAGCAACGATGTACCACGGCATGGCTACCAGAAAGAATACAAAGGCGCAGCCGAGCCAGGGTATCTTTTTGAACAGGTCCCATTGGCGGCTGATCGACACATAAAGGATAACCGTCATGCCCGGGATAAAAAGGCCTATAGGGCCTTTTGTCATGACAGCCAGAGCGGCCATCGCGGCAGAAATATAATAGTGCGCCTTCTTGCCGGTAGTCCACCCCATGAGCAGAAAGAGAAAACAATACAAAATGAAAACCGTCAAGACCATATCCGTCACACAGGCTCGGGCAAGGGCTATGTACAATACGGATGACATCAGCATTATACCGGAGAAAAACCCCATTATCCTACCGAATAAAAGGCGTCCCAAGAAAAACACACCCAGGACCCCGGCTATACTGAAAATAACGGAAGGTAACCTGGCGGCAAACTCGTTTATACCAAAAGCTGAGTATGAGATCATCACAAGCCAGTAGTAAAATACCGGTTTCTCAAACTGGGGCTCGTCAAATATGCGAGGCGTCACCCAGTCCCCCGCCTCCAGCATCTCCTTTGCCGACTCCGCGTAAAAAGACTCATCCGGGTCCGTAAGAGCCAGATTACCCAAACCAAAGAAAAATATCACTAAAGATGTGACCAGAAGGATTATAACAAAATAAACGCTGCGCATCAGACACGGGCTCCTTAGCCTTTTTTACCTCTTTTAAAGAGGTAAATGTATGAAAAACTCGAATGGTGTAGCACTCTGAGGTATTAATGATATAGTATGTATTGGCGCTAAGTCAATAACTCTTTTATACCCGTCTTCCCCCCTCTGGCATCATTAACGCAAGTCCGCTTGACGAAGAGGCATATATCATATATACTATTGTTCAAATAAAAGTTTCATGACAGCAGCTATTATAATATCTCTATTCTCAAGGGGGAAAACGTATGAAAAGGATAATATCACTCGTACTTCTAGCATGTTTCTTGGCGCCGCACCTGGCTTTCGCGGGAGCGTGGACAGTGCCTCAGAAGCAGATGTGGTCGCAGTACACCGTAAAATGGAACTGGGCCAAGTCTCAATTCGATAACCACGGAAAGAAAGACAGGTATCCGAGTGATTCCCGGTCTTGGGGATGGAGTATGGGGCCTGAGATGCATGTCGGTATAACGGACTGGCTCAACGTCTTCTGGCTTATGGAATACAAAGAAGGCTGGTGGAAGGAATATGCCCGACCTACCTTGCCTGGCTGGGGGCCGGGTTCATCTAAAAACCATGGCATTACTAACATCGATATCGGTACCAAGATAAGATTTATGGAAGCGCCTGTAGTACTCAGCGGGCAGGTCAAATATTCCATATGGAACCCCGACTATGAGGATCACGCCCTTGAGGATCGCGCGGAACAGCCAGGCCTTTCGGACCGTTCAAACGGCCTAGAGCTCAGGCTGCTTATGGGTAAATATTTCGGCACTAAAATACCCTTCTACTGGGGCGGCGAAACCGGCTACAGGTGGAATAACCATGCCCTCTGCAACCAGATACCCTTCTTCACAGAGATCGGGTTCTGGCCGACAAAATGGCTTCTCATTAAAAGTGAAATAGACGGTTACTGGACACATGACAATACCGGCGACGTAAGAAAGTCCTATGCTATATGGCGCATAGGCCCGGTAATACAGCTTATGACCATATATCATCTCTGGAGAGGCGTTAACGTAACGGCAAAAGAATTTACCAGTGACGTCACCAGAGCTTCTAAATCGCTCAACCTGGAAGTGCAGTACGGCAATACTTTCTGGGGCGAGAACACCGCGGCAGCGCAGGAATGTGTATTAAAAGTATCCACACAGTTTTAATTAGCGCTTAGTGTATAGCGTTTAGGGAACAAAAAACCCGGAGTCGAAAGACTCCGGGTTTTTTACTATATACTAAATACTGAATACTAAATACTAATTATCTCCTACTCCGATTCAGATCCCTCGACTCCCCTGCTTCGCAGTGGTCGCTCGGGATGACAGCACGGTGTGGTCGCTCCCGCCTTCGCCATCCGCTTTCGCTAAAGCTTCCACCTTCGCCAAAGCTACGGCGGACAGGCAGGATGACAGCATGGTGTAGTCCGTCGACCGTCTACCGTCAGTCATTGTCGCATTTAACGTTTGGGTAACAAAAAACCCGGAGTCGAAAGACTCCGGGTTTTTACTATATACTAAATGCTGAATACTAAATACTAATTATCTCCTACTCCTATCCAATTCCCTCTGCATCTCTTTCGTGGCTTCAGCCAGCGCTTCGGCCGGAGACGCGTTCTTAAGGACCACCATCTGTATGGCATGGTTAACAAACCTTATGCTCGAATCCCACGCGAGTACCGGCGGCGGCCCCTTGGCGTCCCTTGCCTGCTGTTCCAGGACGTCCCTGAACTTCCTGTCCATGGGGAGCTCTTTCCAGGTATCCATATTAGGCGGCAAATATGAGTCTTCCGTATCAAGAGATCCCTGATACAGCTTGATCTGATTTTCCGGTTTAAAAAGGAATTTTATAAATTCCCACGATTCTTTCTTCATATTCGAGCTGGAAAATATTCCCAGGACCCTGCCGCCTATAAAGGCGGTCCTTTTGCCCGAGGGGCCTGCCGGAAGCATCGCTATCGACCATTTGCCGGAGATCTCCGGAGCACCGAGCAACAGGCGTATTATCTTCCAGTTGCCGGATATCGCTATCGGATAATCCCCCGTCCTCATACCCTGCTCAAGCGGGACTTTTGTCTTGGGAACACCTTCTTCGTAAAGTTGATTAAAGAATTCAAGCGCCGCGACAGCTTCGGGAGAATCAAGCGTAGCTTTTGTATAATCTTCGTTATAATACTCGCCGCCCGCCTGCCACAGGAACGGAGAATACGCTATCCACTCAAGGGAATCCCAGTCCAGAACCATGCTTTTATCCTGTTCTTTCAGGCTGCGTAACGTTTCAAGAAGCTCGTCCCAGGTAGCCGGAGGAGAAGGAATGATATCCGTCCTGTAATACATGATATGCTCTGAAATATCGAAAGGTATGCCGAATACTTTGTTTCCAAATCTTGTCGACGCAAGAAGGCTGGGAAATATCTTTTGCTCAAGCAACGCCATGTCTTCAGGATATTCATTCCCCAGATCCACCATGGCCCCAAGCTCGCCGAACTCCATCCCCCACGTAAGGCCCATCGTGCCGATGTCGGGAGTCACGTCACCAGCTATGGACGTAAGGTATTTGCTGTGCGCGTCCCCCCAGGAGATCGCCTGACAGATGACTTTTACACCGGTTTCCGCCGTAAAGTCCCTGCCCAGCTCCGTTATTATGTGAGCCTGCCCCTCCGAGCCGACAAGCCACATGACGATCTCATTTTTCTGCGTCTTTTCGGCTCCGCAGCCCGCGGCTGATAAAGCAAATACCGCGATCAGCAAAACCGAAAAAACCTTTCTCAGAACTTCCATATATTCCTCTTAAATGCAGCTGGTATCGCTACGCTTTGGCAAAAATATCCTCGATAACTATTCCGGCGGCGCCTATCGCGACGACGTTATCACCAAGACTGGTGGGAAGTATCTTAGCCACTTTAACCGACTCTTCATACGCCCATTTCCTCACGGCGCGTCTTACGGCGGAGAAGAAAATATCTCCCGCTTTCTCTATGCCGCGGCCCACTATCACAACCTCCGGATTAAAAAGGTTTATCATAAAAGCTATCTTGGTACCGAGATACTCCCCGGCCTCTTCCAGATACTTTTTAGCCAGTTCATCCCCTTTATTGGCTGCATTGACCACGACGCCAAAGTTTATCTTGCTTATATCTCCGCCGACTTCGTCGAGTACCATCGTCTTCGTCTTAGGGTTCTCTCCCATATGAGCGATTATTCTTGCCGGTATTCCCAGATCCAGGCCCCGCGAACGCATGCAGCAGCCATAGTCATAACTCGCCCAGCAGTTGTCGGGTCCGGATTCCTCTCCCGGATGCGGCGGGTTCAGGTTAAGCTCCCCCGCGCTTTTTGTAGCGCCATGATAAAGCTCCCCTTTTATTACCAGCCCGCAACTCGAATCAGAACACAGGAAAATAAGGTTTTCCGCCGTCGAACCCGCGCCTATCCCGGACCATCTCTCTCCGAAAGCTGCCAGCGTCGCGTCATGCTCTATTACCGAAGGCGCTCCAAGCCTGGATTCCAGCTGATCGAGCATGTTCTCGTAGCTCACGATCTGCTCGTTCTCTACCGCGTACCTGACCATGGAACGATATCTGTCTATAACACCCCAGATACCCACGCCCACGCCTTTGATATCAGCCAGCTGCACTCCCGACTTGGCCATAAGCGCGTCCGTAAGGTCCAGCACTTTATCCGTAAGCTTCTCGAAGGATTCCTCTTCTTTCTTGATACTTTCTTCAGCTATTATGGCTCCGGACATATCCATCATAACACCTGTCACCGAAGCATCTATTGTAAGATGCGGCGACCCCAGGTCTATGCCTATGCTGTATCCATACTGGCGGTTTATCTTCAAAAGCTCGGGTCTCCTGCCGCCCGTGGAAATATCAAGACCTGTCTCGAATACCATACGGCTCTTAATGTATTTGCTTACATAGTTCGAGACCGTGACGATATTGAGGTCGGTAAGTTTTGATATTTCCGCCCGGGATATCTCTTTCCCTCTGCGTATAACATCGAGGATACCGAGATTACGCCGTTCTTTTTCGGAAAGCCTGCTGTTCTTTAATATAAGATCTCTCATCGTAATGCTCCTTACTTGATCTCCGTGATACAAGTATGTTCGGTAACTTTTACCTTTTAACGCGTTTAGAATACCAGTCCTTCACAACGTCTTCGGCCGGTTTGTTCTGCGGAGTAAAAGCGCGGTTCCACTTTCCGCCCATACGGACGTTAGTGCCCCACGACCACCAGTAAAGGCCATAGAACCATTCTTTTTCCCAGAAAGTCTCAAGCAGGACCCTGTAATAGTCCGCCTGAAGGTTGATATTCACCTCGCTGCGCGGGAAATGCTCCCACGGGCGAATAGCCGCCCCGTCCGCCGAACAACAGCCTATCTCGGGGAATATTATAGGTTTCTGTATCTTCGCCTGGAACTTTTCCATCTCATCGACCCATTTTACCCAGCCCGCTTTTAACTCATCGGCAGTAGGCACCGCCTTCTCGGTAAGTGGAAAATAAGCGTTAATGCCCACGTAATCCAGCTGATCCCAGAACCTTATATCCATATACCTGTCCCAGTGCGCCGCGTATGTAAGACGACCGTTATATTTGCTCCGCACCTTTTTTATCATATTCGTCCACAGATACCCTTTTACCGTAGCCGTTGAGGAAAGCTCGGTGCCTACGCAGAACATCTCCACATTTTCTTTCTTAGCTATTTCATCGTAATTCATGATGAACTTTGTGTATTTTTCGAACCATTCGTCCCACTCCGGTTCCCTTAGACAAGCTATCTCACCTCTCCAGCTACCGTCAGACTTATCGATGAGGTCGAGATGCGGTTTGATCATTACCTTCATCCCGAGTTTTTTCGCTTCCCTTATCGCCTTGATAAGCGACTCGTCCGTAGGTGTCTTTTCTGTCGGATGAATATCTCCTGACCAGCAATTAGTCTGATACCAGGTAGTAAGTATCGCTACCCAGTTCGACCCCAGGCCTTCCACCTTGGCCAATGACGCGGCAGATCCCTCAGTCCCGTAACCGTCCTGTGACCATGTGACATACCCCATACCCTTCTGGAACTCTATCGCACCGGCTTCCTGCCTGCCTGACTTGAACCAGAAAAACGCCCCGATAACAAGCACGATCGCTACCGCCGCTATGATTTTTGCCTTAATACCAGTGTTTTTTTTCAAACTGCTTCTTCTCGCCATGATCCTCCCTTTCTTCAAATACGTGTTGCTTTAACTTCCTTCAACTTTTAATATGTATCACTAACAAGATTTCATAAGTTCTCATTTATCGAGCAAAAAAATTTCACCGCTTGCTCGCGGCTATTGCCTGTTGTTTCACCGCCTACGGCGGTTAACAAGACTCCCTTATTTTCCGACCCTAACGTTATCTATAAAGATCGTGCCGGCGTATTTTGGTTTCCTGTTTGATTCTATCCTTATAGCTATCTTACGGACATCCTGCGCAAATTCCTCATCCGGGACGATCCTCTTCCAGTCGTAGCTACCGGGCTCTATGTTAGCCGTGATCGTCGACCATTCGCCGGGTAGCAGAGGTACGCTGCGGCTCATCTCGACGAATTTCCAGTTGTCCCCTACGGTAAGTATCAGTTTTGCCTTAAGACCTATGGGAGCATCCGCAGGAAGATATATGTCCGCGCGCACGACCCGGTAATTGCTCATATCCAGGTACTGCTGGATCTCAACAAGTCCTGCCGTCCATAACCCACCGGGAAAATCCACATCGACTTTCATGCTGCCTTTACCGCTGGAAGCTACTTCCTGCGAGAATTCGGCATTCTTCGCGACATAAGACTCTTTCCCGAGCGCCCACTGGGGTATCTCCCACCCGTTAAGGTCTTCCACCTCGAAATCGTAATAAGTCCTCTCTTCGGTTATCGGTGCCGCCGAAGGAACCGGCGCTGCTTCTGTCACTGCTGACTTCACTGCCGCCTGGCCCTGTTTTTCAACAGTAGTTCCTGTTGCCATAGTCATCTCATTTTTCTTCTGTCCACATCCGCCCAAAACTACAGCGAAAGCGCAAAAACAGACTATTATAGACATCATAAAACCGCTTTTCCTGAGATATTCCATTTTTGGTTCCTTTCATTTTTTCCGGCCTGCTTCTTTAGACCGGTACTAATCATCATAAAGAGAATCGTACAATGCACTCTTAGACTCATGCTGCGCAAAACAATATTCCACAAGCGTGATCTATTCTCCTAATGTCTCTTTGTGAGAGACGCTATTATTTTATAACGCGTATATTGTCTATGTAAATAGGACCTGTATACGCGGGCTTATTATTGGAATCCACCCTTATGTCCAGCTTCCTTATATCCGAACGAAAAGCCTCGTCGACCTGGACTCTTCTCCAGTCGATGCTTCCGGGTTTCAGATCAGCCTGCAAAGTGGTCCATTCACCGGGCTTAAGCATAACACTTCTCGACTGCTCTACCCATTTCCAGCCGTCGCCCACGGTCAGGATCATCTTTCCCTTAAGACCGTTCGGAGCGTCCGCCGGAAGATATATGTCGCATGCCAGTTTACTGTAATTCGACCAGTCAAAATACTGCATGATCTCAACTATAGCGCCCGTCCATCTGCCTCCGGGAAATTCGGCCTGGACTTCAAGGCTTGAACTTCCGGCACTGGCAAAATTATTGGAAGCTTCCATTTCCTGCTGAACATGATCCGGTTTTTCATATGCCCAGTCGGGGATCTCCCAACCTTCAAGCCCGTCCTCGAAACTGAACAAAACAGTCTCTTCCTGCGCGTGCAGCAATGCTCCCGAAAGAAGCAGAAAAGCCGCGGCTACCGCTACTAATATAATTTTCCTCATTGTACGACCTCCTCTTTGTCATCACCATTCTCTACTAACCATCCCTTTATGATCTCTTCAGATTTTTTCCCTTTTACCGTGAAACCCAGCGGGCTCCACCTGTCCTGAGGAAAATACTGCCAAATATAATAACCCTTGAACCATGACCTTTTACTAAGTGCTTCATACATAGCCTGCAGACAATCGGCTTGTTCCTGCTGGCTCTCTATTTTAGATATCGCTACCCAGGGCTGTTTCCTGGCGCCCTCCGCTGAAGGATACCCTATCTCTGTAAGTATAACGCCCTTTTCGGTCAATCCCTTTTTATTAAGCCATTTCTCTATGTCTCCAGCTATGCCGTCCCATGAGTTCACCAGGTCCGAGGTCGTATAGTCGCCGCTCTCCATGAGCGGGAAATACGCGTCAAGTCCGATGAAATCCATTTTATCCCAAAACGGCACCTCTTTGTATTCCGTCCAGTTGGCAGCGTATGTAAGAAGCCCGGTATATTCGGCTTTTACAGCTTCTATTACCTGGTCCCACCGCACGGCCCACGCCGAAAACGTAGTAGCCTCAAGCTCCGTACCCAGGCAGTACATCTCGACACCTGTCTCCTGAGCGAGCTTGGCATATCTTACGGTAAATGCCTGAAAACTGTCGAACCATTCTTCTGACGGCATGATGTTTATCCTGGCTTCATCCGTCCTCGGATCCACGTGAGGCTTTAAGACCACCCTGAGTCCCAATTTATGGCAACTGGTGATAGCGTGTTTCAGCGCCTCATCCGTGGGTGTGTCCCCGCCCGGTTTGTCATTCGTAAATATGACCGTGGAATCGATATTCTCCTGATAGGCAGGAACCATAATGGCTATGGTATCGAACCCGGACTCTTTAAGATAAGCGAGCATCAGGTCGGACGCGGGCATAAGCAGTTCATCTGACATCCAGGAAGTATATACCAAGCCCTTCTGATAAGGTTTTTCTGTTATCGGTACGACAGGTGCGGCAAGCTTCTCCAGCGTCTCTTTAGCTTCTTTAACCTTAGCTTCGTCCTCCCCCTTGCTCAGGTACGCGTCTTTTGTTACCTCTACGCCGGGATTATTCACCTGAGGCCCGTATATCTCGGTTTCCCATACCGATATCCCCCAATCCTCGTTCACCCTGGTAAGTCCTATTACCTTTATGTACCGGCATTTAACCGCGGGAAAAGTCGCTTCCATGATGCCACCTTTACCGGCCTTTTCATGGTACACTTCTTCCCAGGTCTTCCCGTCGAGAGACGCGAGGATCTTATACTCAGTAGCGTGCGCTCTTTCCCACCTTGTAATAACGTTGTTGACCACGCTGATTTTCCCCAGATCAAAAGATATCCATTGCGATCCTTCTATGTAGTCGCTTGACCACCTGGTAAGCATATCACCGTCTGCCGCTGACATCGGGTTCGGTTCAGGCGCCCAATCCGGCGTCTGATCAAAACTGGAAGCTTCCGCCGCCATAACGGTAAGATACGCAAGCTCTTCTCCCGGAGCCACTTCCACTATATCAAGGGTCGCCGTTTTTTCGACCACGGCTTCCTGTACATCTAAAACTGTCGGGGGAAGCGCTTCCTGTTTCCCGCAACCCGTAACGACTATCGCACATAACCCAAATACCAAAAAACAAATACCAAGTGATTTCTTCATTCTTTCTTCCTTCTCCTCTTTAATTTAGTCCCTAAAACCATCATATATTATACCTCATACCGCAGGGTTTCGTCATAATAATCCCGTCATAGCTATGCCCTTTATTATATATTTCTGAAAAAGCAGATACACTATGAGCATCGGAAGCGTAGCTACAACAGCTCCCGCCATTACCATCCCGAAATTCGCACCGAACTGTCCCGTAAGAACAGCAAGCGCGAGCGGCACTGTCCTCATCTCGCTGGTATGTATTATTATCAGCGGCCACACAAAGTTGTTCCACTGCTGCAGGAAAGTAAATATAGCGAGCGTCGCGAGAACCGGCTTTATCAGGGGCAAAATGACTTTACGATATATCATGAACTCGCTACATCCGTCGATCCTGGCAGCGTCTATCAGGTCGTCCGGTATGCTGTATATGAACTGCCTGTTCAGAAAAATCCCGAACGCGCACCATGCCATGGACGGTATTATCAGCCCCTTGTACGTGTTCAGCCATCCAAGGTTTTTCACGATGATGAAAGCCGGGATTATGTTCACCTGCCAGGGGATCATCAACGACCCGATAAATAGAAAGAACAGCTTGTCCCGGCCCCAGAACTTGTGTTTCGCAAAAGCATAACCCGCCAGCGACGTGGCAAAAACGTTGAAAAGCGTTATAGCGCCCGCCACAAAAAGGCTGTTGAACATATACCTGAACATCGGTATCATGCGAAACAGGTCCCTGTAAGGTTCAAGCGTGGGGTTCTTCACCATAAAACTGGGCGGATACGACTGTATCTCCGCAAGCGGCTTTATGGAGGTCACTAGCATCCACAGGTACGGCACCAGCATAGTAGACGCGCCCGCTATCAGGAAAATATATACAAAAGTCTTGATAGTGAATGAATCTCTTCTTATAGCTATCGGCTTGCCGGCCATTATGCTTTATATCCTCCGTATTTGGTTTTTTCGCGTATCAATATTCCACCTCAGTCTTCATGAAGCGCCTGTTAAGCAGCGTCAGAAGGAAGATCAGTATAAAAATTATGTACGCCATCGCCGAGGCGTACCCCATCTCAAACCTAACGAACCCCTTTTCGTAGAGATAGGCGACTATGGTAAGCGCGCTATCCAGTACCCCGCCTATCCCGCCCTGCCCGCTTGTCATGATGTATACCTGCTCGAACACCTGAAAACTGAAAATAAAGCTCATCATGGTCACGAAGACTATCGTGGGTTTTAAAAGAGGTATCGTGATGTTGAACAGTTTTCGCCAGAACCCCGCGCCGTCGATATCGGCGGCTTCGTACATAACGTGCGGTATGGTTTGAAGTCCCGCGAGAAAAATTATCATACTGTACCCCACCCCGGCCCATATTGACATTATCATTATCGCCGGAAGCGTCCACGTGGGGCTTGCCAGCCAGTCAATAGGCTGAAACCCCAACTTTATCATCACATAGTTTATCAACCCGTATTTTTCACCCGCGTAAAGCCATTTCCATACGACAGATACGGCGATTATAGATGTGACCGTGGGCAGAAAAAATATGGATTTAAAAAGGTTCTTAAATTTTATTTTCTGGTCTATAGCGACCGCTAACAAGAGCGCGGTGCATACTCCAATGGGAACAACACCTAATACGTAAAGGACCGTGTTCCTCATCGCCTTCCAGAAAAGGGGATCATTGAATAATATGTTCTTGTAGTTGGCCAGCCCGACGAACCGCGGCGCATGCACCACGTTAAATTCCGTAAAAGACCAGAAAAATGAGATTATGACAGGTGCAAGCTGAAAAACGAAAAATAGAGTGAAAGGTACCGCGATAAACAGGTAAGATACTTTCTGTCTATTGAGCTCCTGTAAAAATGATGCTTTTTCCATGTAGTCCCTATTATTAAATTAGTAGATAAAATTACTATTTATTGTACGACTATAAGCGCAAATATTTTACAAGAATTTCAATATTCTGTCAACTTATCATTTATAAAGTCCTTTAAAAAGCTTTAAGGCCTTATGATATCTCTTGATGTGATTGGATATGTAGCTTAAGAATGCAGTCTTCAAACCGGGATGAAAGTGTCTATTATCTGCGCCCCGACGGCGCTTTTAATGGTATATTTTCCAGTTACAGCGGGAATAATTAATACCTCTCCGCCAGGAACCGCCTGCGGAACAGAATAATCCCTGTCATTAATGGCAACCGTAGCCTCTCCACCGACAACAACAAGATTATGGAAACTTTTTATATCAGAAACTTCCATATGGGCGCCGTTTTTCAAAGATATCCTGTGGACTTCCAGCCCCTTCTCCTCAAAATCCCCCGGAAGCCGCTCGATCTTTACCTGCTCATCCTTTCTTAAGATCTCCGGTGACGTCAGGACGACGACCTCCGCTTTTATCTCGTCGGTACGGTCTATATCGAGTTCTTTCTTAGACCCTTCCCTTTCGCATCCCGGAAAGTAGTACCGTACAGGATACGTAGCGCCGTCCTCCATGGACTGCGTCTCTCCGGGTATCTGTGGCTCCACTACCTGCACGCCCGCGCCAAGCGCGTGCAATGTGCCCGAAGGTACCGGAATAACGTCGCCGACAGTTACCAGTATATAGTTGTAGAAGTCATCCAGTTCTTTTTGCGCCCTGGTCAAGATTTCCTCACCTATAGCCGCTTGCGGCATCTCATCTTTTAGCATGTCCGCGGCAGACTCGGCATTACCGGTCTTTTTGAGCGCCTCAACGCCCCTCTCATCTTTTTCAAGTATGTCGATAAGTTCATTAAGCGCCTTACCATATACCTGCAGCGCTTTTTTGTATTCGGCATTGACGTTCTTGCCGTATTTTTCCAGAACACTCGGACTAAATCCCAGTATTATGCTTGAGTCTCCGCCAGCCACAGTCTCGTCCACGCCGGTAACTATCCACAGTTCGTTCTTCGTATCATGGAACTGAACAGACAATCTTCCCTTTGGCGTAAGTATTTTCACCAGAGGGAACGTGTGCCCGAACTTATCTATCACGCCTTTCCCCAGGATATCCTCCGGAGCGTAATTTGTTATCTCGGACATGGGGACCTCTTCGCCTTCTATTTCGACGATAGAACTTTTATCCCCCTCTTCCGATCCGTACCAATACTCGCCTATGCCTCCTGCACCCCATACTTTCGGATCCTTATACGGCTTCAAATAAAGCGGTTTGCCTTCTGCCACACTTGCCAGAACTCTTCCTGCCGTAGTATCGCTGCCGGGCGCGGGCTTTGCCGCCTGGGCTCCGACCGACCGGGGTTCGTTCTCCGCCAGCATATCGGAGACTATCTGAGGTACGATCTCTTTTCTTTTCTCTACTATTTCATCCGCCCTTTCTTCGGTATCAGCCGTAGCGTAATTCCTGAATTCGGGGGCGTTCCCGCTTGGCCGCAAGTGCGACACATCGTTATTCGCGAAACCTATCCTTATACCATCGATAAAATTTACGGAGACTATGTCGCTGAAACCTCTTTCGGCGGTGAAATACCTCGCAATATGATCCTTTATGCTGGCAAGTTCATCCGACAGATCTCCTCCGGCCGCGGCGACGCTGCCGTCGATGCGATGCGAGTTTATGCCCTCTACAGTATAGTCCGCCTGCGTTATAGCATCTTCTTTCGGTGAGAACATCGATACGATCCGTTTGCCCATCTCAGCCGTGTACTTCTCGCATCCCGGAGTCTTATCATCTACGACGTCGGCGTGAGTATATCTCGGCGGCAGTTTTTCATCTATTATCTCCGAAACTGACTTTGAGCTCTCTACCGCGAGCATTATAGCTGACAACAGCGGCAGAACAGCGTCACGTGTCGGCAGAGCCTTTAACGTACCGTTCTCTATCTTCCAGTCACTGCCAAGAAGAAAACCACCGTTTGATTCCCAGCTTACGACTTTCGCCGAAGGATCCTTAGCGCGCTCTTCGTTCATCGCAGCTACGACATAAGGCGACCCTATCTTTGTCTGCGTCACCCGGATACCTTTCTTGCCAAGAGCACTTACCACCGCGTCATTGGCGCTTATTGGCACCGCGGCGAAATCGGGACTTAAGAAAACCGACACCAGCGCGCCAAGTTTGTCTCCGGTCAGGAATTCTCCTGATTCATCGGCGAGCAAAGGCCTGTCCGAATCGCCGTCTGTGGAAATAAGGGCGAACGGGCTGTACTCAGCCGCCCATCCTTTTAGACGGTTCCTCGTGTCTTCGGAAACTTTTTCCGTATCGACGGGTATAAACTCTTCGCTTCTTCCGACAACGACCACATCAGCTCCCAGTCCTTCAAAGATGTCTTTAATGATATCGCGCCCTACGGCCGAATGCTGGTACAGGACTATTTTCCTGCCTTTCAGCGCATCAGCCGGGAACACGTCCAGGTAACGCCTGATATAGATATCAATGGCATTTTTCTCCTGGCCTGCCGGGGGAAGCTCTCTTGTCTTTTTAAACATCCCGTCTTCCGAGAATAAAGATCCTTCGTCGGAAGTGGCATACTCGTCATTCCTGGCAACCGCCACGTTCTTTAAAATATCGGCTTCATCTGTTTTAAGTACTTCACCGGACTTTTTGTTGAACTTTATACCGTTCCTGTCATCAGGGATATGGCTTCCCGTGACCATGATGCTGGGAATATTGTTGGTTATCGCGTAATATGCCAGCGTCGGTGTTGGAACACTTCCGCAGAACGCCACGCTGCAACCCTCGTCTTCAATAGCTTTCGCTACCGAAGCTATTATCCTTGGCGTGGACCCCCTACGGTCGCCGCCGATAGCTATTTCGCTACCGACTGAGCCTACTTCACCACGCTCTTTAAGGAACGATATAAAACCCCTGGTGTTTATATAGCATTCCATATCCGTCATGTTCTCTACTTTATCCCTGAGGCCGCTGGTTCCGAACTTGAGCGGCTTGTATTTTTTAGTTTTCATCTTTATTATGTCTATCTTTTCCAAGGCTTCTCTCCTCCTGTTATCAAGTTCTTCCATGCTCACACCGAACATCAAATTGTAAGCTTCATCAAACGAAATATCGTTACCGAGAATGGGCACGTTATACGTGTTGTCTTTGTCCCTGAGATCGGTCTCTTCTGTGACTTTCATCCCGAAAGTATTATCTTCAGTCAGAACGGAGACATGCCTCATCCCCTCTTCCAAAACCAGCTCCTCCATACCTAATGAATCATATAGTCCGCTGTTTTTCGGCAATACCGTACTCCCGGGGCGGACGCTTCTGACGGCAAAAGCTCCGTTCATCTTAAGATGCCCGAACTCAGAATCTATAATAACGCTGCCGGTGACCGTACCACCGGAAGTAATACTGCTTCCAACTATTATAGAATCTTTTATCTCTGTACCCGGAGCTATATGCGAATCAACTATAATATTGCCATCCGGATCCCTTTCTTCGGGGATACCGGCTATTCTTCTGGCTATTATCCCGTTGGCGCCTTTGTCGTTCAGATCAAGGAACTTTTCCCTCATAGCGCTGTGCTGGCCTACGTCCGCCCAGTAAGCATTGGCTCCCAGATCGAAGATCTTAAGCCCCAGTTTCCTGCCGTTTTTCTCCTCAAATATCTGCTTTACCTTCTGCACCTTTTCAAAGAAATCCGGGACAAGATCTATAAGCTCACGCAGTTCGTCGTCTTCACTGACGGCAGTCTGCCATACTTCGAGATCGTTCTCCATCGCGAGCGCCATGAGAAAATACGGATCAAAATCGAAATACACACCCGGGGCGGCTATTTCTTTCTCAAATACTTCCAGGGCGATATCCAGGACGTCATAGGAAACGGCTACCGGACCAAGACTTACCCCCGCGTAATATTTTCCATCAGCGCGCGGTTTTATACCCAACTGCTTCAACTGTTCGATTATGGTATCTTTATCGCTACGTGATATCTGACAGGCCATATTGTTATCATCGTCAAAAACTACCCAGTCCTTCTGTTTGGCAAGCTCTTCTGTTATCTCCATGACGGATAAAATCTTGATGATATCGCAGCCGGCCGCGCAAAGACCGCCGTCGGCGGAGGCGGTCATATCGGCCGACGGTATCTCGGTCTCATCGCCCCATTTGTCCAGAAGCCCCCTAAAACCGCATCTTTCAAGATGTTTAGCGACAGGAGTGAAATAATGCAGCGCCTCCTCTATGGCCGTGAACGCTTTCTTCTGGCCCCCTACGACTACGTTAGCAGGCGATACCTCCGTCCCCGGTTTCCTGCAGCCTTTGGCCTGGGTTATCGGCGACATACGTTCTCCTCTGCCGAAAAGCATTCCCACAAGCGTGACAAAATCACGATAATCGATATTCTCCTCCGCCGCCGCTTTTTTCAGATACCTGTATGCCAGCAAAGTGCCGAGGAAATTACCCTCTCTGGTCTTTTTCCCCGTCTTTTCCTGAAGCGACAGGACGAACGTACTGTTATCGCTGTTGAATATGTGACTGCTCGTAAGTGCGAGGCGCGCTTCGAAATTCTCCTTATCTACCTTATTGCCGGATACGATAACGACCGTATTCACACTGTCGTTATTCGCCGAAAGATCATGCGCGGCCTGCACATTCGCGAGGACCTCTTTCAGCCCGGGGGTATTATATATGGAGTTATTTTTAGACATATTTTGTCCTATTATCTATTCTGATAAAGTCCTAGTATAGACTGTAAGCTGTGAACTGTAAAGTGTGAACTGTAAGCTGTAAACTGTAAACTGTAGGCTGTGAACTGTAAACTGGAAACTGTGAACAGGGTCAGGATATCAGGTAATCGAGGGATTTGGGACTAGGGGACGCGGACACTCGAACGTCATTTCCACGACACCATGCGCGCAAACGAGGCGAGCCGGTAAGGGGGCACAAGCCGAAGGCGCAGTGAAAGCGGGAATCAAGACGTGATCCCGGAATCCGCTTCCTGTCCGCCGTAGTTTTAACGAAGGAGGATAGCGGATATCCGGGATCACATAAAAGTGGTCATTCTTACGAGATCCCCGCTTAGAGCATGCGGGGATGACGCTTTCCATTTTTACTTTTCCTTGGTTGTCATCTACCCCCTACGCTCGGTAACCTTATCACTAGACAAAAAAGCAGGCCGTTAAGCCTGCTTTTTTATTATCGTTACGCACTCTATATTATACAGACCACATGATCTTACGTCTGTTATTGAGCTGTTCAAGAGCCTTATCCGTATACGGTTTGATCGGCATCTTAAGAAGCATCTCCTGTACAAGGAACACGAGCCAGCCGAATGCATCGTCCTTTAGCTCATCCGGAAGCTTATCCAGAGCGTCACCCATCTCATCACGGGCTAACATGTAATACAGGAACTGCCGGGGTATCTCTTTGCCTGTAAGACGGCCCATGAGTTTCTGAAGATCGTCCGCGGCATTGCCTTCCCCTTCCATCTTTATGTCTCCCGGGTTGACGGCCGCCAAAAGAAGCGCCGTTCCCTCTACTTCACGGTTAAAGAACCAGCCTTTGTTCTCAAGATCTTTTTCTTTGTGTATATCCGGGATAGCCATGACCCTAAGTTTTCCCTTTTTACCATAAAGAAAATCCTGAACTTTCTTGTCGGACCTGTCAGCTTCCCTTATGTTCTCCTCCGGAGCTACAAGTATAGCTATCGCGCCTTTCCTGATAGATTTCCTCGCGGCATCCTTAAGGCCCATACGGGCGCTATAGGTGGTTACCCTTATTTTGTCGCTCACATATTTTTTGAGCTGTTCTTCTTCCCACTTTGCAGATCCCGCTACATTCTTACCTCCACGGACGAACATCTCTTCGGCCATTATGAGGTCTATCCGGTCTTCCTTGATCCCGTCCAGATGTTTACGGACAGCGGCATAAGTCTCGTAGACTATCTTTTCCTCGTCAGTGTTCTCATAATCTATCTTTGCTACAGCATTTTCCGTGCTGGTCTTTACTATCTTATAATCGCCCAGTTTTCCATCCATCGCGTATTTCTCACCCTTCATCAGTTCTGTTACCGGAGTGCCATCGGCTCTCTCTATACGTACCGCGCCTTCCTGCATCACTATCTCATGCGGTCTGCCCTGGATTATTTCCGGAACGATAATGCCATTGACAAGATAAACCTGGTCAAAAGTGGATGACATTCCCGGAAAATCAGCGTACACAACGCTTTCAACGCTTGAAGGTACTTCCGGACCCGGGATATTCTCACCCAGATTAACGGCTACCGAATGCGTCTCCGGTACCGGAGTAAAAGTGTCTATTATCTGCGTCTGCCCCTCGGCAACGATCCTGTAGCTTCCCGCGGTAGCGGGAACTATCAGCATATCACCGCCCGGCACGGCTTTAGGTATATCGTATTCTTCGCCGCCCATGACAAGCTTGGCTTTTCCCTCGACCACTACCAGATTGTGAAAACTCTCAACGTTCGTCACGTCAAGACTGGCTTCGTCAGCAAGAGTTATCCTGTGAACTTCAAGCCCCTTGTCTTCAAAACTTCCCGGAAGCCGTTCTACTTTGACCGTACTATCCTCGGCTATCACTACCGGACTGGCTTCAACGGACACAGCAGCTGTCATTTCGTCTACCCTATGGATATCAAGCATCTTCTGAGCGCCAGTTCTCTCATACCCCGGGAAATAATACCTTACCGGATAAGTAGCGCCGTCTTCCAAAGACTGAGTATCTCCGGCTATCTGCGGCTCGACAACCTCTATGCCGGCACCGAGAGCATGCAGCGTCCCCGCGGGTATCGGTATAACATCCCCGACCTGCACGGGACGATAGTTATAAAAAGCTTCCACTTTCTCCCTTGTGGCTCTTACAGAATCCAGTGCGCTTTTCACCTTCGGGTCCACGTCCTCGAACAACTCCGCGGTTATCACAGCGTCACCCGTTTCATTAAGCATCATGAACGCTTCCTGTCTTCCGTTTTCCAGAACATCGATCAGCGTGTTAAGCGCTTCACCGTACCATTTAAGTACTTTCTGATATTCCACGGGTACTTCATCCCCGTAAACCCCCACAGCCCGTGGGCTGAAACCGTGTATTATGCTGGGATTTTCGCCTGCCTTAGTCTCATCGATCCCGGTAACTATCCAAAGTTCATTTTTGGTGTCATGGAACTGTACCGACAACCTGCCTTTAGGTGTAAGTATCTTAACAAGCGGAAGCGAATGACCGAACATCCTGGCCGCGTCTTCGCCGAGCACTTTGTCTGCCGCGTGCGCCATAACGTCCGCCATCGGTACGGAATCACTGCCTACGACCGCCTGTGAACTCTTCTCGCCCTCTTCGGCGCCGTACCAGTACTCACCTATACCATCCACACCCCAAACCTTTTCCTGCTCATAAGCCTGAACGCTTACAGGCTTGCCCTGTTCCACCGCATCGACAACTCTCGCGAGAGGCGTGTCCGGATCGATAGCACCCTTTATGGCATTAACACCCGGCGTTCCTTCGAGCTCCCCCTCCTTCTGTTGCGCCTCTGCGGCCTCCATAACCTCTATCGCCACTGTTGCCTCCTTATAATACACCATTGGCTCAAGGTTGGGTTCACCATCATCGTCCGTCCATTTCACCTTATCCTTATACACCTTAAGCTGTGCAAAAAAATCAGCTTTTATCGCCTTAAAATCATTATCGCTTACTAGCGAATTCACCACTACCACCATTTCGGGAGAAGTCCCGGACGGTCTTACCGCGAGAAACCCTACCGGGTTCCCATCCCTAAGAAAATCCACTTTAATACCGTCAAGCGTATTTCTTACACTATACCTTTCGGGGTTTGTCCTCGCCAGTTCGGCGTAATGCGATTTTATCGCATCGGATACTTCCACTCTAGCGTCATTTGATACCATCTTCGTACGCCACTCTCCGGTATGATGGTCTTCCGTAATACCAAGATCTTTGTTCGTCTCATCAAGCATAACATCTATGAGATCTTCCGGAACTTTCTTCTTCTTGCTCTTGTATTCCTGCGCTTTATCCCGCAAAACTCCCAGAAGTTTGACTACGGCGAAAAAAGCGTCATCTGCATCAAAATTTTCCCTGAACATTATGTGTGAGGATATCTCTACGCCCATCACTGCATCGTGCTCTGCCATTACCTGTTTTACCGTATTGAATCCGACGCCGGACTCTACTAGGATACCGCCCGCTGCTTCAACAACAGCTTTAAGCCTGTCGCTGCAAAGAACGTTCATAACAACGACCGGGTGATAATCCTCTTTCCCTTCTCTTTCCGCCTTCGCAATGGCATCCCGTATAACTGTCGGAGCTATGATACATGAAATGTCATCTCCCCTGAGCATCTGCCCCCTGCGAGTAACTACACCCAGTCTGTCCCCATCCACGTCAAACCCCATGCCAAAATTAGCTTTAAAATCATCGACTTTAGCTACAAGTTCCTTGAGGTTATCGGGATTGTTGGGATTAGCGTCATGCTTTATTCTGTTTTTACTGTACTCCGCGACTCCGCCTATATCCTCGAACTCAGCGCCCAGAGCTTCCATAAATGGAGCGGCTATCGGACCGGTCGAACCGAACCCTGAATCTGCGGCGAATCTCATACCAGCAAGCGGCTTTGTAGCTATGTATTTTTCCGTTTTAGGCCTTATTTTTTCTATGGCTTCCTTAAGTTTCATCGGACCGGATCTCACCTGGTCCACATATTCAAGCCATTCGTCCGAACCCTCAAGAGCCGCCGCGAGAAGCACATAATACGAATCTATCACGGGTTCCGCGGATACCTGCTGCTGCCGGCTTTCCGCTGTCACCACATCTCTATATTTCTCAGAATCCATGACATCATGAGTTCTTTCTTCCCATTTCTTCATTTCCACGCTGGTAAAATTCACCGTTTCCACAGTAGGCTTAAAGCCGTTCTGTTTCCAGGGAAGATGACTGGCGGTTATCTCTACTATACCGTCTACTTCCTCTCCTCTTCCATCGAGAAGATATCTGCTGCTAAAATACATAAGAGGTGTGGAGGTAAGGACATCAGCTCCGTTCGTCGCGTCTATGACCCTGGCTCCCGCGTTCACCGCGCCGTCTATAAACGCGCGCATAATACGCGGTCCGCTTACCCTGGATTCTCTCCCTATCGCTATGGTCACGTCCTTGGCATCTTTGTCCAACATCTCCGCGAGAAGTTCCACATAAGCTTTCCCTGAAGCTTTGACCACATTATCCGGCATCTCAAGATCCGCCTCAGCCCTGACTGAATCCCTTCTGAAAATGTTAGGATCTATAGTAACCCCTTGTTCCAATATCTTTCTTACCCTTTCCTTCGCGGCCGTTTTCCCCTCGTCGGTCCCATATTTCTCCTGGATCTTTTTGAGCGTCCATACCATAAGTGACCTGGCACGTGAATTGGGTCGGAATATTTGGTTCTCCTCCTTCATATCAAATTCTTTAAAAAGACCATTAACAAATTCCATATCTATCTGCCGGTAACCGGTAGATTCCATTTTATCAAGTTCATACACAAGCGCCTCTTTCTGACCGGAACATATAAGAGTAGCCAGTCTGAGAAAATCCGCCTTCGCCATATCATCTTTTATGCTTACGCCCGCATCCTTAAGTTTCTCTTTTATTGTATTTACGTCAAACTCATTTCCGTCCATCGCAAGACCATCGCTTATTTTAGGCATGTACCACATCGGCACTTTTAACCGGGTATGCCCCTTAGAGTGTTTAACGCCATTTAGTCCCGTCCTTACGACATCTGTGAGGATCTCCCCGTTAGCTATCACTTCTTTCTCCCGACCACTTCGACGGGAATACACTTTATGAACAAAACTATTTTTGGCATTAAGCGCCGACATTACGGAATCATGGACATATGAGTTCCTGGATATTATTTTCCCGTGAGACTTGTCCACGACGCTGTCTCGTATATCCGACCCCTTCTGGAGAACGCAGCCCTTTACCAGTGAGTTATATATCCTCAGCACCTCTTTCCCCTCCGCGTCCTTAAGGACCCAGGGACGATCAGCCACATCGGTACGCGGCAGCACATAACGTGTACCGTCATAATAAAAATCACACCATTCCATTTCGCTAACACCAAACGCTTTTCTTTTTTCAGCCGCAAAGATCTTGTCGCCCAGGACCCTCTCACCGGTGACCTGTATCGGGTGAACCGGAGTCTCCCCCTTACTGGCCTTCTTAATATCAGCCTCACTGCCTAAGACTGCGACACCCGGATACTTCCCGCCGGCATCTGTAAGAAGGCGCAGCTTCTGATCTCCCATTGTCTGGGCATCCCTGTAAGTCATCCAATTACATTCTTCTCCCAAACTTATGGCACCTATTACTTTGCCATAATCCGGGATATTTCTTTCTTTCTCACCTTTTTTCCTTTCCGTCTTCTGGGGAAAAATAGCCTTGTTATCTTTATAGAGAAGTATAAATTCTATGACTTCGGTCACATACGCCTCGTCCTGACCTTTTGTCTCCCCCATTTCGGTAAATATCTCGTCGGATAGGAGATTCCTGATACGGCTGACAGCATGCTCCAGCTTGCCCTGCCCGGGAGAGATCTCTCTGCCGGAGTAGTATTCATCCTGCAGGTCTTTTGAAGAAAGTATACCCGCGCCATCTATATCCTTCTGGTGAACACTGAACCACCTCAAAAGCGCCGATAACGGCCTGGTAAATTCAGGATCCAGAGCTCTTTCCCAACCTGTTTCGGGATACTCTCCTTCAGTCGCAATAAAATGCTCAACTATCTTCCTCCCCTGATCATTTTTTTTCTCCATCCAGTATTTCCACCATGCCAGAGTCATCTCATTATTCATGCTAAAGGATCCATAATCGTACCCCGGAGCCTTGGATGCGTGAAGTTTACCGAATATAGTATGGTCCTGACTCTCTCTGTCCGGATCCATGTCTACAGCGTTTTGTATTATCTTATATTTATTCCCTGCTTGCGTAGCCGCTCCCTTTTCCTTATTGGTAAAAAAGTATTCCACATAACCGTTCTCATCAACCGTACATGTCCCAAACTGGAACAACTGTGATGCAAGCTTGTCCGGATCATCCACAAGCAGCTGCCAATCTATCGGAACGTAAAACTTCTGATACGCAGCACCACTCCTTACCGTCCTATCCTGCGCTATGGTCGGAAATATAAGCTGACTGGTCCAGAAAGTATCTATCGATCCTCTGTCGTTTGTGGCGCCGAACGGAAGACTGTTGAGCACGCAGGCGGTAAAAAGATCCATTTCGATAGTGGTCCCGTCAGACCCGAGATAATCGGCGGCCATTCCCTGCCAGCCTCTCTGCAGAAAAAGTGACATGGTTATTGGACTGAATCGTGACGCCTGCCCTCCATCATGAAAGAACGCGATCTTCTTTGATTTTTCACTTAGAATCTCCTCGAGATAATTCTCCCCTAGACCTCTCGCCTTAAGCCTCCCCTTGAGCTGCTCAAGCGCTATTACATGGCTTACTATCTGGCCGGCATCGGGAGACACAAGGACAGACTCCACTATTACCGGATCCATACCTTTAGCTACCCTGATCTCGTTGATCTTGGAAAGAGCTTGTTCCAAGCGTTTCCCTTTTTCCTCCATTCCCGCTTTCGTGGAGGATGATATGACTATAATATCGTACATATCCTTACTGGCACCTATCAGCAGCGCATTCTTCATCAGATCTATATTGTACCTCCTGAAAAAATTTCTCCTCACAAATGTATCAAAGGCTTTCGTTCCAGCCTCGCTCCTCTCCATTTCAACGTACGCTTCATAACCAAAGTCTACATCCGCCCTCAGATAATCCTGCATAGCCTCTAACTGATCTTCCGGTGAAAGATTGTCGTCCAAAGCATCCCTGGCCTTATATCTCATGATCTCGATACGATCCAGTTTATCTCTTATGTAATCTGAGTTACAATTTTTCTGAGAATCAACAAAATCTTCCTCATTCCCGGAACCGGCCGAGATAAAAGCGTCACGCTGCTGCGCAAGATTCCCGTTGGGATCATTATACATCTCGAGATGCGCAAGTTCATGCCACGCCGCAACCTCACGCTCGTGATCTGTCAACACAGCATACGCCCGCGCGTCAAGATGTCCCTGCAAAAGACCATGTCTAAAATCGGCGCCACCCCTCCCCGGATGTACGTGAATATCAAGAGGTAGCTTGACCTTTTCGCTGGTCTTATTAAACTCCTCTATCCTCTCCTTCAAACCGTAATGCAGGACGAAATCAAAAGTCGAGTCACCTACAGATATCGGTCTAATAGCAAACGTCTTTTCCTTAAAACTCTTCACGAGTATCTTATCCAGAGCTCTTGCCTGGGCGGGAGACAACCCCTTACCTATAGCATTCACACCCGGTGTACCGTCTGCACCGGTCGTCTCTTCGTTTTTGAACCTGTTTTTAAAAATACCGGCAATAACCTCCAGGGTATGGTTGGAAACTGTTATCCCCGAGTTTTCGCACAGCATAAGATACGCGCCCATAAGAGAATCTTTGTTGATCTGGGCCCACACCTGGGGATCAGCTTTTGATTCCATGCTGTCTAGCCAACGGTTTGCGACTTCTGTCACTATCTCCGTATGCCTTTCTTCACCGATCTCTTCCAAGGTCATACCGTTCTCGCCTATCTTGCCGACGGCAGCTGAAAATCTGGAAAGATCAGGATCACCGCTCATATACATCTGTACGAGTCTCATCCTTGACGCTGCGGCCAGCATCTCTCCCCTGGCCTGAAGTATCTCGTCTTTCGAATTTTTGGCAGCAACACCCGGCATAGCGGCACTCTCTGTTATTATGTCCTCAAGCGAAGTCCTCTGATTAGTGAGTACCTTTATATAGGGAGTATCGACATCTTTGGTTATCTTGGGAGTAACTACTACGTAAGAAACTCCCTTCTCCTCCAGGAGGTTCTTTATACCCCTGGTATGAAATCCTCCGGCGATAAGAACACAGCGGTCCTTGCCTTCTTTTTTCATCTGCGCGAGCGTATTGGAAATAAGCGCGTTATCTCTCTTCATCGCTATCTCGTAAAAATCTATCATGCGCGGGATGTTGCTGCTTATCTGAACAGGAACACCGTTAAGAGAGTAATTGAGGTTATACCTGTCGCACATACTGCCCAGAAATACCAGGACATCGTCAAGCGTGAACTCTTCGGAATATTCATTAAAAATATCGTAGTCATCGTTTGTAAGTTCTATGTTGACCAAGTCTATGAACATATCCAGCATAGCCGTATACTTATCAAGCTTTTTCTGATCCTCGTCCGTGAACAGTTTCTCTTTAAGACGGGCTTCGACAATATCGATCTCCTTAAAGAGGCCTTCATTATCTATACCGTCATATAGTTTGGTGTATATGTAGTAATAAAAAAGATTAGGATATTCCTGTATTATCGGTATGTCGTTCGTCTTGGCGAGCTCTCTGAGGTATATATAGAACTTAACCGCTTTTATGTGCCCCTTCTTGAATCTAATACTCTGGGTCACCAGATCAGTCATCTGCTCTTTGGAAAGTTTCTTGCTGAGGACGTCTATGTAAGAGCTTCTTTCTGCGTCAACGACGTCGAAATCTATTTTTTCCTCATATTCGAGAGTTTTCAGGAGCTTGTTGAAATTATCACAGTCTGTCAACTCGATATCGTTCTTTGATACCCTCTTATAAAGGTAAGCGGCGTAATCGCTGAGCTCTATATCCTTACTGTCAAAAGCCCGTATCTTAAGATCGATTTCTTTAAGCTGAGAAGGATATATTATAGATTTGATCCGATTAGCTATCGTACGTGTATTGGTGAAATATTTTTCGACTATGTCTTTATACGGATAGACTTCGGTAAAAGCTTTAAGGTTCTTTATGTAATATTCTCTGGTCTCCGCGCCGAAAACCGTGCCTTCATAGTCTGAAATGATCGAGAAGAACTCAGCTCCGGTGATCTCGCCCTTCTTCATAAAATAAGTAGCGACTTCCTTGCGTATCTCCGCGTCCGGAAAAGCTCTGAACCAGGCAGTATCGACTATCCCTTCGGCACCCTCAACGGATATAAGGTCTATTCCACACTCTTTCGTCACCTGCTCAAGGATGCTGTTAATATTATTCTGCGCCTCGAAGTTACAATGGGCATCCTGTATATGCACTATAACCTTGCCGTTACCACCGTCATATTTAGACTTGATGGTCCCGTGATCTATGGCTATGCCTATATCCTCTACCGACGTTACTTCGGTAGAATACCCCGCGTCGGGGATATCAATTTTGTTTTCAGGCACTGCAAAGCTTATGTTATAGAACGCGAACGCGAAAACCAGCACAAGGCTGACTGTCTTATTGAGAAAGGAATTTTTATTAACTGTCATGATTTTCTCCTGTTATATTATTCAGTTGTATAACCGCAAAATACACCTTCAGAGCATCTAGGATATTCATCCAAGAAATACTTACTTTTTATTTTTTTACTCACAGTCTAAGTATATAATAAACCGAACAAAAAGTCAATATACTATATTCTAGCTATTTTATACCTAAACATTATAAGCTCTCTTTACGCTTTTACGAGTATTTCCTTCATAAATCTGTCATAATAATGCCGTATTTCGTTCTCCAGATCCACAGGATTTGCCTTCGGAAGGAACATATATAGCCTTCCCATACCCATTGGGGTAAGTAAATTTGAATGCAAACCAGCCCTCTTCCCTTTAGTCATAACAAGGTTAACGAAAACCTGATATTGATTTATATTGCTTTTAGCCTCCGGGTGAAGGTTCACCTGCACCAGCTCATTTACCGCCGCCTCTTCGTCATATTCCAGCTCACCCGAGATACAGCGAAACCCTGAATTCCTGCGATCGGCACCGGGAGCCTCGGCTACATGCAGAGCAAAAAGTTCGCTTGCCGTGTAGGCTTTTCCCCTTCTATCAAGCAAAATTATATCATCTTCGCCGACTACACCCTCAAGCATCCATAATTCTATAAGCTCTTTTTTGAATTCTTTCTTCTCTTCTCTAGACGTTACCCCGTCGGGTGCGACTACAAAAAACCTGTCGCTATGTAGATCTTCCTCACGACTCACCCGCATCATTCCGCGTCTTGTGATTATTTCCAGCCCCGGCGGCACTATCGCCTTATTACGGCTATCTTCCAGGAGCGAGTTCCCATCGGCATAGTGGAGAAAATAATGACCTTTTTTCGAGTGCAATACTCCGTTTTCCAGAGGTACCTGTTCCCCTGAAGCGAGTAAATTCATCGAGAACGTCTGATACGACTTTTCCATCCTAAGCTCATAAATGCTCCTTTTGGATATCTGAAAGGAATGCATCGAATTAATATATTTATCGGATATCTCCCTCAAAAATTCCGGAAGATCCTCTATTTCCTTTATGGTCTCCGGAGTAAGCTTTGTTATATCAGGATGAGCCAGCGTGAACATATACCCCTTGACCTCCCCGACCATCCTGCTTACCACATCATGGATCGTCGACGTATCTACACCCCCGTCGATCATGACTGACGCGATCGACGACGCGTCTTTTCTCGCCCACTCAAGCTGCTGCAGCATCCCTTCGACGTTATTCCCTTCAAGCGCGACTATCCTGATATTACGAATAGCATCCAGGTCTTTTATAACACTTTCTTCCATACCGTTCAGAACAGCTATCGGGATACCCACCATTATGGAATATGTATCCTTTCTCACTTCTCCCTTGCGAGCCAGAGTCGCCCCCAGAAAGCCCCGCCCTCTTGAAGCATACAATTCTTCCAGTTTACGCCGCACAATGTCTTTTTGCTCCGTATCGTCTTTTACCTGATAATACAGCCTCTCACAAAAAATAGCCGATTGTGTCCTCCCCTTCTCCTCTAAAAGGGCTTCCAGTATAGTCTCATACGGTATGCGCAAATACCTGTGCATATGATCTACCGCCTCCACCTCGCGCCCCTTTCTCACCATGCCTCCATAGGAAGTTATCTCGGCATAAAACTTCTTATTTTCTTTCCTGATCACAAGATCATCCATTGTAGCGTCAAAAGGATATCTCCTTTCCTCCTTCAGTTTATCAAACGCTATCGAAATATCCTGTCTCAGATTTCCGTATTCGGTGATGCTTAACATATTGGACAGAAATTTTTTCTGCTCATCGGTAAGAACATCCCTGTCGATCTTCTTAAATTCCAGTTCCATGGACAGCCTGTCTGTGACCCGGGTAGCCCTGTCCAGGTCAAAAAGCTCAGCAAGAGCATTGTATGTCTCCTGTGTATGAAAATAAAACCTGAGAAGAACTTTCACTACAGCTTTCTGGATCTCCTCGATATTTTCATCCGACAGATCTCTCTTCCAGTATTTTCTGCTATGTATCACCTGTCTGGCCGTGGGAGCGTCGGTCATCTCCCGCACCTTTATGCCTACATAAGTGCTATCTCTGATATTTTCATAGTCCACATATGACGAATAATACGGCTGCCCCAAGATAACTGACCGCTCATGGTCATTCCTGGTCTCCCGAAAACCTCTGGAGGCAAATAACCTTTCAAGATCGCTGACCCTTACGCCAGATTCTTCCAGACATACCGCTATATGCTTCGCCATAGTTGCCCTCATTTTTTCCGTACCCGTATAGCAGACAGGGATCCCGCCCCTACTGGACGAAAGGTCCCACCTGATAACCTCTGAAAAATCGTCATCTTCCTGTATCTCCCGTATATCTTTCGTTATATCAACATCAAAATCTGACACACTAAAGACTTCTCTCACCCTTCTTTCAAAATACCCGGCAAGCTCCTCCGCGTTCCGGCGGCCGATCATCGCGGTTGTCCACTCTTTTATATCATTGCGTGTAGCCTGCATGTTCCTCAAAAATACATTCCCGTGATACGGGTCGGTCATCGAGCCCGCCTGAAATTTCCCTGAGTCAAGCGACCCTATATGCCCGACAGAAGGATCATATCCGTAGTTCTCGCTTTTGACGTCCCAGTCAAATACGCCTCTTGTAAGCATGTAACGTATACTTATCAAAAATTCATCGATGAGCATCCTGGCAATATCCATCTCCCCGTTCTCTATCGCGTCCGCGAGTATACCAATGTATCGGCGCCTGCCTATACGGACATCATGTCTGTGCTCTTTAAAGAAAACCTGCACTCTCTTCTGTATGATCGCGCGCTCGATCCTCTTCTTCTTAAGATTGCCCTCTTTATCTTTTATGCGCACATCCAGATCTCTTACTATAAAAAACCGTATAACCTGGTGCCCAAGATGTTCTCTGGCCAGCAGATATCCGTTTATGGGACCCTCTTCTGTTTCGTCGTGCAAGCGACCCCTCTTTATAATATCCCTGTCTTCTTTCACAAGATCCTTCACTACTATAGATTTGTCCCCGTTGGTATATACCGTGGCATCCCCTCCGGCGTCAAAATGCTCCAGCTCTTCACTATATATCGACCCCCTGAATACATCCTGTATCCTCGACATAACATGTTTCCCCGAAACGCCTATCTTTCCCAGATCTTCCGCGTATTCCTGAAGGCTGAAAGTCCTGTAAAGCTGCACTATCCTCGTAGCCACACGTTCATACGGATCGGCGATCACTCCCGGGAGATTGTATCCCCTCTTATAAAGGACCACCGACAACCGCCTGTTTGTCTCGCCAGTGTGTATGTTTAATCTAACAATATCCCTCCCCATGGCCGGAGCTATTTTTTCAACAGCAACCCTGTCTATATCTCCGACCTCTATTTTCAGGGAAGAAAACAATTCCCCGTCGGAAAGCACTTGGTATATGACCGGGATCATCTGCTGCGGCACTATATCGGCTACCGCTGACAGATCCACATCGAAGGGAAGAAGCATCATCGGCTTCATCAGCTGCTCTTCCTGCCTCGGAGTCATATTCCTTCGCATGACCCCGTCAGGAGTACGTGTCGATCCGCTACTCATCCCTAGTTCCCGATCAGCGTGGAACCACAACATATCGTCCCGGACCTTACTCAATATTTCTTCTACAACATCCCCGGAAGTTCCCTCATCCGAAGATGTCACGTCTACCAGCATATGACGCAATGTTGGGATCATCCGGGCCAACTCACTTGAATTCACCATAAAAGGATCATTAAGCGGGACAAAGACTTCCTCCAGCAGCTGCTCTTCTTCCGTCGGCCATACGGATACCTTTACATCCTCACCCCATCCCGCTATACTTACACCGTGCTCTCTAAACACATCATTTCCTATATAGGAATATTGATCCGCGATATCGTGACTGCCGGTCTCATGCTCCAGCATATGACCGTTCGTCAGCCTGAACAGGTCGTTGATCTTCTCGTAATGATCTTCGTTCCAGAACTTTGACATGTCCGAGTAAATGTTCGTATAATCAAAAATAACTACTCTGCCCGAAAGCTCATCATACCCGTAATTGTCTCCCAGTTTTATATCCGCGTCAACCACTCCCCTCTTCCACATCTCCACCTGAAGCTCCCACCACATCCTTATGATCTGTTTGATCTCCTCAAAGGACGCATCATCTCCCTCTTCAGCCAGTTCATGAAATTTTTCCCGCAGCGGAGTCACTCTTGACTGAATAACAACATTCGGGAATGTAAATTCAAAACCCCTGACGTTTACCGCAAGGTTGTGCATAGCGTGAGTATTCGCCGCCAGTCCGCCCAACCTCTTCCTGGCCAGGATCACTCCCGGGAGGATGTCCCGGTCGAAATCCACCGGCTGCCCCTCTACGTTGACCGCGCCGTCAATAGGCACCTTTACAACGAACGGCAGGGCATCGTTCCCGTACGCTCTCATGTGGGAACCTTCCACCGGAAGTTCTTCAAGATACTGCCCTTCCATCTGCTGGCGTATGTTCCTGTAAAAAATATCGTTATACGGGGCCAGTTCCGCGAGACGCTGGTGATACTCTCGGTCATTCTCTCCCTGGGGCGCCCCCCTAAAAGAAGGTTCTGTTACGGCGGATATCTCCTTGAACCGGGGACCCATAGTTTCGTATAACCGGGCTACGCAGATGCTTCTTTCCATATAGTACGCGAGTAGACTTATTCCCTCGGTGATCCCCCTGGTGACTCCCTTGACACGCTCGGGAATAGCTTTTTCATTGCATGCCACTATCAGAAGATTCCTTACAAGCGCCCTTACACCATGCAGATCCTCAAAGTCATCCAGCGTCCATCCGGCTATACCCATTTCATCCACAAGGTTATCTATAAACCTGAATGCTACGTCTCTGTCCTCGTCACTCATATGCTCAAAAATATAATGGGTGGCGGCACGTATTTTATCCAGGTTCTGGACGAAAGCTTTGCCCTCATGATCAGAGTTAAGACGCTCCCTGAGATTCTGCGGGATATCATCAAAATGAGTCACATTATTACCAGAAACAACATCCTGCCATGCCTGAAAAAATTCCGTCTTCCACAGCGGCACGCCGTCTTCCGATGAGCTTGAGGATGAAGAGCTCTCCTCATCCTCTGAGGAACTAGAAGACTCGTCATCATCCAGCGATGCCGGCGTCATATTGTAACGCGACGCGAGAATATTGCCGCTAAGATGTCCTATGAACGAAACAATACTTGAAACAAGAATAAAATAAAGCGGGGCTGCTGTGGCGGACGACCAAAATATTGGTACGAGAGATAACACGCTGCCGAAACCGGCCGTTAAAAGCGGGAATATATATTCCGCCGGGGACGCGTTCGGTCGGGCTCCCTCATGGAGGACGAAAAACAATCCCCTTGCCGCCAGCACAGCGGTAAATGTCCACACACTATCCAACCCGAAAAGAAGACTGCCCGCGACAAGCGGTATCGTAAAAAAAAGACCTTCCTCCAGCCAGGGCGCTACTTTGATCGCGTATTCCCTCAAGGGCATGCGCGGCGCCACCAACTGCTTTATTTTTATTATGGACGCGGAACTTGCTGAATAGCCTCCTTCTGACTCCCTTATTCTTTTTCTGGCGAATTCTCCTATGGTACGCATCCGCTCCGGATCCACCTGCATCAGATAGCTAAGCGCGTAAGCATACAAACTCATTTCCTCTGAATCCTCAGGCTCCCGCAGTCTGCCTTCAAGATGGAGTTTCGTGAATTTGATCAGGTCATTCGCGTATATATCAAAACATTTCAGGATCTCATCCCTCGTCTGTACTTTTTCGAGGACACTAGTATGGCCCTGCAGCAAAAGAAACGCTCTCCATTCCATGCTGTTGATCGGCGGCAATGCTTCCCAGTCGCGAAAATTAACCAGTTCTCTCTGATCCTCTTCCCACTTCACGAATGAGATCCTTCCGGCCCGGGCGGTTTTTAGTGATAACAATATACGTTTCAAGGATCCGATGGACGTCCTGATATCATCGTAAGCTTTCTGGTCCATCTCTCCTTCACTCAAAACATCTCCGATCAGTATCAGCACCGGGAGCATCCTGTTGGGGAGGTCGAATGCGGCCATATTCCCTCCGGTCTGCAATGTCTGCCTGAAGTCTTCAGCTAACGGCATCGGTAGCCCCCCCCTAAGAGCCTTGTCTATATGATTTATACCGTTCTTTATTATGTTGAGGGACACGATATCCTTCGCGTTAAGCGGACCATCTTCAGAGATCCCCTCGAAAGCGTCTTCCATCCAGGCAAGCTGCCCCTCTATAAATTCCGAGATATTGCCAATTGCCTTCATGGTATATATACGTCTTTCTGTAAGACTCAGGTCTTCTTCCTTAGGTTTCCTGAAAACATTACACCCTGTCCTGTTACTTTCACTAAAGACCAGCTTAAACCCGGCATCCAGCAGAATACGATTAAGATCCTCATTGAACTCAGATCCGGTAATGATAAACACCTGCCCCCCCGGGTTAAGAACACGATAGAACTCGAGAGCTATTTTCTGATAATAAGCGCCTTCATCCATCGCCCTCTCCTCAGGAAAATTTTCCTCCCAGAATCTTTTATTTACATCGTGATAAGTTCCATAACAATCCGGATTAAGAACATTCGTACAGAAAATAGAACTAAACTGTTCGTTCTTAAAATTTTGCATTTTCAGAGCGTTTCCTCTGAATATACCGTTCTGGGCATCCTCCTCCACCAAGGGGTCCAGATTAAGCACTTCCAGGTTCCTGAGACCTACGGGCCTATCGACAAATTCTCTGGCGCTTTCAGCGGCATGAAAATAATCCCGGACGGGATGCAGAAGCCCCCCTCCTATCTCCAGTATCTGAGCGTGGGCGTCTTCGGTCCCGTTAAATCTCCCCAGAAACTCATCCTTTGAAATCCCTTCCTGTTCAGAGAATAGGACCATAAGCCGTCCTATAACTGACAGAATTGTTCCATATGAATATTTATATCCGTCCCTGAATATCTGCCTGTAACGAGCCAGATAACCAGTAAGATGCACTCCAAAAAAAGACATCGCTGTACTTAACGCCCTGATCTCCTCCCATTCCTTAATGACTTCGACACCAAGCCTGGCATATAAGGCCTCCATGATCTTTTCCGGTTCCGGGTCATACACTCTGGCTGAAACAAGAAAATCAGTTACATATCGCGCAATCGACTCATCGCTACTCATCTTTTCAATAACCATCCTGGAATCCTTAACAGCGGTCCTGACCCTGTGCGTTAATTCCCTAAGAGTCATGGCAAGGTCTTCATGTGACCGGACCTCCGGCAACAACATATCAGGACGCGCTTTCAGCGCCCTGACGACCTTCGCGACGTCCACATCTTCCTCTCCCATGAGACGATTGACAAGAGCATAATATAGCTCCTTGTCATCATTCAGCCTTTGTATCAATACCCTGATATCCCCCTCACTCATACCGGATACGAAAGAGGGATCGCTCTCCCCTGATCCCTGACGGGCCGTTTTCCCACCTGCAGAGATCTCTTCAAGTATCTGTTGCCCCCGGATAGGCGACAATGCTTGGGGGGATTTCAGCACGCCGCCTTCACCGGGGTCTAAAATAAAATATGAAGTTTCAGTGTCCTTTGTACGGATAACTAACACAGAATCGTTCCACTGCTCTATCCTGAGCTGCCCTTCGGAGCCGGCCTGCCCCGTCCCCAGGATCCCGGCGAATTCCGCCGGAGTTATACTGCCGTCGACTTTTTCTTCCGACTCGACGCGAAGACGCTCATATTCGTGAGAATATAGAGAGAACCACATACCTGCCTCTGCTTTCCAATCTCCGCCGGAGGAGGCAACACTCGCCAAAGCGTACATGGCGCTTTCTATGAACTTTTCTTCATTCATATCCTCAAAATAGGCCATTACTGCCAGCTGGTACCTGCCTGACTCTATAAGTTTCTGATAAGGTTTTTTCTTGTTGGTAAGTATCGCGATATAGGGCCGTTCCTCGCCTTCCTGAAATTTAGGCACGACTACCATATAGGACAATTTTTTATCCTTCAGCAGTTCCCTAAGACCGCTGGTGTGATAACCGCCCGTTATCAGCGCGGCTACATGCTTGCCCTCACTTTTCATTTTCTTGAGAGTATTCTCAAGAAGCGCCCTGTTCCTCTTCTCCGCGGTCAGATAGAACACCACTGCCTCGTCCATCCCCTCGAAGATAAGCCCCGTCTCATATCCTTTTCCGGCAGAAACATCGTATCTCCGGCAGATATCCTTCAAAAACGCCGCGATCTTCGAGGCTTCGCACATACCTCTGTTATTCTCGATATACCCGAATTCATTATTGTTAAGCTCAACGCTGTAAAGCTTCACCAGAAGCTCCATCAATTTTATCCACGCATGCAGGTCACGCTCATCATCATTACGGAAAAGTTTTTCTCTTATTGTGTCCTCAAGATCGGACATCTCCCTGTAAAGCAAGGTTATCTCTATGTCCTCATATACGGAAACGTATCTAATGAACTTATTAAGGTTTTCATAGGGGGAGGTATCTACCCCACCGGTCGAAGCCACGAGATCGAGATACGCGTGAAAATCTGCGGGAGATATCTTGCCCTGCTTGAACAGCAGGGACCTGTAAACCAGGTCCTCCATAGTCTTTCTGTCCAGGACATTGCTTAATGAATTTATAAGTTCTTTTCTCTCAGCATTGGCTTCGGCAAAATCTATCGACTTCTCTATACGCATAGCCTCCACAAGTTTCCTCACATTAGGATGACCCTTAAAAGATACCCCCTTCTTTTCGGCAAGCGCCTTTAGGCTGTCCCAGTATTCTTCAAATCCCTTTCTACTTGTCCGGTGACTCCTGGAGTTTTCCTGAAAGCTTTTAAGTTCTTCAGAATATACCTTTTCCGATATGGCATCCAGCTGCACGATCAGAGACTCGGCATTTCCGACATACTCTGTCCGCTCTTCCATAACATCTTTAAAACTTGATATATTTTTCTCATAAAGTTCACTGTCCTCGACTCCATAGAACGCGATATCCGACCTGTCACTTGTCGCGGCAAAGAACTCCCCCGCACTCAGCTTCCCTTCCTTCATCAGAAAATTGGCCGTACTCTTACGTATATCTTTGTCGGGAAAGGTCTGCAAGATAGAAGTATCGATATACCCCGAACCGCCTTCAAGGGCGATCAGATCCACATCATATTGGCTGATAAGAGTATTAAGTATATTTACTATAGAATGCTGCCCGGAGAGTGAAGCATGGGCATCCTGTATATTGATAATGAGGTCTTTTCCGCCATAATCGGCTCTTTCGTTGACCTCACCCACATCATAAGGTACCTTTACGTCGGGAAATGAACCATGAGGTTGTATATTGAATGAATTAAGTGAATTTGACCATACCGGCCGGCCTTCCTGAACCCAGCCGATCTGTTGGAAGGTAAAAACAAGAAGAATTGTTATAGATATTACCTTACATAGTCTGTTTGAACGCCCTGCCATTATCCCCCCGGATATGCCTTATCTAACTGTTTCTTTAATTAACTCCAATGATATACCTACTATAACACAGCTATAGGCTCACTTCAACCTCTAATTTTCTACCTTTTAAATCTCTAACAAGGTAGGCTAACATCGGGGTATCGAGTTCAGGATATCTGGGGATCAGGACATCGGGGACTAGGTGATCAGGCTATTGGGATATCAGGGACCCGTCATCAGTCATCAGCAACTGATCACTGGTCACTGATCACTGGTCACTGCTTTTAATGCAAAACGCCCTGCTCCGATGCTTGGCATTCCGGCGCAGAGCGTTTCAGGCTTGGAAACTATGTTCCCCGCCTCCATTCGGTGAACAGATGACCGTTCGAGCCCCTACCTACCCTGCGGGGCCCGAACGGCTTCCCGCCTCCATGCGTAATACCGTTAGCATTACGCCGCTATCAAGATCCTCTCGTAGTTCTTGATCTCATTCTTGAGATCGTCAAGATCTATCTTTTCCATGTTCGGCAGATACACGTACCAGTTGGTGTACCCGTCCTTTGTGCTGATCTGCCCCAGGGCCGCCGGCACCTTGCCGTCGTTAGCGACTATCTCGAGCACTGTCAGGAGCAACTGGGACGCTATCCCGTCTCCGTCCATCTGGACGTATACAGGGGCCTTCTCTGCCGACATCAGTTCTCTGTCTTTATCTGTCTTTATAAGGTCCACACTGTCACCTATCGCTACTTCACTCGCGTCGGTGATCTCGAACGTACCCTTTACGACCTCAAGGGTCTCTTCAAGTGTCATCTCGCCCGATACTATCTTCACATTATCAGTACTGAGATACTTATCAAGCCCTGTAGCCTTCATCAGGTCTTTCAGGTTGGCCTTAGTCGCATTCGCGTCGGACAATCTTACCTGTATTCTCCCGGACGCCTGCTTCTTATCCATCCCCATAGCCCTTAATGTGCTGGCTATAAACCTCATGTCCGCCGCGTTTTTAGCAGATACACTGACGAACTTGGCTTCTTTATCTTTCGGCCCGTCGGTCAGATACCTGGTCACATTGTCACTTACAGAAACGCCACTAAGAACATCGTTATTCCTGTTGTTTATCCTCATGTCGTAAATGCTCTTGCTGACAAGGTCCAGAGTCTCTACATCATTCCAGAGCCTCGCGTATATCCTGGCTACCTTCTTAAGCTGAGAGACGTCCTGTATTTCCTGGACCGTCTTCTCATTAAGGGCGCTTAGACGCGGGTTCATAAGGCGAAGTATGTCTTTCCGGCTGGTAGACACGAACTTGACCATTATGTCTTCAAGTTCATTCACATCCACTATGCCGTTAGCGACATTGATCGCGCCAGTATCAAGAATAGCGCAGATAGTATCCATACCTTTTGTTTTCTCCTGCATTTCTTCCAGCATATCCTCTCTGTCAAGAGAAGTAAGGGGTACTATCATATCAACGCCTGTCTTTTTCATAAGCCCGGCAATGATATCCCTGCCTTCGGCGTCACCCTGTTTCTTCAGGGCGACATACGTATCTTCAGACATACCCAGAGCTATCTCTACGCCGGGAATAACTTTTTTGGTTTCTTTCCCTTTACTCATGCCAACACCGGTGCCGGGATCGTTCTCCCCGTCTCCCTGTCGGGATACTGTTCCATCCGGCACAATACCATCTTTACGACTGCCTTCCGGAGCGCGGAACGCGGGTGTCATCTCATTAACAACCTGTTCCACCTTATCCAGGAAGTTATTGCTCAAATATCTGTCGCCTGACGCGTAAACGTCAGCTATGCCGGTGACAGCCAGCATGGCCAATATCTTCTCCGCCATAGACTGTCTAGCAACATCTTCCGGCAACACCGGAGACTCCAGCAGGCCTTTCCTGTCGAGGCTGTCCATCAATGCCGACAGATCGCTCGAAAGGTTCTCCGCTGTGTTATCCGACATAAACTCGGTGCCGTACTTCTCAGAATACAGCTCCCACAAGGTAGCGTGATGTTTTACAAGAAACAGTACGATCTCCTTATCCAGCTCGCTCGCCTTAAGAGCGTCCAGAAGACCTTTTGCCAGATACCTTCCGGAATCCCTGTGCATAAGACCGAATCTTCCCGTAGGACCATCCAGCCTGCCGGTTTCGATATTTATAGAAGCTTCACCTTCCATAAGACGGCCGTAATCGTGCAGGACCATCCCCATCTTAAGCGCGGTTTTCTCTTTTGCATCCAACTCCTGTACTCCAAGCCACTTCAACAACTCTTTCAACCTTCCTAGAGAGAGGTCAGGCTTTGTCTCATTGGTATCTTCCGTCTGCGCGTGCCTGGAATAAAGACTGTTGGCAAAATAACGCAGATCGCCAGCAATCAGGTCTTTCCCGGCTTCTACCATATAGAACGTATGAAGCCCTCTGTCCATTGCCGCGGCCAGCCTGTTCTCGTCATTCGCGAGAGAACCCCAGGCTCCGTCACCCTGGAGACCTTTATTGGTCATGTTCCATTTCTTACCCCTGAACATGACCTGCATTACCGTATATTCCTTGAAAAATCCCAGAAGATCCATCGCCGTTTCATGGCCCATAGCCACATTATGATGGATCGTCTTGAACTTCTTGCGTATTCTCTTGTCCTTCTTTATAAGCTTGTGTGTCCGGTCCATAAGCTTTCTCATCTTTACGAGCGCGTCAAGATACATCTTTTTACCCGTAAATGCTTCCGCCATATTACCGGCCTCTTTTATCGTCTGCTGAAGCTGACTCTCTTCTTCCAGTTCGTGTCTCCTTCTCAGACGGTCGAAAGTCCATACTACCACGCCGGAAACAATAGCACCTATACTCGACCAGAAAAGCGCCGTCCACACGCCATAATTTATCCCCACCGTGACAATAGTCCCTACAACCAGTGCTTCCACCGGCAAAAGAGTGTGCATAACCGAACCGGTCCTGTCTGACAGCCTGTCTCTTACGCGGATACTTACTGTAGAATCCTTGAGCGCCTTGCCTGCGATAAACAGGCCTGCTCCGAACACACCCGCGGCCGCTACCGCTGAGATGAGCAGTATTGCCTTGGCCACACCCAGCACTGGCACAGCCACTATAGACACAAGGCCTACTGTAGCCACGACATACATCAGTTCCTGAATAGTGAAGCCGTGACTGCCGCGCATATGCACCATACCCCTGAACGCTTTTTTCGAAACAAGCGGTCTTTTCGGAAGGATCCTGCTCACACCGGCTGTCCTCTTCTGCTTCTTTGTCTGGGCCTGCTGTTTTTCTATAGCTTTCTTCTGTGCCTCTTTTTCCTGTTCTTTCTGCTGTTGCTCGAGCTTTTCCTTCAGAGCTTTTGCCTGCAACCACTCAGCGTATTCTTCCGCTGTAGGCATACCTTTAGCTGTGTCGGGCTTGTAATCATGTCCGTCTACCCACAAAAATGCACCGGACATACCTTTCATCCTGAACATTTCCGCGGCTTTCGCCCATTCGCCCTTCTTAACCTCTACCGGGAACGTACCCCTTACGCCGAACTCACCAACGAGAACAGGCCTTCTCTGAGAAGCCCATGATGCAGGAAAATCAAGCTGAGCATACGGATTCTTGTCATACCAGTGGTACTGAAGTATATCCACAGAAGACAGATACCAGTTTTTCATCATCTCGCTGCGGGAGAAACTACCTACAGTGACGAGCGCCTTCTGCTCCTTAATACTTCCAGCGATATCTTCCACCAGAGCTTTAACGTGTCCTATATCAAGGAAAGACCTGTCGTGAGCGTCTTTGTTGTTGTGCGATATCTCGGGCTCATTAAAAATATCCCAGGCGTATACGCCCGCCGAACCCCAGTATCTGCTAAAGATCCCGTTAAGCTCAGCGACAAGTTTAGCCCTGTTAGCGTCATTATTTAAGAGTTCCGGCCTTTCACCTATCACGAACCTACCTTCCGTCGACTTGCCGTCCGCCAGCTCAAAACTGAAAAGGACAGGCATCACGCGGAAGCTCGGATAATCTTTGCGAACCTCTTCAAGAACCTCAAAAAGCGCCTTCACATCTTTTTCAACATACTCGTCAAAACCTTCGAACGTTCCTTTTTCATCAAAAACCAGTCCGGCTCTGCCGTCTCCGAAAAGCGACTGAAGCCTTACGTTCGTATAACCGCTTTTTGCTAACTTCATAAGACGCGTCTTCAGCTTTTTTCTGCCCTGCGTCGAAGAAAACCCGTCATGCGCGTGGTCTCCCCACTTACCCACATCGTGGAAAGAAAACCCCATATTCACGCCGGAGTTCCTCGCGAAAGCTTCAGCCGAAGTCGGCGAGGATACGATCTGCAGGGGATCGGAAACAACCGCTTTACGTATATGCCCCTTTATGACTATCGTCCCCCCATACGTGTCCTGCCGCGTATCGGCGTTTCCTATTACTATCCTGACGCCTGCTACTTCAAGCGCGTCCCTATCGGAATTAAAGTCTCCATCGGTATAATACCCGAAGTTATAGCCTTCTACCGCCGGAAGCGGGCTTATAGTCACATTGAAAATGTGCGTTTTTCCCGCAACGAGCGGTCGGTCACTAAAAAGTATCTGATGCGGCCCATGCTGCCAATTCCCAGAAGCGTCATTCCATACTCCCTGTATAGAAAGACTCGCCATGGGATCTTTAGTAATAAACTCATCCGGGACAGCCACGGTAAGGACTATCTGCTCATCCTCAGCCAAAGCCCTGCCGCCGAGCATCTTTTTGACATCCAGGCCTACTACATTACTTCTCCTGTCCGAACTTACCTGTATCTTGGCTTCGATCGTATTCGTCTGGGCGTTCCGCGTAACGTATTCAGGGCTAACAGCCTCTGAGCTCTTGCCCTGCTTGGCTCCGGAAGAACCTTTCTCCAGATCGGTCCAATAGGATTTCCCATACAGATGAAGAGCACAGGATCTCCTGTTTACATTCGACAGATACCATTCCTTCGAAAGACCAGCTCTCTCGATTATATCTTGGGCGATACCTACCATATGTACGTATTTCACATTCGCGTCGGGATCTTTAGATTCTACAAGGAACTGCCTGTACGCCTCGATCTGAAGCCTGAGATAATCATAGTTAGCCCGTACTTCTTCAGCCGTAATAGGCATCCTCTTCTTATCAGCAGTATCTTCAAGAAAACCTATACGTCGCGCCTCGGAAAAACCGATCAGACTGGCGAGAACCTGCTTCTCTTCTTTGGACATATCATCAAGCCATCCCATTCTTTCCGAGAAATCGACTACCTTCGCAAGCTGCTGCTTCCTAAGCTCTGTACTCACGGCGTCGAAAGAATACAATGCGATAGTCTTCCTAAAATACTCGATCATCTCCCTTTCATCCAGCGTATGGCTCGACACACCCGCCTTCAACGCGAATGTCTGAGCCGTATCCTTGATCCATCCTTCCAGTCCAGATATCCCGGTGGGATACGGGCAGTTTTTATAAGCCTGGATAAGCTCCTGCGCCAGATCCTCATAAGTAAGCCCCTCTGCCTGCCTTCGCTTCATCTCACGAACGATCTCTGTCATCCTCTTTACGTGATCAAGCTTATCATCCTCGGTCAAGCCGGTAGAAAGAAGCCACGTAGCGGTCTCGGGCGTGAACGTGCTGCCCGATGAGCTGTGAAGCATGTAAAAAAGAGATGTCTGCTCGTTTATATGTTCATCTACGAACCTCATCTTACGTTCTGCAAGAAGCGCTCTCTGACCCGGAACTAAGACAAGCGCGTATAACGCTCCGCCGAGTATCAACACATACAGCGCTTTTTTGTTATATATATCCATCAGCCCGTTCCTTCGGACATCCCTGGGAACAAAGATAGAGATCGCTACAAGCAGCACCCCGACAGCTATCAGCGTCACGTCAAGCCATAGAACCTCGGGTCCCATCAACTGAAGCAACTCCAGATACCCCGGACTGGCTCCCCACATTTTTGTGAGCATGGACACTCCACCGAGCCCCGCGAGAGCGGTACCGGCATGCCACAAAGCTATCGGAGGATCGACGAACTTGTTCTTGTTGACTTCGTCGAACCTCAGCATGATCGTTTTCCATGCCAGAATAAATACCGCGACGACAAGAAATATGATCACATTGTCTTTTGCCTGAAAACTAAGAGCACCTCTTAACAAACCTGCCAGGGAAAAAGCCGCTACTGTAAAAACTGATAAAGCTACCAGCTTATTATCAAAAATCGACCTTATCTCAAAGGGCTTGTACTCCTTACGTTTCGCCTTGAAATCTCCTTTTATATTTTCACCCATGTCCTTCAGGTTCTGTCTTACCTGGGCCATATATTCTCTGCGCTGAGTGGCACCTGATACCTGATACCTGAGGACCTCTCTCTCATCATGCGACGTCCTCGACCACCAGTTGTCACGCCTCGCCCATATCTGTTCCACCGTTATCTTTGCCGCGGGTATCATATGGAGAAAATATAATACGGCTATCTGCATGGATATTACCGCCTGCCTCATATAATAATACGGCATCATGCCTACAACCGGTCTCATCCCCATCTTTGAGGCCGTCCATAAAATAAAAAGTACAGCGGCCGGTATCGAAAGGCCCAGAAACCAACCGAACGTTATAAGATTCACACTGAAAAGACTTCCTGCCGCGACAAGCATGATAGTCGAAAGCCAGAAGGTACGCGTCCCGAAATCTATGCGGCCCGCTGTAACGTCATCATAGTGATACGTCATCTCCGTCATCATGGCCTCAACTGCCCCATCCAGAGCCTGGCGTTCGCTGTTAAATACATCGATCGCGTCTGTTAATGTGGACGCGGGAACACCCAAGGGACCCGCGGAGCTAAGACTTTCCCTGAAGCGATTGACCGTATGATCAAAGAAAGCTACGGACTGGTCACCCCTGACACCCAGAGCCGCGGGGTTCAACCCCTTAAGCCGGTTGTCAAAATCACTAAAACTATAGTTGCCTCTCAGCATGTATTCATCAAGTATAGTGTCAATATGCTCTATAGCCGCCACGCGGGGTACAAGGCTCTTGTTAAGCGATTTCATCCTGTCCCTGGACTGCTGGTCAAGCATACGTCTTAATTCATCATCAGAACGTCTTCGCGATCTCACATCTTCGAGAAGACGCGTTGTCCTTTCATCAAAATCAAATATTTTTCTTTCCCTGCGACCCGATGTATCGGCGGCAGTTGAAAGCGAATACAGCAATCCGTCCTGGCCATTGCTGCCGGTAAGGACATCCACTTGACGATCTATAGCCGCCCTATCGCCCGGGGAATGCAGGAGCATACCGGAGATCCTCTTGAGTTCCCTCGATATCCTGTAATTCTGGAATTTCTCGGCCGTTTCTTTCATGCGGTCAAGACCGTCCTCCACAAGACTTTCATCATCCGGGCCGGACAAAAGCGCGCCCTTCACGGACATCTCAAAAATTATGTACATGGGTATAAAGAAAAGCGCTATACCCAGAGCTGTCTTGCTGATAAACCAGAAAAGCGGGCTTGCCGCCTGTATTAAAGGCGCCACAACAGAACCCAGGACACTGGCTTCCTGAAAAACTCCCGCGACAGCAAGAAGCAGCGTCGTACCAAAAGTGAATGACGTCATAAGAGTAGCGGGTTTACCGAAAAGCAGGAATATAAGCAGCAGAAAATTATGCGGACCTGCCTGTTTGGCAAAACTTATCTCCTGTTCGGGATATGTAAGCGTTCCCGCAGCTCTCCTTCTCGCGCTTATCCAGAGACCAAGGCGATACCCCAGCGCGGCACCTATCACCGCACCGATAGCTACACCGATAAACCCCTGAAAAAGCCCCAAAAGGCCTGCCATACGCGAACCACCGATAGCTCCGCCAAAACCCATACCCGCGAGCATGCCGAAGAATAAAAGACGATCGGGCATGGCTCTGAGCATTACGGCTATAGGCGTGATCGTTATCCACCTGGACCTCTGATACCACCATTCATAACCGAGTTCCGGAAGATTCGCCTCAAACGTCTCGGTGCCATAATCCACTATCATCATGTTCCTGTAACCGTATTTTGAACAAAGTGAACCAAGCTTGGCATCTTCAATAATGTCATTAGAGTCGTGTATGCCAAGCGTCTTGTACGGTATAAAGGTAGCCATGAAATCTATGGCTTCCCTGGCAGCAACATCGTCTCTGAGCGGATACAGCTCTCTCTTAAGCTCATATAAGTTATGCTCCAGGTTACCCCTGAAAGTCCTCTCTCCTGTCCTCATATCCCTTCCCACCAATTTCTCAAGAAAGAAGGAATTAGTGGTCCCGTCATAAGGAAACGGTGACGCCTTGTTTATCGACTTTTCAAGCCACTCCCATTTATGCCTGTTGGCAAGTATCCAGCGGTTGGATGCCCATGTACCGGCGTCAAATCCCACGCTGAATGCTATAAAAACAGCAACCCAACCTATTACCTGAGACCCTGTTAACGCCAGTACCGCCGCATAAGCGCCAGTCGAGACAGCCACAGCGGTAATAATAGCCGCTATAAGAGTGAGACCGGATCTAGGAGCAACAAGGCCCCTCTTAAGCATGTTCCACGGTCCGTAATCCTGTGTCGTAAAAGGATTATCTCCCAGCGGGTTCAGCCTGAGAGTTCCCTGAAGTACGGGAGGAGATATCCTGGCTCTCATTTCTGAAAGCACAAAGGCTTTCTTGAGGGCGTCTTCCCTCGCCTTGCCTTCAAGTCCCTCAAGCTTTTCCTTACCCAGCAGAGACTCTTCAAAAATATCTTTCTGTACCTTTATATACTCATTAGAACTGGCCTGTGCCAGCTTACCGCTCATCTCGTCAAAATTCTCAAGTGACTGAGAGATCAGCAGCAGATCCACTCCCCATCTCATGGATTCATCATAAAGCTCCCTGTGGTTACGTCTCAGGTTCCTGGGCTTGACAGCGTCATAGCCTTCCGTTTCCACTACTTCCTGAAGATATTCAACGATGGTGTTTATCCTCTGGAAACCTATAGCTATGGCCCAGGGCTGATGTGTATTCGCCCTGTCTTCAGCGTCAAGTATCTCAAACACCTCCGGTGCTCCAGCCTCCTGCAGGGATTGCGGTATAGTCATCAGGATACTGTCGTCTTCTCTCGCCTGTCCACTGGTTCTTAAATGCTCGGCAACGATCTCCATGCCGCTTATCGCATAACCCGTAGCCACAGACTTCGTCTCCGCAAAACGTTCTTTCATGTCCCAGCCCTTCTTCACTCGTCCGTCCACGGACGTAAGAAGCTGGGTCCCTTTTCTCTCATCCCCCACCAATTCAGGAAGGTTCTGTTTTTGAACACCCATCTGGCTTGACAAAAGAGCATGCGTGCCGTCGGGTATCAGCCCCTGACTTACAAGCTCGGTAAACCTGTCGGTCACCGACTGGTCGTGTTCCACAAGCGCCGGCCATACCGTAAGATTAGGATAATCCGTATTGTGGTTCCGCACGTTTACGGCTTCGAGCATAAACGCTTCGCCGAAAAGCGGCGTACATCTTGCTATGTGTATAAAAAGGTCCCGGTCGGTACGTAAACCGTCATATATTGCCTCAGCTGCGGCAGGACCACAATTCTCTATCTGCGCGACAATATCCTCGTTATTAACAAGTATTACATCCGGCGCGGGCCTATAGTTATTCGCCACCTGGGCGTTCAGAAATGTCTGAAATCCGGCCGGCAGTGTTCCCGGTGTCGCGGTTTCTATCCTCTGCAGCGCGGCGACAAGATCAGCTCTCGTCACGCTGTTAAGGTATACAAAGAAGAACGGTTCCGCCCCCGCTTCCTGACAGTCCTTTATGGCATTTACAGGTTTTTCACTTTTTCTCAAGAATTCGCTGACTTTTCTCCCTGCTGCCCTGATCCCCCGAGGTGCGGTAAGATCGGTAACCATATCTTCGGAACTTCTCAAACTCCCCGCCGTGTTCCTTGTCTCTACACCGTCAAAATTAGGATGACCCGTAGCCCTCAGATGCTGGACGGCACTTTCCATCCTCCTCGCGGGAACAGCAGAGCCTATGTCCGTATCCATAACGCGCGCCAAACCACCCTTGTTCATCATCCCGTGGGTGGCCAGATATTTTTTCTGCAACATGGTAACGCTTATAGTGAAAAACACCATCGTCACAAGAAACTTGGATAAAAAGTATCCGCCTATCTCCCAATGGAAGGCTCCTTTCGCGCCCTGCACTCCCGTCGCTATCACTTCGTGAGCTGCCGGCAGAAAATCAAGTTGCGGAAATATAGCAGCACCGAATATAAAAACACTGACTGCTATGATCGCCGATATTATGAGAAAGCTCTTCCCCAGACGCTCTCTCACGGGCTGTCTGGACGAATCGTCACCCTGATGCTCGGTATGAGTCGTATACCCATCCACACGCGCCCTCCGGAGCGGCGTGCAATATCTATCTACCACATCTCCAAGATTTGAATTAATACCCGTATTGGCCGCGATATGAGTTCTTATCTCAGCAGCCGTTTTAAGACGCTCCGTCATGCCGAATATAACAGGTATCATATCTTCGAACCTGGTAAGCCAACTTCCGGAAGCGTGCTCTACTACTACGTTATCGTTGTTATATACGCCTTTCACACTGCGCATAGTCGTACCTTCCCACATAACGTTACCTTTATCATCCGGGATCTCAAGCTCTACCCATCCCTCATCGTTAGACCTTATGGTAAGACTTACCCGAGACATACCCGGATAGCCAAACTTCTGTTTCCTATCGATATAATACTTCTCAAAATGCGCCCGATCTTCCTTGACCTCCATGGCTTCGGCTATGGCTATCTTGAGCGTGGTCCTTAAATTCTTAGTAAGCGAAGGCTTGTTGAGAAAATGACCCGGAGCGCCGAAGGACTGCTGCACCGCGAGCCCCTCTATGGTATTGTTCCCTGCAGTGGCGAAAAAGAATATCTGCATAAGACCTGTATATTCTTTCTGTGAAGAACCATTAAGAGCGTTAATTTTCCTGAACTCTTTTCCTATACCCTTGACCTCACCTTCAACAGCTTTTTTCTTCATACCCATATCCATCGTGGGATCAGCCGCGTACGTGCCTATGTTAGCTACAAACGCGTGTATATCTGACTGAAAAGTCGCAAACCCTGAAGCCAGAGCGGGTGCCCTCTTAACTACATCCGCCACGATGCTCTGGATAAGCGCGTCAAAATCTGTTGCGATCTTCGTTACTTTGTTGAAATCTATTGTCTTCCCGCCAAGTTCTTTACTGATCTTTTCCTGAAAAGCTTCATATTCCGTGTAAAGCATCTCCAGCGCGGGGTATTCCCGTGCCGCGACGACATTATCCGTCCATGCTATAGAATCTATCAGCTCCGTCAAAACCGGAAGCGTCAACCCCGAGCTCTTATAGTGTCCATCTATACCGGTCAGGATATTCCCCATATCGCTGAGAAGTGACTGCAGCCTTGCCCTGTCATCTGCCCGGTCACCCACGTTTTTAGTATTTTCGTCCCGCCTCCTGCGATTGTTAAAAAGCTTCACCTGAGATGTTATGGAATCTTCATTGTCCGGATTGAGGCGATCTGAAAGCGCGACAAACATATCCTGCAATGAAGCATATGATGGGTTGTCAAGTGTAGCTATATGACGTGCCAGGGCGTCTGCCCGGTCAAGCTCTTTTATGATGCCTTCAGAAGTATTGATTATGGAATCCGCTATTTTTTCCTGATCCGTACTTGTGAACTCATACCCCGGATTGCTCCAATGGCTTGAGATCCTCTTCCACAACGTCCGTATCTCTTCCATTCCAAAAGTACCTTTTATAGCGTTCGTCACCCTTCCCTGAAGGCCCAAAAGATATTTAGTGCTGTGTGTTATCTGCCTGTCGAAGAAATCCGCAGAGTCAGCCGGTCTCGGAGCCCTCGGTCCGGACGGCGGCGCGACGCTTGAAACTACAGGCGTAACAGGCGCTGCCGGAGGCGTAACCGCCGGAGTGTCTGCAGCGGCATCATCTCCGCCCGTTGCTTCAGGACTTTCTTCTCCCGTCCCTTGCCGGGCGCTTGCCCCGTCTTTACCCTCAGACTTTACAGTATCTTTTTTCCCCTTCCTTATTTTCGCGATAACCGACGCCATCAAAACGGAGAATATCCATGGTGCCACTGCCGGAGCCGCGTCCGTTTTTTTATCCGCTCCGGCCGCAGATAGTCTATCATCTGTTTCGGTAGTCACGGAACTCTGCGGACCGCGCGGGCCATATATCAGATCGATAGGCTCTCTCATTATCTTCAGTTCTTCGGCTATTCTTTTTTTCGCTTTTTTATCTGAAAGCCTTCCTTCGACCACTTCTCTGGACAGGTTATAGAGCATCCTGTAAAGTTTTCCTACAAGCTCTTCTTCTTTTCCGTCTATGCTGTTTATCGTGGCCATGAATACGGCGGTGTTTCTTACCTCACGCCACGAAGCCATCTCTATCATCTTCTCTATGACACGCGTCACATCGCCTTCGTACACATCGCTCTTCTTTTCCGCTTTAGGTATAGTTCCTTTCAACACCTGCACCGTCCACCAGACAAAATCATTGGCTGTGTCTTCATCCGTTAGCTCAAACGGATGTTTTTCGCCGGTCTGTTTTGTAGCTATCCCCAGGTACCTCGCAATGATGTTATTGAATTTAGCTCCCTTTATCACCACAGACTTGAGGGTTACTTCTTTTTTATCCTGGCTATCGGTCTTAAACCTGTTTTCTCCCTGTGCGTAAAGAAGCGCCGTAACAAGCGCCGTATCGTTTGAAGGGGCAAGCCCAGGATTATCCGTAAGTACTTTTTCTATATTGCTTCTTTCAGAAAGTACTGTTATACCTTTACTCGATGACGGATCCGCCCTATATTCGCCGTTCTCTATTATCGCTCCGTCTACTTCACTTAAAGGCAGCTCAAGGTTATTTCTGGAATAACCGAATACCCTGCCCGCCATGTTGGCTCCTATCCCGGCTTCCACAAGAACCGCCTTGTTAGTCGTCAACTGGCTATAGACATCCGGGGATGTGGAAGACTCCTGCCCTATGGTCTTTATTGTCCTGTTCTTGAGATCCCTTTCCTCGGCAAGAAATCCTTTCCTGTACACGAAAATGCGGTTCTCATCCGGATTGTCGGAGCCCAGGATCCTGACGCTGTAATCGTTGTTTTCTCCGTATTTTCCTTCGATTACCTCCTTCTGCATCCCGTCGCCGTATACGCTCTTGTTCCATACGCCGTCCGGTCCGTGATGCGCTTCCGCTATCCCGCCGTGTTTTTTGGCCTGAACCTGCGCTATTTTTAAGTATATACCTTGATCTACATCCTCCTCGGAAGGTACAAAATACGCCTTCTTATATCGGTCGTACCTGATGATATAACTGCCGTCCGGACGACGCTCATACCTGAGAATACGACGCCCGTCGAATTTTCCTTTCTCATCAAGACCTCCGGTCCAGACTTCACTCGTATTCTCATCACCTTCCGGGATCAGGTTTATCCTCGGAATATCTTCCCTCTCTCCGGTCTTTACCGAATCCTCATCTATTGACGTACTCAGCATACTGAGATACATGTCTATGTTCATCGGCGCGCCTTTGACTTCAGAAAGCGCTTCAAGGACTTTTGCCCTGTACTTTATTTTTTCCCCTTCCTGCCGGGCCGTGGTCACTATGCCCTGTCCCTGCAGAAGTTCCGCGTTCTCCCTGGCTATTGTAAGTATGGTCAGAGCTTTATCCAGAGTGATATTCTCTCTCATCATCTTCTCATGCGCGTCTATCCATCCTTCCCAGCGGGCCCTTTGGGCGTCCGGAACGCGTTTTAACTGCGTGTACAACTTGTTGAGATAGTCCGACTGGCCGTCCGGAAGGTTGCGCAGGTCCGCCAGTTGGTCTCCTATCATGTCCTTTGCCAGATCTATAAGTCCCGGAAGAAGTGTGTTGTAATATTCCGTTACTTCTTCCTGAGACATAAGATGCAGAACGGCATATGTATAGAGATTAGCAAGAACCCTACGGTCACCGTAACTATCCTCAACCTTTAGATCTCTTCCGGTAAGCTTGTCACCGAAAGGTTTCACCAGGAAAAGTCCGTCATTCCACTCATCCGGCGTCCTGCCAAGACCTTTCTCGTCTATTTCCGTCTTCAGCATCTCTAAAGCCCTGGCCCTTGCTCCGGAATCTTTCATCTTTATCGCGGCAATAACCTGCGTCATTTTTTTCCTGGTTCGCGCGGCGGCGACTTCGCTATCGGCTGTCTGATCTATAGAATCATAACCTCTTGCTATGACATCTTCTTCATATGACGCCGCGAAATCCAGAAGACCTATAAGCGGATTAATATCTTTTCTGTCCGTGATAGAATACGCGTCCGGAAACCTTCCGAAGAGCTTCGGTACTTCTACACCCTCAAGCTGCGGAGTGAGCTCTTTTGCCCAGACCGACATACGCTCCACGTGATTCAGTGCCCCCTTGAGACCGTATCCCCTTAATCCCGGCTGCGCGGTATATACAAAGTATCCCGCCCAGTGTTCGGCACCGTTGGCATTACCCGTGGCGGCTTTCAGGAAATTAGTCGTCACATCGGCGACCTCTTCATATCCAAAGTCCGTGCGATTGGTAGGCGCAAGCTGTTCCCACTTTGCCCATACTTCCGCCGGCATAGCGTTGACCGATACCGCTTCCACCTGCATCGCGTTAGTCGCGACAGTTACCGGAGTGATAAACTCTTCCATATTATCCATCTCTACAGGCTCTCCGTCCCCAAGAACGTCCATATATATCTGCAGTTCTCTCATCGCCTGGAAATAATTCTCTCTAGCCTCTATAAAATCGTTCTTGGCGTTACGCATCGCGAACCGCATCTCTCCAAGCACTATCGACGCGTTCGGCTCAAATTCCGCCCAGTTCTTCAGGGCCTCATCGAGTGATTCCTCACCTTTTTTGTAAGACGCCTGATGCTCGACCATGGAACTGGCATATTTTTCTATGCGTTCCTGCAAAGCTTCTATATCATTGCGGTAATTTATTCTCGCGGCTCTCTCTCTTGCCTCCCTTATCCATACGGATACTGTCTCACCGTCTCTACGGTACTCCCTGCCTGGCTCTATAATGTTAAGATAAAACCCTATTATGAACCGTTTACCAAAATCCTCGCGGGATCCGAAAGGATGACGTATCTCGAAATTGGTAAGTATATTCCGCGCTATGTTTATATTTTTAAGATTTATCCGGGCAATATCCCTGTCAGCGACACTTCTCTCCACTGAAGGCCATTTGTCCTCTATCTCTTCCATTATCTTTTTATAAAGTTCCGGATTTATCTTAGACGGATCGGAAAGGTCCAGCGTCCTCGTTTTCCCGGACTGATCCACGTACTTTATTTCAAGACCTCTTAACGCTTTTTTAACAGTGGTCTCGGTTTCCCTCAACATGGCGCTATAAAGCTCCTTGAACCTGACAATATCAGCAAGCTCACTGTTAAACTCATTTATCCTGGTCTCAAGTTCACTGTCAGCTATAATACCCTTCTTGAGCAGAAGCTCTGTCCTCATGAACTCGTTAAGCCTGGCCTCAAAAGCCCGTTCATTAGCCAGTTTCTCCTGAAGCATACGGACCACGGCGTGATCCCGCTGTATCCTGAAAGCGTATGCCTGTTCAAGCTGCCTTAT